>JAGOPR010000008.1 GCA_017991895.1 Minisyncoccota bacterium | reverse complement strand
TTTCTGATATAAAAAAATGTTGTTGTGAACTTGCGATTTGCGGAACAATATTTTCAAGTTCGTCTCGAAGAGCTGAATTATCAGCAACACCAGAAACTACAACAATAGAAGCGTTTCCAAAAAGTGAGGAGCTCTCGGCCGTAGCTTTCAATAAATCAGCATTAAAATTCACGTCATTATAAAAAACAATATCCGCACCATTTTTTTTGTGCGGAGAAAGTAGAGACTGCAATCTCTCATTTCGGCGGGAAGTATTTGGACCAACTAATACAGTTAACATGATTTAAAATTGTTTCAAAAGTGATAGTGGCTATTGTTCTAGCTTCGCAGACGGATGCAGTTCTAGGCGCGACGTTCATTTGTGACTAAGGTGTATTACTATACTCCGCTGGAACAAATGAACAAGCAACAACGAAATGCGCCGTATGGGAATGCTAGAACTTCACGTGGCGCTTGTATTCGAGGTAAGCCTCGCCATATTTCAAAGCAAGATGTCGTTCCTGTTTTGGAATGTAGAAAAATCTTCCGATAAGAAAAGCAATTAGTGTACACAAAACCATAAAGAGTGAGCCCTCTAAGAATGAAAGTCCTAGTGCCATTGCTGATAGTCCATATTGCGTCGGCAATCTTGTAAATACATATGGGCCTACACAAAAATGATCTCGGCAGACTTTATGGGAATCAAGATTTCGTAAATGTGAACTCTTTCTGGCTGAATGTTGCGCCCAAAATATAACCACAGTTCCAAGCACAATAAGAAGCATCCCAAGTGCCTCAAGCTCGGTAGATCCAAAGGAGATAGGATATAAGAGGTCTAGTATAAAGCCCAAAACAATAGCCCCTAGGTAAAGGAGATACGAGTGAGCAATAACTTGGTGTACAAGTCGTCCACTTTCTGCGCGAGCCATCTGTTCTACCATATAAGCGGATTATACCCGAACACCAATTTTAATGAAAGAACCCTGTTCCGCACCGTAGGTGCATCATTAAATTTGGTGTGCGGGTATACCCCTCTCTTAGGCTTTTGCAAAAGCCTAAGCAACCTCCTTGTTAAAACAATCCTCGCAATAGATAATTTCTTCTCGTTCTGGCGAGTAGGGCGTCTCGAACCCTTTACCGCATGTGCTTGCATGGTCATGCCCTATCAAATCACACATACATGAGCGACTCCAAAGCTTTCGTGGTGTACGCTTCCCCATGCGCGCCTGATGTCGGCATTCAAAGTCTTGGCGCGGAATCGGAATATTAATTTGCTTGTAAAAATCGAGTTCCTGTTTTGTTAGACGATAATTTTTCTGACAGAGCTCACATTCCAAGGCTTCTTTTAAAATTGAATCATCAGCAAGAGCGGTCTGCGGAATATTTTCGGAAAGAAGTGTTCCCTTTCCAAATGTCCCCGTAGTCTCGTCCTGCCACTTGTACCCGCGCGCTAGTGCTTCTTCTCGTGTCAGCGGATAATATTCATTCGCAAGAGTTTCGTTGTAGCCAAACGGCGACATCTCAGGTGGGAAAAACTGCCCGTACTCACCTCGAGCTTTCATGTCAGCAATTATTTTTTCTTTGAGTGCCTCGTATTCCTCCTTTTCATATTCTTTGTTTAGAATCATATAATTCCCCTTTCGAATTCCCGCACAGCCAAAAATACTTTGTGAGTTGTAACAAGAATCCGAATACTCAACATCATTTGAATAAATAATGTACGTGCAGTGCTTACTACGATTTGATTGTAGGAATCCCATTCCGTTGTAGCAGAGCTCGGGTTTGTAGTATGTGTTGTTGCAGTCCATGCAATCTATCGCCTCAGTCGCATCAGCCATGTAGGATGCATTTTTTGTATCAGACGCGTCAAAAAGCCTTATGCCATCGTAGCAATTGTATAAATACCCTCCGGTTACATTGTGGCACTTTGTCTGGACGGTATATTTCACCAGAAGTTCACTCTTTAATTCTTCGAAATGTTTTTTTGCTTCCTCGAGTGATTCGTGCGAAGAAAAAATTTCTGCCTTCTTTGCTTCAAATTCTTCTTTAGTGCACGGTTTGTTTTCAATCTGATATGAAACATGTCGGCCGTTTGTGCAAAAAATTGCGTTAGTCGAGTCGCGACAATTGTACGAAAAATACAAATCAGTCGAACTTTGGCACTGTTCAGTAAACATGCAGTTGTAAAGTTTGCGTCCGTCGATACATTCGTAACATTTCTCAGAATCAAATGTGAACGCGCAGTCTATGACGCTCTTACATTTCATAATAAGACGCGAGTAAGCGGAGTCCTCATTTTCTTCTGCCGCAAATATAAGGTAGCAATCCTTGTTGTCGCCTGCATTGTTTGTGTAGTCACTTCGAACGCTATTGATTACGAGAAGTTGAATGCGCGGAACAGTCAGACGCATTTCTGCAAACTGTTCGAGAAACGAGCGCGTTGGGTCATATTCTTTCGCAAAAGATTTTGGATCCCAGTCATCGCTCCACCAGCATGTATGACAGTAGATAGGGTACGGTGTGCTTTTTGGATAAAGAGATATGCCTTCTTTTTTACACAAATCACATGCTCGTCGATAAAGCGTGCGCTCGTTGCGAAATGCGAGTCTGCGCGAAGCGCGACAATCAGGACAATAGAGCGGTAGTACATCGTTTACCTGCTTGTAAAAAATCTGATCTTCAGGACGAATTATGAAATTTTTCGAGCAAGCCTTACAGATAGAATCCATAGATTTAGTGTATATCAGGGCGAGTCCCATTACTTGGGAAATCCACCGCGGTTATGAGTAATACGACGAACACGATAATGATAAGTAGTGCCATATATTTATTACTTTCCCTCCCTGAAGAATAGCAATCATATTTATTATGTCAACAATTTTCGTCATTTATTTTCATTTTTAGCTTGATTTTAAAGGATATTTTAAGAGCTATTCTTTTTTCGTGGAAAAATATTGACACAGTTACCTCTTTTGATTACAATGAATTTCTGATTAGAGGCAAGATTTAGGAATCAAGAATCAAGCTTATTTAATACACTAAAAAGTTATCCACAGCCCTATGACAAAAACCCCTCAAAATACAAAACTCGAAGCCATTCTCCTCTCTGCGGGATTTTCACCAAAAGAAATAGGTGTATATATTTCCCTGCTTGAGCTCGGGCGAGGCACTGTATCGCAAATTGCGCGCAAGGCGGGTATCAATCGTACGACAGGTTATGACATTCTCGACAATCTTGTAGGGATGGGGCTCGTTTCAATTTCAGGCAAAGAACCAAAACAAGAATATGTTGCGGAATCGCCAGAGGAAATAAAAAAATACATGGCGCGTGAAATTGAAAATAAGCGCAATGCTTTGAAAGAAGTTGAAAAAATTGTGCCTGAGCTCACAACGCTCCACAACATCGGCAGTCGCCCACGCGTTCGTTTCTACGAAGGGACTGACGGACTCAAACAAGTGTACGAAGACACACTCACCTCTTGCGAGCCAATCCGCGCGTACGCAACAGTGGACGACATGCACAAAGGTCTACTAAACTATTTCCCAGAATATTATAAACGTCGCGCCAAAGCTGGTATTAATATTCGAGCGATTGTGCCGGCAACAGATATTGGAAAAGATAGAAAATCACAAGACGCAAAAGAAATGCGCGAGACAGCACTTGTTCCCCCAGATACATTTTATTTTCACCCAGAAATAAACATCTACGACAACAAAGTCATGATAGCCTCATGGCGCGAAAAACTCGGCATCATAATAGAGAGTGAAGAAATAGCCGACGCAATGAAAAAAATCTACGAGTTAGCTTGGGCAGAAGCCAAACGATTGGATAAGGTCGAGTAAACGTATAGCTTTTGGATATACGTCCCAGACTCGCACAAAACGGTGTTGCTATTTTATAGTTAAATTAGTGATTTCGTTTTTAGAATCATTAGTGTATGTGAAATCCCTTTTCTCCTCGATATGTCCGTCTTCATATGTAACCTCTCCGGATTTTTTACTCAAATCTATTGTTACGTCGGTGACATACCAAGTGCCCCCAAGCACCGCTTTGACTGGAGAGAGAGTGGCAATATTTGCTCGCAAATACCCTTCAACGTTATCAAGCAAGATGACTTCGCTACTAGGCAGAGGCACCGAAACAACAGGAACTACGAATTCCTTGTTTCGAACAAGAAAGACAATCCCTCCAATAACGCCCAGGGCTAGAACAATAAGTAGAATCTTTTTCATACCCCCATTGTACTCCTTTTATCCCCTGTCCGGTTCTTCCCTGTAGCAAGGATTGTCCTTGCTATTCATGAACTAGCGTGGGCTGGGGTCAAGCGGCTGGATAAGCGCATATAAAATACTATCGATTCCCTTTTGCTCGATTGTGCGTCTTGCACAACATCTCACAATTATTGAGCATTGTTTTGCCACCCTTACTCCAAGCTGATACATGATCTGCATCCATATCTGCAATACTCCAAATCTTGCCTTTGTTTGCATCGTGTCCAATCGCACAGTGCGAGCAGTTTGAAATACCTTTTTTCTTTGCGATAGAGGTTTGTGCTTCGTATACAGAACGTTTAGTTGAATCCTCAAACACTCGTACTTCCAGTAATTTTGTTTCAGTCTCTCCACCTAAAACATACTCAAAAATACCTTTACGATTTTTTACGAAACCGTCTGCATAGAGTTTTTGAACTGAGGCAGAAACAGTAGTCGGATTGTATTTTTTCTTATGATAAGTTTCATAAAGTCTATTCCATTCTAAGCCTTTCATCTCACCTTCAACTTCTGTAAATGTAGTTGAGACCCAATCAATAATAGTTTCGAAATGCTTTTTTAGCTCAGTAATATTTTTGTCATTACGATGCTTACTCATGTAACTATCAATATCACCACCAGAAACCCAATCTAGAGCTCGTTCTAAATATGCTTGGCGTTTAATATCACCTGCAATGTAGGCACTCCATTTTTGAACGTTGGCATTTTGACTATTACTAAACTCTTCACGTGCTCGAGTAACGAATGGTCCAGAATATACCGCATTAAGAATCTCTTGTTCGGTTAGCGGCACTCCAGCAATGTTGATGGTCTTGAACCAGTCCTTGATCTCTGGTTCATCACCTTCACATACATATACCAACAGCTTGGTATTCATAATTTGCTCTCGTTGGCTTTCCGCCATACCGCTGTAATACTGCTCATGACCATTCCTATCTTTGACAGCAAATTTACCTGTTACAAAACGTCCAATACTTGTGATACGCTGCTGACCATCTAACACCTCAAAATCATCTTTTCCGGCTTGATTGAAATAGATTAGACCGATTGGATATCCCTTTAAGATTGAGTCGATAACGGCGACATCTCTTTTGCCGTCAGCATAAATATAATTACGCTGATACTCTGGCTGAATAGTTAATTTTCCAGATAGACCAAACAACCCTTTTCCTTCGAGTTCGTTGTAGACGAAACCATCGCAAACTTCTCTAATTGTAATGTCGTTTTTTAAGGTTGTTTTCATAATTATTTTTTCTTATGCTTAATTAGAACTCTCTGATAAACTTTTTCTCTTAATCCATCACGGATAACAACACCGCTCGCATTTAAATCATAGACTCCTTTTTTCCCAAACTTATCTAAGTATGCCTGCTTACATTCCACTGATGTATAAAATTTGGTTTTTAAACTATAAAGATCTTCATTTTCACACATTCCTACAATCTTAAACTGTTCAGGAGAATACTTATCAAGAAAACTAATTGGCACACCCATGATGCCTTTGTAATCACTTGGTATGTTTTTTACTAGAGACACTTCAATCGCATCGTAGTTTTCATATTTTTCAAAATCTTTATTTGTTGAGAACTTGATTACATCTGCGCCTGACATCAAAGGAATCGGTTGATGTAGTCGTCCGTGGTCAAGGTTTGTAAACCAACGTACACCTTGAACTCTTGTTATGTATATTTTTTTACCTTTTTCGTCAGTCTTAATTTCACGAACTTGATCTAGGTTTGCAACAGCTTCTGGAATCTCGTAGAACATTGCACCACCATTAACTCTTGCGTTATTTCCGAGCCATACCTTATTCTCTTTGATCATTGGAAAAATTTCCTTGTAGGTTATTGCGTTGAGATTACCAATTATTAGAAATTGCTTTTTATACTCAAAAAGTTGCGTAATATATTCACGAAATAAACTAAATGGAGGATTTGTGACTACGATGTCGGATTGTTTGAGTAACTCGACACACTCATCACTTCTAAAGTCACCATCACCTTCAAGTGGTGTCCACTCATTGTTCTTGTTGGCTCTTAACTGCTTGGCAATATCTTCAAGTGTGAACGAACCGTCTCCGTCTACGTCACCAACCTCGTTGATAATAAATTTATTAGCAACGATTTTTGGTCGCCCCTTGACTGGTTTAAGGGTAACATCATCGCCGAATAGTGTTATTTGAGTGTTTGCGACTGGGGAGGGTTTGTAACTAGTTGAGATAAGTCTTTTCAGCCCTAGACGATTAAAATTCAAGACAAAGTAACGAAAGAAATTGCTTTCAAACGGGTCGTCGCAATTGCTGTAAACAACCTTACCTTTAAAAGTTTTCGGATTATATTCAAGATAGGACTCGACTTCTTTTTGAATATCTGAAAATTGAGTATAGAACTCATCATTTTTCGCCTTTTTTGCATTTGTAAGATTTTTATTTGCCATATAATTATTTTTGAATCTCAATATGATCCTCTTTATTTCCACCGATCCGGATATATCCCTCGCAACCATAAACATAAATAGCCTTACACTTACAATAAGTCAGTTGCTTGTGTGTATTCCAAAAAATCTCATCGCCACATTTGAGGCATTTGATGTATAGTTCTTTTTTGTTTTCTTGGGTATCGATTGTCATAGTAACCTCACTATAAAGCTTACTTCTCGGACTCTAATCTTAACTTGAGCTGTAGAATCGTTTCGAGCTTTAAGTTTGATCGCACCCAGTCCTTCTGTTTTTCAGTCAAAAGTTCTCCGATACCATCAAGAATGTTGTGATTACTCATCTCTTCTAACTCAGAGATACATTTTTCAAGAAATGCTTTATAGGTCATCTCTGTTCGTTTTTCTACGATTTCTTTATTTATCTCCCAGTTACTTTTTGAGAAGAACCAGACATCGAAGATGTCTCTATTTGTCTGACCCAATCGCTCATGCATGGCAACCAACTTATGAGCAAACATATCTGTCTGGATCATTACAAGCATCGAAACACCATTAAAGGCTTTAACCTCATACTTTGAGCCAAGCGATCTCAAATTAATCTCCACTTTTATATTTTGCGCGTTTTCTTCTTTGTTATCGTAAGAGAGCAAAAAGAACAGATTGAATCTCTTTTTGCGAGCATCTTTAATGGTCCCATACTTTTTTACAATCTTCTCAACTTTATCAAAGACATGGTTCTCTTGAGATTCGTCAAGAAGATCAAAATCTAGGTCTACAGAAAAACGCTCGAGACCATAAAGAAGGTAGGCAGCGGTCCCTCCTTTAAAACCCAAATACGGGCTGATCGTAGTATCAGAATAGATGTCGATAAGTATCTGAACAAGTATATTTTTATGTATTGCTGAATTTAAAGTCATATTTATTTATTTGCTTTATAACGCTCGTGATATTCTTTCACCTTTTTAATCATTTTCTTATTATTGTAAATTGGCAATAACGTAAACACCTTGTCCCAATCAAGAGGTGAGAGGTTATCGATGTAATAATTTTTACTTCGATAGACTGTGTCCAGGAAAGCTCTCTCCTTTGAGGCAATGGCGTATTCTCCTCTTTGATCAATGCCAGACGGATTGTTTAAAATTGTGTCCTTAATTTTTTTGAAAGAGTAAGCTTGTCCGTCAGAAGTGAGCTCTCTTTTGACATAGGATGCTACAAAAATCTGGCTGTAATACTGGAATGTCATGCCGACTGAACCAAGAACACTTTCAAAGCTTATATATGAGGGTCTGAGAATCTTAGTAGCAAACTCATATTTATCGTAATTTTTATCCTTAACATAAATACCTCGGCGGATTCGAAAGAGTTTCCCTATCTTTACATAATAGTTCAATCTCTCTTGCGCAGCAGTTGTATTTGAGTCACGCCAAAGTAAAGCAATATCTTTCGTTGAAAAGACAGTACTTTTTGATCTAAGTAAGATATCTAAATAATCGCCTTTTTTTGGCTTTTTATCCATATTTGTACTGGAACCCAGGTTTAACCTGGCCTCCAGTACAAATAGTAAACTATTTAGCCTTTAAATACAAGTAAATAGTGATTTGTTTAATAATTAACATAGCTTATAATATTATAAGCTTGCACTAACTCTTATAAAAATTTGCTATTTGGACTATTCTTATAATATTATAAGAATCATACACTTATGAAGAAAATTGATGAAATCAAAAAGAAATTGGATGGGGCTCCACTCACTTCCCTAACAGGAGAGGATCTGGCGCTTTATTTTGGACATAGGCTTGAAAGTATTCTTCTTAAGAAGAGTTTCCTTGTTCGAAACGAACTCGAATACCTTTTGAGCGAGACTGGACCAGGAAATAGGCGAATTGATCCAGAGCTCCTTAGCTACCTAATAAAAGGCGAAGCTTTTGTGTACCCACGTCTTCAAAGTGTTCCTGAGACTAAAAATATTATAGAGAGAAAGCGACTAGCTGAGGTGTGTACAAATGAAAATATCAATTCAAAGAAAACTCAGCAATATTTCTTTGAGCTTTTCCAAATATACTTAACTGACGCAAAGATTGTTTCTACTGAGCCGTTTATTGTTGAAGGCGTATTTGAGAACGTTCCAGTTGCATGTTTGATTAAAAATGGGAGTTGGGTACTTCCCAACAAGGATCTATTTATGTTCTTAATGCAATGTCAGAAAAATAAGAGGTTCCCAATAATCATTACTAAGAAGATATCCGGGATATTATTCCCCGTTTTCAAAGAACTTTTTGTATTAGGAGTAAATCTTTACAAAGTATATCTTCCAAAGGAATTTGAGAGTGTTATTTTGAACGCTAGCACCACCAGCTCATTTCCAGACGAAATTAAATACAATAATCAATTTCTATTTATCAATCCAGGACTTAAGGATAGTGAAAAAACAGGAAATGGACTCTTGAAGATATTTTTTGAAACCACTCTCAAAAATAATATCGGAAATTACTTTGCCGGTTTCCTGAAAGCAAAAATTGAAATTAAGGATAATTTTATAGATACCGTTTCTGAATTCAGGAAAAATAAGGCAAGTAAGAGTCTACTCTCAAATTACCAAAATAGAGCAGCATTGCTGAAAGATTTAAAAAAGTTTGATAAGTGATCGTAAAGTAAGAAAATGTGGCTAGTTTATTTACTTTTAATAGATAGATATAAACAAACTTTCCCATACATAAACTTCCAAAAATGGATGCAGTTCAAGGCGCAAGCGAGGTTCGCGACCAAGACGTACTAAAACGTACGTTGCGGGAGCGAACCGAGCGCGGCAACACAGAAATGCGCCGTTTGTGGAAGTTTATTTTAGGTCGCCCCAATTCTTGCCCACAGCTACATGCACCTCCAGCGGCACAGCCCGTCGCCCCTTTAGAAAGTCATTCGGCATGACGTTTTTCATGACATTTTCCACCAGTACAGACACCTCTTTGACTGCGCCCTCATCCACTTCATACACGAGCTCGTCGTGCACTTGGAGCACCAAATGCGCATTGTCTATAAGCTTTCCAGCTCGGAGGGCTTGGTCGGCCTCACGAATAGCTATTTTTATAAGGTCCGCGGCCGTACCCTGAAGCGGAGCATTCCCTGCTTGGCGTTCGGCACTTGCTCGAATAAATGGAAGCGGAGATTTGAGTGCGGGGAAATATCTTCGTCTTCCAAAAAGCGTTTCCGTGTAGCCATTCTTTTTTGCAAATTCTTTTGTTTCTTCTGTGTACTCGGCGATGCGTGGGAAACTCGCAAAATATGCATCGTGGAATTTCTGCGCCTCTTTTCTGTCTGTTCCCAAATTTTGCTGGAGCGCAGTTACGCCCATGCCGTAGAGAATTCCAAAGTTAATTACTTTTGCTGCACGACGTTGCTCGTGGGTGACATCTTTTTCGTCTACACCAAACACACGACTCGCGACAGCAGAGTGAACGTCCTTCCCTGCTTCGAAAGTATCGATAAGGTAATCATCGCCAGACATGAGCGCGGCGACACGAAGCTCGATTTGAGAATAGTCGAAAGCGATAAAAACTTTTCCTTTTGGCGCAATAAATGATCCGCGAATCTTTTTTGGTAACCCGTCGCCCGCCGGAATATTCTGCAAGTTTGGATTTACAGAATTAAATCGCCCCGTTGTTGTGCCCATCTGGTTGAATGTGGCATGAATTCTTCCGTCTTTGCCCACAAGCTCTGGCAATGTATCTATATACGTAGAGAGAAGTTTCGCCAACTCACGGTAGCGAAGAATTTCATCGATAATAGGGTGCATGCCTTTCAACTTCTGAAGCTCGGATTCGCGGGTAGAGCGCGCTCCGCCTTCTGTCTTTTTTAATTTTGTTCCTGTTCCTTCTCCTACTTTGAGCTCGTCAAACAAAATCTCGCCGAGCTGTTTTGGAGAAGCAACATTAAACTCACGCCCCGCATGTTTAAATATATTTTTTTCTATTTTCTCAAGTTCCTTATGTCCTTCTATTGCAAGGGATTTCATGAGTTTCGTATCGAGGGTTATGCCGTATTTTTCCATCGCGTCTACTACAGGAGAAATAGGAAGCTCAATATCTTCATAGACATACGTAAGCTCTTTTGCCTTTATATCGGCGAGTATTTTCTCCTTCCCTTCTGCAAAATTTTTCGCCCCAGCGTAATGCGAAATATCATCTGCTGTAATATTTGTAAGATCAGAATTTAAAAGCCACAGTCCAAGAGCGATTTTTTTTACCTCATCCGCGTCCTCCACCGAAACAGGAGTTCTATCCTCTTGTATTTCGATTCCATTTTTTTTGAATAGTGTTTGAACGCGTGGCACAAGACTACGAAACTCAAGCTCGCGGAAAAGCTCTTCGATGCGTGTGAGTTCTACAGAGTCAATAAAAAACTTTTCCGGCAAATGAAACTCTATCGGCGCATCACGACGGATAGTGGCAAGCGTTTTGGAAAAAAGCGCTTCCTCTTCCCCATTTTTTAGTAGTTCAACAATGCGTGGCTTCACAACCGCAAGAACCGAAGCTTCATCCTTTTTTAATTTTTTGTAAATATCTTCGATTGAGCCAAAACTTTTTATCAAATCTGTCGCCGTCTTTTCTCCAATACCGGCAATCCCAATAATATTATCCGATGGGTCACCACGAAGTCCTTTGTAGTCTGGCAAAAGTTTTGGAATAAAACCAAAACGCGCGATAACTCCTTCTTCGTCATACATGATGGTATCGTTGATACCTTTTTTTAAAGTAAAAACTCGCACTCGCTTTTCATCTACTAATTGGAGTGTATCCATATCGCCGGAAGCGATTACCACATCAACATTTTTGTCCTTACTCATTTTCTCAACGATGGTTCCCAAAATATCATCGGCTTCAAATCCAGCGGCGTCATACATTGGAATGCCAAAAGCTTGAAAGATTTTTCTTGAACTAATTATCTGAGCAACGAGATTGTCATCAGCTTTTGTGCGAGTACCTTTATAGGCTTCATAAGCCTCATGGCGGAATGTCTTTTGTGGAAGGTCATAACAAGCTACGATATAGTCTGGCTTAAGGTCAGATACTATCTTCATAAGCATGGCTGAGATGCCGTACAAGGCCCCTGTAGGCTCGCCCTTGCTGTTGGAAAACTCGGGCATTGCATGGTAGGCACGGTGAATTATGGCGTGCGCATCAAGCAAAACAAGGCGTTTTTTGGATTCTTTAGGAGACTTCGCGGTCTTTTTTGGCATAGTTAGAGTATATACAAAAAGGTACCCGCAACATAGTCGCGGGTACAATTTCAATTCCTAATTAAAGCAAAAGTTCACAAATCTACGGTAATTCCATCTTGTCCAAAGAAAAAATTTTATCTTTCTTGGACGATGCAATAAACGGGATTCTTCCTTCGCCTTTGTTTCTAAAACAATACGGTTCAAACGTTCACAATACTCTTCAGTCGTTTCTTCTTCTGTTCTTACAATCTTTTTGGTAAATACCACATTTATTATTCGTGGTGAGTTTGCCCAAGGTAATAGCAATGCTTTAAAAAGCCAAACTGGATTCCACCAGCTCTTTACCAAAATTCTTACATTCTTCCCTGGCTTCTTTGATATTGATCCCTTCAGTGGGCGTTTAAACTGACCACTATTTACAATAACAATAAGGCCAACGCTCATTCCGACTTCGATATCCTTAACGAGACCTGCCGTGAACGGCTTGGGTGTGTCGTCGTACGAGCGTCCGTCTGAGCCAGCGAGAAGTCCATAGCCATTTGCTCGTGCTTCTCTCATGTCGAGAATTGCTTGAGCTCTACCTTTTTTAGTTGTTCTATCTACAACGATTCCCTTTTTGTCGAAATACCATGATAGCAATTTATACTTCATTAGATTTTTCCCTAGCAAGATTTTAGCTAGAATTATTCCTAATAAGTACGGCCACAAAAAATATTCGAGTGAACTGAAATGGGTGGAAAGCCACATGTCGGCTTCTTTATCGAGTTTCCCTACTGTGTGAACAACTGCCCCAAATATCCAGATTGAAGCTACTGACAAAACATAAATTACCATGTCGCTAAAAATTAATGTGTACTGCCAACGTGGCGCAAAAAATTCCAGCAACTGCATTGAAAAAATCGCATTAATACTTAAAACTAAAAATGCGATGAACGCTCCCCAAGTCGGAAAAAACATCAACCGGTCGTAAATACCCTCAATTATCTTGTTTTTGATTATCTGGTGAGAAAACAACCAGACTTTCATGTGATTGAGTAGGCAAACTAAACCTATCGATATTAATACGAACCTCCTTATTGGGTATACGATAGACTGTGCCATCGCATGTTCATTGGTAAGCTTGTAGAAAACATAGCTTGCTCCGGAAATTTCAAGGTAGGGTATGACGCTAACTAATAGCACAATAACCACTACCGCAATGTAAAACTCCTTTTGGGAGAACGGCCTTGGTATAAGCGCCTTTATTAATCTAGTCATAAAAAGAATTTTTTTGGTTCTTTTTGATACTACAATATTTTTGAGCTATGTCAAAAATATACTTTTTGAGTCTTAGTATTCCATTTCTCGCTCCTCGTCGTTTTTGTGAATGAGAGAAATTTTGTGCGCGGATTTTGGGATTATTTCTGAGACACGTTCTGGCCATTCTATAAGAACAAGATTTTCTGGATTAGAAATTATTTCTGCCCAGCCGAGTTTTTCTAGTTCTTTGTGGGAATCGAGACGATATGCATCGATATGAACCAAGTTAGTAGTTAGTAGTGAGTAGCTAGTAGAAACAACTGGGTAACGTTTCATAATTATGAATGTAGGAGAGATTACATTTTCCGTAATGCCGAGTTCGCGGGCGATTGCTTGAGTAAGTGTCGTCTTCCCTGCTCCGAGATCGCCCGAGAGCGCGATGACGGTAGCTTGCAGATTAGAGCTGTCAGCTTTCAGGAAGCTCAATACTTCTCTGGCAATTGCTGGAATTTCATTTTTCGAAAAAGTCTTTTTCATCTGTGTTTTGATACTAACATGCCCGACTTTCTAAAAGAAAGTCGGGCATGTTCTCTACTAATTACTAGCTACTATCTACTTACTAGTTATATTAGTGTGGCAAATTCTCAGGATGACCTGATGGAGCATGGTTATGAGTTCCTGCGTATACTGGCTGTTGCTTCTTTTCATTAAGACGTCGAGCAAGAGCTACCACAAGGATGATAAGTCCAATGAGGAAAATCCAACCCAAGAATGTTCGAGGGAAGAAATCGACTCCAAATAGTGCAAGACCTGTTAGGAAGCTTCCATTCCCATTGCTTGTCACTGTATTGAGTGCGTACGCGACTACAGTATCTTGAGCTGTTGATGGCAAAGTAAATGAAAGAGTCGCTGTAGCAATGAGTGAGTCGCCATTTCTAACACCATCAGCGATTCCTTCTATCGTGATACTTCCTGAAGCATCTTTCGGAAGGGTTCCGAGAGTTACGGCAACAGTATTGTTTGTTGTGAGCACTCCAAGAGTCGAACGTTTGAATGTAACTCCAGATGGAAGCATTACTTCTAGAACAGCATCAGTAAGTGTTGTTGATGAAATGTTTTTGTATATAACTTCGTAAGTAATCGTTTCCCCTTCTGTAATATTCTGGAATTTATTATCGATGGAAAGCATCACATATCGTGATCCTGTACCTGTGCCAGAAATCACTGTATTTGTAACCACATTTGTAACCACATTCGTGCCACGAGTCGTAAACGAATTTGTAACACCACGATATGTCTGTCCATTTATTACACCGACGGCTCGGAAATAGTACGTTGTGTTTGGTGTTGTAGAAACAGTGTCGTAGTAATTCATCAAATTGTTTGCAGTTGAAACAGATTGCTGATTTGTTGTTTGTCCAAGGTTCAAATCTGTACCATATTCAAAGTAGGCATTGGCAATTCCGTATGATGATGGAGCAATAACTATTCCGTTCAAACGAGCAGAAGTTGAAAACACGCTTGTTGGTACACTTGTTACAACACTCGCAGAAGTTGGTTGCTGTGAACCGCCTGTAACAAACGACAAGATTGAGCCATAATTTGTCCCATAGCTATTTTGTGCAACTGCGCGGAAGTAATATGTAGTATTTGGAGCAAGATTTGAAACATACGCTGAAATATTTCCAGAGTATGCACTTAGAGTCTGCATCGGGGTGGAGTTATTCAACGAACCTGAAGATGTCCCGTATTGGAAATAATATGAAGAATAATTTCCTCCGTAGTAGTTGGAGTTTGAAATATATCCGTTTAGTGTTCCTGAATATGTAGACACATTACTTGCTGAATATGTTGAAACACTTGGAGTAGTCTGGTTTGGATAAGGGTTTGATTGGTAAACAGACACTGTCGCAGACTGATTTACAGTATTTGCTCCATAGGCTGTAAGAGTATATGTCGTACTATTGTAAACAGCTCCAGTACTTATCTGCCCAGAAGTTGGCTGTGAGCCGTAGTTGTAAATATTCCCACCAGAAACTGTAACGCTTGAACATCCGTATGTATTCCAGATAAGTGTCGCGCTTTCTCCGTTTACAACCTGACTAGGTGATGCGTAGAAAGACGAGATATTACAATTTTGTTGAGGCACTGGATATGGATAAGGGTATGGGTACGGAGTTGGTGTAGGAATTGGATTTGGAATCTGATATGTAGAGACAGTCACTGTTTGTCGAACAGGATTCCATGCAGAGCTTCCGTATGCAGTAAGTGTAAATGTTTCAGTACCAGAAAGTGCTCCAGTATTTACTTGTCCAGACAATGCCTGAGTTCCATAAATACCATGACCCGTTATCGAAACATTCGAACATCCGTTTGTAGACCAATACAAAGTTGCTGTACTTCCCACTGGGACTGAGAGTGCCGAAGGTGTAAATTGTGTAATTGTACAAACTGGATTTGGGTTTGGATTGCTATATGGAAGCACGCTCACAGAAACTGTACGGCTATCACTTCCGACACTTCCATATGCACTAAGTGTATAGCTTGTTGTACTTGTTAGGTTTGAAGTAGTAGCTGAACCAGAAGTTTGTGATGGTGTAATACTAAGTCCTGAAATCGAAACGTTTGAACAATTTTGTGTATTCCATACGAGAGTTGCACTTCCATTGTAAGGAATTGCAGAAGTTGGACCATCAAAATTTAAAATCTGACATCGCTGTGTAACAACAACCCCAGAATTTACATTTACAAAAACATCGCGTGTGACTGTGCCACTATTCCCGCTTGCAGTAAGACGATATGATGTTGAGCTTGTGAGCGCTGGTGTTGTCGCTGTGCCATTTGTTTGGTTGCTTGGAATACTTAGACCAGAAATCGAAACGCTATTACAGTTTCGTGTTGCCCATGAAAGAGTGGCGGTACTACCGTTTGGTATCGTCCCTGTTGGGCCAGTGAATGAATCTATCTGACAAGCTGCTGTTACCACACCAGTAACTGAAACTGTTGCTGACTGAACGATGGGCGTACCGCGTCCATTTGGATTTACAGTTATTGTATATGTTGTATTTCCTGAAAGTGCTGGAGTTTGTAGCGAGCCAATTGCTCCACTACCATTTACCCCGAGCCCACTTACCGTAACATTCGCACAACCTGATGTGTGCCAAACAACATTTGACTTCTGCCCAGCAGAAATTGTTATTGGGTTTACTCGGAAAACATTTATTGCACAAGTAGATGTAGGTGTGGCACTACCGCTTACTTGGAAGCGGTATTTCATGAGACCTGCGTGACAGTATGTGCCAGTAGCACCACCTGTTGGACAAGATGACGCAGATTTTATTGTCCCGAGGCTTTGAGTATACAAATTTGGCATTGTAGTTCGTACAAGACCATTTTCTGGTTCCCAGACTACACCAATGAGAGAGAGCGAATGAGCACCGTCAGTAAAGTTCACCGCAACTGTACCAGTTGCTTGTGTTCCACCTGAAGCAACAAATCCATTAAACGTGAATGAATTTTGTGTGCCGTTTGGCTGATTGATTTGAGTTATTGTGTTTAGCGCATCAACAGAACTAGTGTTGTGATACGAAACTCCAACTACAACGATGTCTCCGCCTTTAGCAGAAACAGAATTACCCCAGCATTTTGCTCCGGCATTTTCTTGCGTTGTATCGTTTGCAACGATAGTTGTATTTCGACAGTCATTACTAAAATTATTCCACGTTACGATGGCAGCATCGGCGACTATCGGCAACGCAGAGAAAAAGGCTAGAGCCATAATTGCTCCAAAAATATACTTTTTATTTTTATTCATACTGATTTTCTTCATAATAATAATGCGACTCTTGTAACTAATAATTGACTCAAATCTTTCAGGCCTCAATCGCTCTCTAAGTGATTAAGAACTGAAGGGTTTGGAACAATTCGCTTAGTGCAAATTGTTCCGGTTATAGGTTTAGAAATTTTTTACTGCCTTTTTATAAAGACTAATGGTTGGATTCTTGGATGTAAAAATCCATTCATTAAAACTTTTGAAAAAGGTAACCCGCTTCCGATAGAAAATGTAAAAGTTGCTTTTACCGAATACCCAAAGGTTATCGGCTGAACTTTGTACAATTGAACAGGATTGGAATTTGTTTTTTGCGATTTTGTTTCATCGCGTGAAATAACATCAGTTCTTGCTGGCTTGTTACCAGTACCGTGGTGATTGGTATCACCGGTATCGATAACAGCTGGGTCGTTCCCATTGTTATTATTGTTGTTGCCTGAATTGCCGTTACTTGAAGGCTTACGTGGCAACCAATAATTTTGAGTACAAGCATAGTCCTCAAATGCAATAAGTGCTGCTGTCCCGAGAACAAGCCATAACCTTACGCGAAGTACCGAATCGCGGTTGTACGTTTCCGCACAATGACGCAACTTAAATTTTTGCTTGTCCTTCCAGTGCCAAAGCACCCAGTCACGATGCCCTTTGCAGTGAAGATTCTCCTTGTGTTTCCAAGTTGAATCATCCCGATGGCATGTATCAATTGGAGCCAAAGCAACAATTGAATCTTCTGTGTGTGGAACTAGTGTCCCGTCACGTAGCAAATCATACTTAAGAGTATCGGGCTTACCTTCATACGTCGCCGATGTATCACCAAAATAATTATGGTTGGTGACCCATGACCTGTGGTCATTATAAATGACCGGCGGTACTTGGACCGGAGCTGGTTTTGGTACGTCCTTCTCGCGAAGGATAATTGTCCTCACTTTTTCCTTGCTACTAGCCGTACTTCTTGTACGAGTAGAAGTCCTTGTGCTTTTTGCATTTGTCGCACGTTTAGGTGGTGCTTTTTTTACATTTGCTTTTGGCACAACTTTCTTTTTGGGCGGTCCTTGTGTTTGCTTGTACTTACTGCTTTGCAATGACTGCGTGTTCCCATTGTCCGAAGAACTATGAGTGTTGACCTCCGTTGTTTTGTCGGATACTACATCATACTTTTTCGTGTCAATTTTTGGCTCGTCTTGAGCCATTACGATTGCTGGTGCCATCATCCCGATGACAAACAGGCAAAACTTAGCTGTTTTTTTCACTTTTATATATATTTTAGTTAAGGAATACGATTTTAGATATTATGCATACTTTAGCACTTTTTGGGAGATAAGTCAATACCCCGTCGCTTTAGATTTCCTTATGCGATATAATATAAATTAGAAATTATGCCCCAAGAATACGATGATAAAATTGACCGAAATCTGGACGAATTCCGCGCCCAAGAAGAGGAGGTACTTGCAGAGACCCTCGCTGGGGCAAGATACGGGGTTTCTTATGTAGACCTATCTACAACCACGATTCAAAACGAAGCTCTCCGACTTATTCCTGAAGAAGAGGCCCGCCGAGTAAAAGCAGCATCTTTTAAAGTTTTTGGGAAAGAAGTTCACATAGCGGTGATCTCCCCAGAAGACGGAGAAGTAAAAGTACTCGCCGAAGACTTCGTTCGACGAGGTTTCAAGCCTACCCTTTTCATGTCTTCTCATGCCTCTCTAGAAAAAGCATGGGCTCGATATAAAGAAATCTCCTTCGCTCAAGAATCCAAGCGCGGGGGTCTTGATGTATCAAGCGAAACACTCGCCGAACTAAAAGATAAAATCAAAACGCTCGATGATGTAAAAAAAATTGCAGAAGAGATTACAACTGCTCATGACATCCACGCAACATCTCGTCTTCTTGAAGTAGTACTCGCTGGTGCGATATCTCTCAAATGTTCAGATGTGCACATTGAACCTGAAGAAAAAAGAATGCGTGTTCGCTACCGTCTCGATGGAGTACTTCGCGATATTTTGTTCCTCGACATGAAGGTATACCACCTTTTAAATTCTCGCATCAAACTTGTCGCAGGAATGAAACTCACGATTACAACAAAGGCTCAGGATGGGCGCTTTAGTGTGTTTATTGATGGCGTAGAAATCTCCATGCGTACTTCCACAGTCCCCGGCTCGTACGGCGAATCTATCGTTATGCGTATTCTTGATCCAAAATCTATCCAAGTTGAGCTAGAAAGTATGGGAATCGAACCAAAACTTTTCTCAATCATCAATGCAGAAATCCAAAAGCCTAATGGGCTTATACTCATTACTGGTCCGACAGGTTCCGGTAAGACAACTACACTCTACGCATTCCTTCGAAAAATATATTCTCCTGAATTAAAAATGATTACGATTGAAGACCCTGTCGAATATCATCTTGCAGGAATTACTCAAACACAAATAGACAAAGGCTTTTCTTTCCTCGATGGACTTCGTGCGGCTCTTCGACAAGATCCGGATGTGATAATGGTGGGAGAAATCCGTGACCCAGAAACTGCAAAGATTGCTGTGGAATCTGCGCTTACTGGGCACATCGTGTTCTCAACACTTCACACCAACAACGCCGCTGGTGTGATCCCCCGCCTTATCGATCTTGATGTAAACGCAAAAATTTTGGTCTCAGCACTTTCTCTTTCAATTGCTCAGCGTCTAGTGCGTGTGCTTTGTAAAGAATGCCGAGTCGAGCGCCCTGTAAAACCAGAAGAAGAAACGCTCCTCCGAAAAATTTTGAAAGGGGCAGGAGACGCTGGAAAAAATATTGGCGCTTACAATCTAAAAGTAGACCAGCCAATAAAACTCTACACGGCTCCGGGGTGCCACGCTTGTAGCATGACTGGATTTAAGGGACGCATGGGAATTTTCGAAGCGATCATGACTGATGAAGAAATTGAAAAGATAATCCCATCAAACCCAAGTGAGCGAGAAATAAAACGTATCGCAAACAAACAAGGAATTTTCAATATGAAAGAAGATGGCGTGGTAAAGATTCTGTCAGGAATTACATCTATTGAAGAAGTGCAATCTGTAGTTGATTTAACAGAAGAGGATTAAATCAACTACAGATTGAAATAAAAGAGCAAAGAGAAAAATTAAAAGAAAAGGCCATGCAGACAACAGCTCAAGAAAAATCATATTCCTTCTCACTTGCCATAATTAGATTTGTGAACGGTCTTGATAGGAAAATATATAGTAACGAGGTTTTAGGACGACAACTTATACGATGCGCAACAAGTGTGGGCGCAAATATTGTTGAGGCACAAGCTGGCACAACCAAAAAAGATTTTGCTAACTTTTTAACTCATGCTCTTAAGTCAGCCAATGAATCAAAATACTGGCTTGCCCTACTAGAGGACACAAACGCACACTCAGCTGAAATATTAAAATTAAGAGACGAAGCAATGGGTCTTTCAAAAATACTTGGAGCTAGTATTTCAACCATTCGAGGAACCAGAAAGAGCTAGCCCGAAGCTGAATTTTCTTTTAATTTTTCTTTTTTCTCTTTTCTCTCTGCTTTTTTCTCAATAAAAAAAATCCATGCTCTTGCATGGATTTTTTTTATTGAGAAAAAAGCAGAAATCTCTAAATAATCCTTCTTTCAACCAGGTGGAAGAAGTAAGGAACCTGCGGAGGGTGGCTGCAGCGGTCCCGCGAACAAGCACGGGGGCCAAAACGCCCTTTACATGATCCTATACGGTCCGAGAACCTGATCACTTAGAGATTTATGCCTTCTTTTCTTAAACAATCTAACTCCCATATATAGTATCCCAAATAAAAAATCGCATATAAGGCGATAATGGTATACTGTGTTCATACCCTGTGGATTACGCGGGTATTCACTAACTTACTTGTAGTGTAGCATATACAAAATTAAATGTCAACCCCCATATCCCCAATGTCTGAAGACACCCCAAAGAAGGAAAATGACTCATATTTGGACCAAACTCTGCGCCCGAGCACTTTCGACGAGTACATTGGCCAAGAATCTATCAAACAAAATCTAAAAATTTTGCTCCAAGCTGCGAGTGAGCGCAATCATCCTGCAGAACATATTCTTTTCTATGGACCTCCGGGTCTCGGGAAGACAACTCTCGCACATCTTATCGCAAAAGAAACCGGACGCTCGCTTAAAGCAACATCCGGGCCTGCAATTGAAAAAGTTGGCGACCTCGCATCGATACTTACAAATCTCCAACCCAACGATATTCTTTTTGTTGACGAGATTCATCGTCTCAACAAAACAATTGAAGAAGTTCTCTATCCTGCGATGGAAAGTGGAGTGCTCGATATTATTATCGGCAAGGGTCCGTCAGCTCGCACAATACAATTAGACCTCCCCTCCTTCACACTTATTGCCGCGACCACTCGTATTGCTCTTCTTTCATCCCCTCTCCGCTCGCGCTTTTCTGGAGGAACATATCGGCTAGAATTTTACTCTGAAGAAGAGATCGCGAAAATTATTCGTCGTTCTGCAAAAGTGCTCGGTGTAAATATTGATGATGAAGCAATTTCGGAAATTTCAAAGCGCTCACGCTTTACCCCTCGTACCGCAAACTATTTCCTCAAACGTTGTCGCGACTACGCACAGGTACATAAAAAAGATTTAGATAAGAAAACTGTATTTCTCGCGCTTTCGCTTTTGGGTATCGACGAGCTAGGGCTTTCTGAATCTGACAGACAAGTACTACAAGTTATTATTGAAAAGTTTAACGGCGGGCCAGTGGGTCTCAACACTATTGCCGCTGCAACAAGCGAAGAAGAAGCAACTATCGAAGAAGTGACTGAGCCATACCTTATCCAGCGCGGGTTACTTGAACGAACGCCTCGAGGACGTACGGTTACAAAGAAAGCATACGAACATCTCGGTTTTGATGCTCCTGCTTCTACTCAGGACAAGTTGATATAAAAAGAAGCGCCACGATAATGTGGCGCTCTTCTACATTTATTCGCGAATATTATTACATCGCAATTTTTTTGAAGTCGGCGATTGTGAAAAGGCCTTCTTCAACTGCAGTTCCGTCAGGCATTCCAATTAGTTGGTATGCCACTCCTCTTTTTGCAATAAGCCCTTTTTGGTTGTACGCATCCCATAAGAATGCGCGGGTCTCGCCTTTGCAGCCATTTGCTGGGGGAATAACAATATTCCCATAGTAAACAGTTGAGCCTTCATCATATTGGCTGGATGCCAACTTTATGTAGGCTAAGAAATTTTTTCCTGCGTTTTCTTCGCCAGGCAATTTTACTTTGAATGTACGCAAATCTATAATGCGCCCACACAAAATTTCTTTCATTACGCCGGCCCTTGGACCTTTGTTTAAATCCATTGCTTCCGCAGGAAGCAGGTACTTTAGGTTGTCTGTCATAAAACAACAATTTAAAGAATTTAGGGAGGGTTAACGACCCCTCGAATACGTTGTAGAGAATACCCCTAGCTTATTTATATTATATCATATCTTGGTCTAAAAGTCAATCTGCTCTACCCCTTTTAAAGGTTGAAAATAAAGGCTTTTAGCTATAAGCTACCCGTATGTCTGGTCACAATAAGTGGAGTCAAATAAAACGCACGAAGGGTGCGAGCGATGCTAAAAAAAGCCAAGTTTTCGGCAAACTTGCGCGCATGATTTCAGCGCAGGTGAAAGTTGCTGGTGGCGACCGAAATGCAGTGCTCGTCAGAAGCGCTATTGAGAAAGCCCGCTCCGCTGATATGCCAGTTGATACTATTGAACGCGCAATTTCAAAAGCTACTGAACAAAAAGATTTAGAAACGATTGTGTACGAAGCCTACGGCCCAGCAGGTGTCGGGATAATTATTGAAGCATTCACTGACAGTCGAAACCGCGCCGCTCAGGAGATCCGTCATATTCTTGATAAAAATGGTTTCGCGCTCGGAGGGATTGGGTCTGTAATGTGGAATTTCCAAAAAGTAGACGGTGAACTACAGCCTAAAACAACGGTCGCGCTTTCAAATGAGGATTCGAAACTTCTAGAGAACCTAATCGACGAACTTGAAGAAAACAACGAAGTACAAGAAGTAATAACAAATGCTGAGTAGTCGGCGTCTGTTTTGATTAAAAAGTGAAAAGAGAATCTCGAGTTCCGCTCTTTACACTTTGCTCTTTTATCTTTACTCTATGCCTATGAGAATACTAGGGATAGACCCAGGGATCGAACGTGTCGGGATTGCAGTTGTCGAAAAAATAAACGGCAAGGAAAATTTTATATTTTCTGAGTGTTTTAAAACTTCTCCAAAACTTTCCCATGCCGAACGCCTTTTGTTAATTGGCGAAGAAACAAAAAAAATAATCTCAGAATGGAACCCCACGGCTCTTTCGATTGAAAAATTATTTTTCGAGACAAACACCAAGACAGCAATGTCTGTGGCAGAAGCACGTGGCGTCTTATTGTATGAGGCATCAAGTGCTGGCCTCTCAATTTTCGAATACACTCCACTCGAGATAAAAGTAGCTGTTACTGGGTACGGGAAGAGTGATAAGCAAGCGATTATGAACATGGTCCCCAAGCTACTAAAGCTCCCAGTCAGAAAAATGATTGATGATGAGGTAGATGCTATTGCTGTCGCACTCACATGCTTCGCTTATGAAAAGATGAGCTAGCGTATTGCTCGCAAAGTTTTCCCCACTTTTTATGTTTTAGGATATTGCCAACAAAAACTTCATCTGTTACAAATTACCTATGAATTTTGAAGAAGATGAATTTAAAGACCCAGATGAGGTAGAATTATCAAGCGCCGTTCTTGATGAAGGCCTTGATGACGAACTTTTCGAGGACGACGCTGATATTATAGAGCCTGACCTTATAGGCGCTGTAGCCGAAGAAGAAACTCCTGAGGAAGAACTTTAATAAAAAAATAAACCCGCGAACGCGGGTTTATTTTTTTATTCTGAAAAATCTATGCTTGCCTACTCGGTACGTCCCTTCTTCCGGAATAAAATCAACATCTCGCACCTTCATATCCTTCTCTAAAAACGTTACTGCTCCACTTTCTACCAAACGTCGTGCTTCCGACTTTGACTCCACGCATTTTGATTCAACCAAAACCGCGATAATATTTGATTTCGATTCGTTGCTAATCTCGGAAACGTCTTCTGGAATTTTCCCTTCGCGAAAAGTTTCAGAAAAGGCTTTTTCTGCATCGTTCGCAAGTTTATCTCCGTGGTAAATTGCGACAATCTCTCTAGCGAGTCTCATTTTTGCTTCTTTCGGATGAAGAAGACCTTCCTTGATATTTTTCTCAATCTCTACGACCTCATTGCTTGGAGTATATGTCGCCAGAAGAAAATATTTCGCAATGATAGAATCTGGAATGGACATTATCTTGCCATACATATCATTTGGCTCATCAGCTATTCCTACGTAATTGTCCAAGGACTTGCTCATTTTTTCTTTCCCGTCGAGCCCTTCGATTATATCCATAGAAAGCACAGCCTGCTCAGGCTGCTTATTCATTTTCATGACATCGCGCCCGATAAGCATATTGAATGTTTGGTCAGTCCCACCTATTTCAAGAGCACAGGAGCCATATATATTGGCAAGTGCAAAAGAATCAATTCCTTGGAGAACAGGGTAAAGCATCTCATGCATGTAGAGTTCGCCTCCGTTCTTTAATCTATCTTGAAACATATCACGCTCGATAAGTCTTGCGTGAGTGAGATGGCGTAACGTAAAAAGAACGTTCGAAAAGCTCACAGTCACAGCAACAGGTCTTTTCAACTGTTTTGTTTGCATTCGAGTATCGTCAAAAAGTTTTGCCTTACCAAGAAATGAACCCGCTTTCACAAAACCAAGCCCAGTTCCGATACGTATTGACGCGTCTGGATTCGAAGGAGCAATGTCTGTGACGTTTAGGAACCAATCGGAATTACGTACCCAAGAAAAAACCGCCGGATCTGTTTTTAGTATCTTCCCGACTTGGGCGAGGTAAGTTTTCATATTTACCTCAATTTCGGCCTGACTGACTTCTGGCCGTACCTTGCTTTTGCCAGTAGGGTCGCCGATCATTGAAGTGTAGTCACCAACCAAAAAAACGATTTTACAACCAATATCTTGGAAAGCTCTCAGTTTTCTTAAAATTACAGCGTGCCCCAAATGTAAATCTGGTCGTGTTGGGTCTACGCCAAATTTAATTATTATTTCGTTAGGGTTTTCTCCTCGAGCTTTCGCCTCCACGGATTTCCGGAAAACTCCGTTTGGGTCAACGAATGTGCTGACCCCTCGGGAAAAAAGTTCGTCCAATTTTGCCATTTCCATATAAGAACACGATAGCATAAAAAATTGAACTATGCAGTTTGAAATTTAATATTTGGTGTTTGGCGTTTTTCTATTGTGGTATGATTTCCGTATGGCCTTTACACATCGTGCAAAAATTATATTTCGTAATACTTTCTTCGCATTCGCGGGTATTTTTGTAGTTATTGGTGGAATTATCCTTATTTGGATAAGCACTATCAATCTTCCAGATTTTTCCTCTTTCACTAACCGCAAGGAAATAAACTCAACAAAAATATATGACAGAACAGGAACTGTTGTCCTTTACAACCTAGGGAGTAATGTCCGTCGTACGAGCATCCCTTATACAGAGATGGGTGCAAATATAAAAAACGCTACTGTAGCGATCGAAGATGGTAACTTCTACGGCAATATTGGGATAGAGCCGAAAGCGTTGGTTCGAGCCCTATATAGAGATATTACTGGCACAGGAGTATTCCAAGGTGGTTCGACAATAACCCAGCAAGTCATAAAGAAAAGTTTGCTATCGGACGAAAAAACTATCATAAGAAAATTAAAAGAGATTGTTCTATCACTCAAACTTGATAAAGCCTACACTAAAGACGAAATTCTTGGTGTATATCTAAATGAAATTCCTTACGGGGGGAATATTTATGGTATAGAAGAAGCCTCTCTTGCTTTTCTTGGTAAAAAACCTGCTGACCTAACAATCGCAGAATCTGCAGTGATGGCTTCTATACCAAATGCCCCGACCCGTTATTCTCCATACGGAAGCCATAAGGATGAATTGGACACACGAAAAAGACTCGTACTTTCGCGAATGAAATTGCTCGGTTTTATAACTGAAGATGAATACAAGAACGCCCTTTCCGAAAGTATAAATTTCCTCCCCCCATCCCAAGGAAACAGCTTACTCAAGGCCCCGCACTTTGTATTTTTTATAAAGGATTACCTAGAACAAAAATATGGAGCTGATACTGTTGAATCTGGTGGTTTAAAGGTAACAACGACGTTAAATTATGATTTGCAACAATCTGCAGAAAAAGCGATAGCTCTTTACACTACTGGGGCAAACAAAAAAATCGAAGATAGTAATGCGGCACTTGTTTCAATCGACCCTAAAACAGGACAAATTCTTGCTATGGTAGGTTCTAGAAATTATTTTGATAAAAAAATTGATGGAAATTTTAATGTCGCAACTGCAAAACGACAACCAGGATCTTCATTTAAGCCTTTTATGTACGTGACTGCTTTTGAAAAAGGATTCACGCCTGAAACAATGTTGTTCGACGTGCCAACTGAATTTAGTAGTAGTTGCGACCCTTACGGAAGGCCATACGGTAAGCGTCCTAAAACAGATTGTTATATGCCTAGCAACTTCGACGAAACATACCACGGCCCTATGAGTATCCGCTCGGCTTTAGCGCGCTCCATAAACATCCCCGCCGTTAAGATGCTTTATATTGTAGGGATAAAAAACGCTATCAAAACCGCTCAAGATATGGGGGTAACAACCTTAACGGACCCAGACAACTACGGGCTACCTCTCGTGCTCGGAGGAGGTGAAGTAAAACTACTTGATATGGTTAGTGCGTATGGAGTTTTTGCGACAGGTGGTACACGCCACTCTTATTCAGGGATACTCACAGTTGAGGACAAAAACGGTGTTTTGTTAGAAGAATGGAAGGATAGCTCTTCTATAGTTTTACCCAAAAACCCAACACTTGAAATATCTGACATTCTTTCAGACAACGAGGCACGAACACCTACGTTCGGGGCGCGTTCTCAATTATTTTTCCCAGAATTCCCCGACCGCCAGATTGCAGTAAAAACCGGAACTACAAACAACCACAAAGATTCTTGGACTATTGGTTATACTCCTTCAATAGCAACAGGAATTTGGATAGGTAAAAACGACAACACCCCTACACCACAAGCGGTACAAGCTGCCCCAATTTGGCACACCTATATGGCAGAGATACTACCAAGCTACCCAGCTGAAGTTTTTGAAAAACCAACACAAAGAGAAGATTATGAGAAACTCCCTCCATTGTTCAGGGGGTATTGGCAGGGTAACGAATCTTTTGTAATAGACACAGTTTCAGGAAAACTCGCTACCGAACTTACCCCCAAAGAAACAAGGAAGGAAATTGTCCTTACTAATGTACACGATATCTTATACTGGATTTCAAAAGATGATCCTTTTTCTGGAAAACCTGAAAACCCAAGTAAAGACTCACTTTATAATAATTGGGAAACGGCTGTACGAAATTGGTGGGCAAACAATAGCCACTATTACCCAATCGTGACAGACAGCCAAAAACCTACAGAATTCGATGATGTCCACACCATCGAAAAAATGCCAGAAATAATGTTTTCAACACCAACGCCTGAAACTGTTTTCTCAATAAATGACAGTATCCCTGTGTCGATTATTTCAACAAAAAACACACAGCCTATAAAAAAAATTGATGTATTTTTAAATGGGGTTTATGTTGGTACAAGTAAACAATGGAGTTCTTCATTTAACTTCTCTGTAAACAGCCTCCCTAGCGCGCTACACGGCTCTAATACACTAATGGTGGTAGCAACTGATAGTATCGGCAACACAGCAAGTGCGACAATGTTTATATCAATATCTTTATAAGATATTACTTAGGTGAGATGTAGCTTTATTGCTTTTTAAAAGCGAAATTATTTTTTCTTTTTTTAAAAAAACTTCGTTTTTTTTTATTGGGGATATTTTTAAAAAAATATTATCTCCCTTAATTACAATCTGAGTCTTTTTATCTATAAAATTAATACCCGCCTCCTTAATCAAGGAAATAATAAGGTCTTTTGTTGTGTCGCTTTTTTTAGACAACTCGGAAAACCTCGCTAATAAATCAGAGACTTTTTTCATAAAAAATTAACGGTTCATTGGCTGGAGTAGATACAAGAATGAGTTATCAGAAATACCTTTTATAACAATAGCTTTTGTTGGGCCGTTTAAACCTATAAAAATACTGTCTTGCGGAATAACTTGTAGTGAATCTAGTAAATATTTATGGTTTAGTGAAACAGACACATCCTCGCCTTTAATTGTAGAATCTATTTCACCATTAAATTCCCCAACATCATTATTTTTAGATATACATTCAAATTTCTTTTTATTTTTACTTATAGAAATAGTAATTTGGTTAAATTTATCAGAAAATATATTCGCAGATTTTAAGGAGTTTAGTAAGTCTTGTTTTAAAACAATAACCTCGGTTGTAAATTCTTTAGGTAAGATTTGTTTATAGTCAGGAAAAGCTCCGGATATAATTCTTGATGTTATATAAACTCCCGGGATATTAAAAGTTATCTGGTTATCATTTACTATAACTTTTATATCATCTTCATAACCTTCTATTATTTTAGCTATTTCTAAAATATTTTTGTTTGGTATCACAACTGTCGGGAAGTTTATATTTTTTTGCAAGTTCTCTTTTTTTTCAGCAAGCCTAAAAGAATCTGTTGCTACAAAATTTATTGTGTTCCCTTCTGATATTAAACAAACACTCGCAATCTCTGGTTTTATATCAGAAACAGCTGATGCGAATATTGTTGAGTGAACCCCTTGGATAAAACTTTTTTTAGGAATTTTGAATTCCGGCCCAGTTATAATAGGCAAGGTTGGGAAATCTTCGTATGGGAATGTTTTTAATGTTGTTTTATTATTTTGTGTTGTTATTTGAAGGTTGGTGTTTTGCTGAGAGAATTTAATCTTCTCTGTTTTTTTAATAGTGTTTAGAAATGTTGATATTGTTTTTCCATCTATCGCCAAAACTCCATCAGCTTCCCCTTTCACCCCTACCTCAAATTCAACTCCTATACTTAGGTTGGTCGCTCTTATCTTAAGAATATTTTTTGATACTAAGAATAAAATATTCCCCAATATTGGAAGTGAACTATTTTTATTTGTTATTCTGTTTGCATTCTCTAATGCATTCAAAATTTTTTCAACAGTTGTTTCAAATATCATATATTTAATACCTATTACTACTATTAATCCTGTGGAAAAGTGGATATCTAATTTTTACCCTTATTCCTAAACATTTAAAACAGTTTTTTTGTTGTGTATAAAAGTTATAAACAACTAATAAAACAAAACAAAAACAAAAGAAAATTTTAAAAACAAAAGTTATTCATTTTTAATCCACAACAAAAACATATTTTTCCACACCCTATTTAAACAAAATCCTAATCTGGTCTATCTCTTGTGCTAATAACATATTGTTTTTAATATCCTCTTTTATTTTTAAACACGAGTGGATCACGGTTGTATGGTCTTTACCACCAAGTTTTTGCCCAATAAGAGGGTAAGAAACATTAAAATCCTCTCGGAGAATATACATAACGATCTGCCTAACCTTCACAATCTCTTTTCTTCTTGTTTTTTCATAAACAGATTCCTCTTCAATGTTGTAAAAATCTGCTATAGATTTAACAACCTCTTTAACTGAAGCAGTTTTCTTCTGTTTAATACTATTCTTTAATAAATTTTTTGTTTCCAGTAATGTTGGGAACCTGCCTTTTAGTTGGGCTTGGCAGACAATAACATTTAAACTACCTTCAAGTTCTCTAACATTACCCGATATAACACTAGCTGTATATTCGATAATCTCATCAGGTAGATTAGCTCCCACTTCTCTTGTTTTAGCTCGGAGAATTGCGAGCCTTGATTCATATTCTGGCTCGGTTATGTCGACAATCATTCCTTGGGCGAAACGAGACCGCATTCGGTCTTCAAGACCTGGGATAAAATTAGGGTGCTTATCTGATGAGAAAACAATTTGCTTACTGTTTTCATAGAAATTATTAAATAGGTGGAATAATTCCTCTTGTGTTTTTTCGGTTTTACCTATCAATTGCACATCGTCAATGATGATTGCGTCGTATTTTCGATATTTTTCTTTAAACGCGTTCCCTCCCGCCCCCCTATTCGCCTGTACGGAGTTTATAAAATCAACAACAAATTTTTCCTGAGTAATGTAAAAAACTTTCTTTTCAGGGTATTTTTCTTTGATAGCGTTTCCTATAGCTTGCGTAAGGTGTGTTTTACCAAGCCCTGTTGACCCATAAATAAAAAGAGGGTTGTATTGTTTTCCTGGGCGCGCGACAGCTGCTTGAGCAGCTGCGTAAGCAAGTTCATTGAAAGGACCTACGATAAATGTGTCGAAAGTATAACGCGGGTTTAAGTTGTCATCTTTGTTTATATAGAGGTCTTTGAGGGGGAGTTCGGCATTCACTGCGAAACCGGGCTTTATTTGGGGCGCGACGTCGATCTTTTGGACCTTAGGGTCATTTTTTATTACCAAATATTCCACGCTTCTTGTGTGGTCCCAAGCATTCCTTAAAACACGCATTATTAGCTTGTGGAACTTGTTTGAAAGCCAGTCTTTAACAAACTCGTTAGGCACCCCAACATATACAGTCCCATTATCTTCTTTGACAACAGAGGTGTTACGGAACCATGTGCTAAAGTTTGCCTTAGAGACTTCAGCTTCGATTTCAACTAAACAGTGATTCCACAAGTCTTTTGTATCCATAGGATTCGATTATATATGTTTGCTCTATCCACAGCGAGTATTGGTTCTTAATATCTCTGTTGAAAACCTGTGGAGAAACATTTTGTCTAACTAATACGTTCGCCGATATGATTTAGTGTTCCTTGTTTTTATGTTCTTGTGTTTTTATGTTCTTGTGCTATATTAGCTCCATGTCATTTACCTATAAGCCAAAAAAGCGAAAGCGAGCAAAAACACACGGTTTTCTCGTTCGAGCAAAATCTACTTCTGGGCGTAAGGTCATCAAACGCCGCCGCCAGAAAGGTCGAGCTAAACTCACTGTCTAAAATTAATCCCCACCTTTCTAGGACTGGGGATTATTTATTTATATGCTCCCAAAGAAACTAAGGTTAACAAAAAAAGAAATAGAAGAGCATTTGCTTAGAGCAAAAAGAACCAAAACCCCTCTTTTTACCTTTTCATATTTAATTTTACCCAATTCAAATGGCCCTAAAATATCGGTTTCTGTGTCTAAAAAGGTCGCAAGCAAGGCCGTTGTGCGTAACAAGCTCCGGAGGAGAGCTTATAGTGCTCTTAAACCGCTTATTCCGTGTTTAAATGAAGGTACTCTTGGATTGGTCACCTACTCTTCAACCGATACCCAAAAACCTATCTCAGATCTTACCAACGAGTTTAAGAAAGCTTTCGAAGGGTTAAAAATACTCAAAAAATGAAAACCCCACAATTTCGATATGTATTTATTAGTATCCTAAACTTCTATCAAAAGGTTTTGTCTCCCGCGCGTGGGTTTATCCCCCGTGCTTTGGGACGCACAAGAGAAACATGCATTTTTTATCCTTCTTGTTCGGAGTATGGGAAAGAGGCTTTTTTAGTCCACGGGAGTTTAAAAGGGTTATATTTAACAATCCATAGGGTTCTTCGGTGCCAGCCATTTAAGGAAATGAGTCTAGACCCAGTTCCGTCCAAGAAAGATCCTGAGAACAAGTTTGAGGTTTAGTGTTTCCTTGTTAGAATACGCCTATGTTAAATAATCTTTGGGACACAATTTTTTACCAACCGCTATATAATGCGCTTATTTTTGCAATCTCAATTATGCCGGGGGGTGATGTTGGACTCGCTATTATCCTCCTTACTATCGTTGTAAAATTAATACTTTTCCCTCTTGCTCAGCGGTCAATCGATAGTCAGATTGCGATGAAGGCGCTTGAACCTGATATCGCCAAGATAAAAGAGACTGTTACAGATAAAACTGAACAAAATAAGCAGGTTTTTGCTTTATATAAGGAACGGAAAGTTAACCCTTTCTCGGGATGTCTACTTATCCTTCTTCAGTTACCTGTAATAATCGCACTTTACCTCGTCTTTTTACACGGTTTTGAGGAAGCACCAACTGCGTTGTATTCCTTTATTTCTGCTCCAGAGTCGTTCAACCTTAAGTTTCTCGGGTTCCTAGATTTGGGCCAAAAGAGCATTGTTCTAGCCCTTCTCGCTGGTATTTCTCAATTCGTTCAAGGAAAACTCGCTCAAGGAAGGCAAGGTAAGCCATCAGGAGAAGGCATGAGTGGTCAGTTTGCAAAAACTATGCAGACCCAGATGATTTACATCCTCCCAATTATGATTACAGTTATCGCCTACCGAATTTCTGCAGCAGTTGCGCTTTACTGGATTGCGAGTAATATCTTTACTATCGCCCAAGAGTTCTACACTATACGAAAAATCCGTAAGCAAGCTGTTAAATAATCGTATAGCCCCGCTAGGATATGGTTGGGCGGGCCTATGACCAAAGAAAAAGTACAACAAAGTGTGACGGAAATGATTTTAAAGCTTGGGTTTAAACCTGAGGCTATTTCAGTAACCTACGATGAGAATACAAATTCTTTGTGGTTTGCTCTTACATCTAGTGATACGCGTTTTTTGGTTGCAAAAGAAGCAGAGGCACTTGGCGCCATCAATCACATCGCGACAAAAATTGCAGAGAAGGTCTTGTCTGGCACAGATAACCGAATGAGAGTTGTGATCGATGCCAACGATTTCGAGAAAAAGAAAATAGACAATCTTAAAACAATAGCTCATATGATGGCTGAGCGAGCGCGATATTTTAAATCAAGTATTGATGTTGAGCCGATGTCTCCGCATGAAAGGAGAATAATGCACGAGTTTATTTCTGCGATGCCAGACATGAAGACAGAATCTGTCGGGGAAGGAAAGAACAGACATGTTGTAATAAAGTATGTAGACCCAAAGATTTAAAAACACCAAACACTAAAACTAAACCCCTCCCAAAGCTATGCTTTGGGAGGGGTTTAGTTTAATTTACAGATTCGTTTCTTTGTATTGAAAGCGGGATATCTAGAGACCAAAGGGAACCATCATTTTTGTTAATGAAGATCAGATATTTTTCTGACGGGTCTAGATTTAGATATGTCATGTCGAGATTGTTGTCGCCACCGGAATTTATTTGGATCGTTGTCCCCTCTTTTATATTAAGTTTCCAGATTGAATCATTGAAATGGAATACTCCTTGGTACCAATCATCGGGGTATTTGCCAGAGGGTAGCTCGTCTGGAGCCCCACAATATGCTGTTATAGAATCTTTCCCCCACACGCATTTTTCAGGAAGAGTCTGGAGTCCTGTGTCGGTGTCAGAGTTGTCTGATAAACGTAGTATATGTAGACGTAGTGTCGTCCCTTCTCCTATGCTGTAGAGCGCGTGGGTGCCGTTAGGGCTTACTTTTGTTGTGAGACCGTTTATACCCCCGATTATTTTTTGTAGGTTGCCACTTGGTGTTATTTTGTACGCATATCCTTTGTGATCCCCCGCAGATTTTGTCGTGACAAATGTCCCAGACTTTGTTACATCAAGGAGCCACTCTGTAAACGGCGAAATGAAAATTTGTTTTTTTGCAGTTAGATCAGTTTTCATCGTAATGCCTGCCGTTCCGCTATCGATTGGCAAAAGATAAGTAATATTTTTACCATCTGGGGAAACACTGACATCGTAAAGATTGTCTGGTAAAAAATCACCAGAAAGTGTTCCTGCTGTGCCTCCACCTATCGTTGTTATCCGCCCTAAGAAAGTTGCGGTAGACGAGTTATCGTTTTTTATATAACGAATAAGAACCGTGTTGCCAGAATCGGCAAACAAAGCTTGAGAAGCCCGAATGATAGCGGTTCCACTTATTTTATTTTCATTTTTACCGTTGGCGTCTATGTCGTATACGTACCCTGTCCCCCGTTCTACAAAGCGAACAGTTGGGAAATTTGACGTTGCGAGAACTGGCGCTCCGAAATCTTTTACACTACGAGATGTTACTCCTGACGCAACCAAACGAGATTCCCGAGTGGTTAGTCCTGCGACAAGGCGATTTGTAACTTGGACGAGGGGGCCAGATGTGATTCTTGCAGGAGCTTTTTCAGCAGGTGGTAGAGCCACTGTTTGGGAAGTGGCATTGTTTTGTTGCTCGAGCGTTGGGGCTGTTTTATTTGAGAACGGGAATAGAGAAGAAAGACCACTAGTGTTTTTTATACCGCCTTCGGTTTTTGTATCTGTCGGGACAGATTTCGGGCGCACCGAAATCCATACTGCCCCTATGACAATAATTATGACAACAAAAATTGTGACAACCAGTCTTTTCGACATGTGCTTCAATTGTACAGTATTCTATACACTTTTGCTCTACCCTATTTCATCCAACTTGGTGGGTTTGTAACAGTACAGTATTGGATTTTAGATGAGTATTCACGCGTACCTCTATATCCAACATTTGCTTTTCTAGGTGCTTCTTTGCTATCCCACGGGCATTCCCAGCGCATAACAGTACTTCCATTAATGCAGCTTTTGTCTGGTTCGCATATTATACTTGGGTTGCATGCTCCAGCATCTCCCCCGTTGTATCCCGCAGCAATATTACGCCAATCAGAGCCACATCCGCCACTCCGTAGAGCCTCTACGTACTTTCTTGTGATGCACACATCTTTCTCAAAATTTGCAGGGTTCTTGAGCCACCCAGCAGTTATAGGCTCTTTGATATTGCAAGCCTTGGCATAAGTTTGAGCCGTTCCAACGAGTTGCTGGAATGGTCCAAACGCCTGACCATCTTTTGTCATCGGTCCAATTATGTTTATTCCGCAAGATGATTCGGCAAGCAAAATTCCTTTCAGGAATTTTGCCATTGCAGGATCATCAGAGACAACCTTGTCGATTTTGGCCGCAAGCGGAGCACAGATTTTTGGCTCTCCGCATGATGGTCCAGGGTTTGGTGATTTACAAATACCAGCGAGAGATTCTGCAGAATCGGAATCTGCTTCTGGTGAAGATTTTTTTCCCCACTGACAATGAATATGAGTTTTGTGGCCTGAATTTGTTAAACCACCAGTTTCTGCGCATGAAACAGTTGAACCATTTGAGGGGTATGGGAAATTGCTACCGCACGGTCCTAGAAGAACTTGGGCACCAGCGGCCTTACAGATTTTTAGAATACTTTTTGTTTGAGAAACTTCTGAAGGTGCGGACTGTATGTCAAAAGCAAGCCCTGAATAATGCACAGACCCTGCCGAGTGGTCTCCTCCAGCTACTGCTGTTACAGTAATTTGAAACTGGTTTGCCACTGCAAGTATCCCTGCGAGCATTCTGGCAGACAGAGCTGTCGTTTTGTCTTTTAGTGCCCCATTCTCTGCCCATGAACTTAGACGAGCTTTTTTCCCGTCGGCAGTATCTTGTATTTGTTGTTTTGGCCCAGAGTATGCTTCGTTAAGTTTTAAGTTCTTTTTCCCTTTTAGTGTTATTGTTCCATTGGCATCAGCAACATTTAGTATGTTTAGTGATATTTTAGGGCTTTCTAAGATTTGTTTTGCTAACCCCGCTATATCTCCTGCAGGGAGAACAATATCTTCTGCTGGGGTGACGGTATCTGGAGAAATATCAGTAATTGAAGCATCTGGTTCCTCCCCCATGTCGCTCTGTTCAGGCCCAGACCCCGGGACATGAATAACAACGTTTACAAGTTTTGGGTTTATCGTGTTTAAGATTGAATACGAACCGAGAGCGACTATAAGACCAAATATTGCGTGGGTTATTCGGCGCTTCGCATTATTTTTTTCTTCCATCGCAACAGTAGACATATATTGGATTCCTCCAACTACAATCATTAGTACGGAAAGAACACCGATCAAGCCTATTATAAGACGAATGATGCTATTGAAATAATTGCCGATACCTTGTTTTATATCAACTCTTCCAGTCTCATCTCCAACTCCAGGGAGCGGGGCAAGTAGACAGTATCCCCCCTCTCCCTCAACGCAGCCATTTGCGTTTGCTGCAGGGTCGATCGTAAAATCATCTGGGACTATCGCTCCGAATAATTTAAACCAGTCATCTTTCCCAGTGAATTTTAGGAATTCCTGCATATCCCCTGATCTGGCAGAAATACAGTAAACACCGGGGGTGAACGTATATCCTTTGTCTTTCGAAAAAGTATACTCAAGGACTGCGTCTCCGCCAGAGGTAGAAACGGACTTACTTTCTGGCGAAGTAAAAGAGGGGTCTAGAACACACGAGCCAGATTTACCTTTTATGTTTACGTAACCAAGCTGGATCTGTCCTAATTCTGGATCTTTCTTATTTGTTGCAATTCTTATTGTTACGGCGGTGTCTTCTGGTGTAGTTCCATCAATTTTTATGGGGTGTATGAGTTGTATTTGAGTAGGGGTCGGTGTTTCAACAACAAATTCATAAAAATTTGAAGCCCATTTAGTATAAAAAAACCCACTACCACCAATTCCACCGACAGACGCTAGCGCAAAGACATATCCTCCCCCTTCTGTTATTTCTCCGGTCTCAACAGAAAAAGTCGAAGTACCGTCAGAGGCTTTTACTAAATCTATAGAAATAGATTTATATCCACCCTCAACTCCAGTCCCTGTTATTTCTCCCCCACCAGGTCCGGTTGATGGACCTTGGTTTTCGAGGTTTACGTACATAAAAGTTCCAACCCCTCCTGGACCAGGCAATTTTTCTAATTTGTTGTAGCGAAGAGTTAGACCGGTTGTCGAACTTTTATTTAGCTTGCCACTTACTTTAAGTCTCCCTTCTT
>JAGOPR010000034.1 GCA_017991895.1 Minisyncoccota bacterium | reverse complement strand
GGCATTACTGCTTCCGGAACAAGCTAAGTACGACTTTTGCTGTTAATGCTCTAGAGCTTTAAGGCTAAAAAGTTACGTTTAGCTTAAAACTAAGCTCATTATAGGGGTCAAGACGAATAATGCAATAGATATAAGGGTTTTTTGGGGATTTTGGCAAAAAACCCTTATTTGTAAGCCTATAATAGGATTTGCATTTTATTTTTAACATGATATAATATAAGAGTAAATACATTCTTTTCAAACTTAAAAACTGTTCAACTTGAAGAAGATTATTTTTTCACTCGCACTGTCGCTTAGAGCGGCCACATTTTGCTACGGCCAAGATTCTGTAGCTGTAGAAACCTCACTTCCTAACTCTATTGGCGAAGTTGCCGGTATTGTTAAGACAGATGGGAAAATTGATTTGGGTTATTTAAATCTTAAATCAAATCCCATAAGAAAAAATGTATCACTGACAACTATTTTATTCGTCGAATCAGATTTCGCGAAAAAAACTGTAGATGTAAGTGCTGGCATTGGTGGGGGGTTACACAACGATTTCGTATCCGCAGGAGTTCTGGTTGGTTGGGCTAACAATCCCAACATGTTATCACTTACGTTCTATGCGTATGGTGAAAACAAATCAAGGACCCTGTCTGGATTCTTCTTTCTTACAAAAGAAGGTGATCGCATTATCTATGTTTTTGAAGCACTTAAATGCTTTAACGTAGGTAAAGATACTAAAATCGGAATAAGCCTCGTGAACTTTAAGGAGTATCTAGGGGTAGGCTTCCGAGTAAGTGTCGGAGACAGATATTTTGCCATTGCGCCGTCAGTACGGTGTTTACCCGAAATTAACCTCGGGCATTCAACAGGAAAAGTAGAAGGAGGCATGATGCATCATGGAGGAGCGGAATTGCCACGATTTGGCATTCAGTTTATCTATGGTACAGAGAAAAACAACAGGTGCTCGTTGCCTGATTGCAATACTCTTTAACTTCAAAATATGTTGAACAGTCAAAATATAACAGTGGGTGTGGGTTGTATCTACAACATATCACTCACTCTGTTTTCAACCCGCGAGAATCTTTTCGTTGAGTGAACTACGGAGTGCCACTGACATTGTCCCTGGGAGGGGCTTTTTTTATACCCAAAATAGCAATTTAGCGAGGGCAGGAGTATACTTTTAGTATTACCAATCAATATTGGTCACTCATATGAACATTTTTGTAATCATTGGAATCGTTGTCGCAAGCCTCATTATCATCTTCGCGGCAGATCAGCTCGGAAAAGGCGGTGGCCGCGGGCTCCATTAGACGAGCCCCTTCCAAATCAACTCAAACATTGCTTGTTGTATTTTTATAATACTCGTGTTTTCTATAACAATAGCCACGAGTGGCTGTTTAAGCTGAAACATCACGAGTTTGTGAGGCGTAATTACAAGATCGACATGGAAATCACTGTCCTTAGGTAAGAGTTTCACTTCTTCGTTAAAGTTACGTCCAGTGCTTTTTCGTTTCTGCGCGGCCGGGGAATCAACAAAAACTAGCTTTGTATTTACTCGCATATGAGAACGCTCTTCAACATGCTTTTCAATAAAAGTGTCACCTTGTACGTCATACCACTCTGCAACATTTGAAATCGCGTAGTAGTACTCATGCGGCTTAAGATCCTTAAGAAGATCGTCGTAGATATTTCTGATTGCTTGGATTCCTTCATAATACTTGATGGCCCCTTCGGTTCCTTTGAGATTAAAAATACCTTCAAGTTCAGGAAGTATGCGAGAAAGCGCTACTCGCCTCTCTTCAAGTGCATTTTGTAGGCGATCAGGGTGTTCAGCCGCGTATAATGTCTTGAATCCTCTAATCTCTTTTTTCATGAGTCCCTTTGTTGTAAGGGAATCTATGACCTCATACACCGTTGTCCGCTTTACTCCTGTCGCCTTAGAGAGCTTTAAAACAGTAGTTGCTCCGAGCGAAAGGGCAGAGAGGTATATATTTGCCTCGCTTTCCTCAAGACCGAATTCTCTAAGAGCTGCAAGCAATTTGTCATTTTTCATAATTTTGTCGAAATCTTCGACAACTAAATTGTATTATAAACAAAGAGTTTTTTCAATAAAACGCGACTCTTGACGACAAATGTGACATATTGTGAAATTCATTGGATAATATATGTGAATAAAATTGTTCATTTATAAAACACACAAATATGAAAAAAGTAATTTGTCTCGGATTAGTATTTATCTTCTCTACCTGTCTATTCGCACAGGATACGGTTTCTCATCGTTCGACATTCGCAATAGGAAAAATTTCTTGTGGCGCAATGTTCACAATTGCTGGTACAGTAACAATGCCAGTAAATGAGGTACAACCGTTCAGTCTCTGGTACGGACTCGCACCAGCACTTAATGTTTTTACAGGGAAAACACATCATCATCTGATGTACGGAATGGGAAATAATACCATCCAGACGCTTAACGGCTACTTTCTAAGTAAAGGCTGGGATGCATACATTTTTTATGCCCAGAATCTAAGTGTCTCTTCAAAAAGATACTTAAGTATTGGCATAGAAAAAGTTTTTCCGGCAGGTGACCATGCGAAGTTTGTTTTTTTCGGTGAAGGGGGAACTGATTGTCTAGGAAAGCAGTCAGTATCGATTGGAATTGTGATACACCCACAATGTACTTTGTGGCAGAGGAAATAAAAAA
>JAGOPR010000001.1:92398-122966 GCA_017991895.1 Minisyncoccota bacterium | reverse complement strand
GCGAGCGCGTGACCTCCAAGAAGGGAACAACCGAAGCAGGACTTTCCGTGCTTATGAAAAAAGAGTTCAAAAATATTTTGAAAAAAACTTTGACGAAAGCATACAGTCGCGCAAAGCAACTCTCTAAGTAATGGAAATAATATCTTGGAATGATTTTGAAAAGGTTCAATTACTCGTAGGCACCATTGTCGCCGTGCATGATTTTCCAGAAGTTAAAAAGCCAGCTTACAAACTCGACGTTGATTTAGGCGATTTAGGTATAAAGCATTCAAGCGCTCAGATCACCGTCCTTTATAAAAAAGAGGAACTTATAGGCAAGCAGGTTGTGTGCGTAGTGAATTTTGCCCCTAAAAATATTGGTCCTTTTGTGTCGGAGGTGCTTGTTACTGGATTTTATCGCGAAAATGGCGATGTCGTTCTTTGCGTTCCAGACAAAACCGTTGGCAATGGCGCAAAACTCGGATAACGTGCTTGCATTATCCTCGGCAAAAAATGGTATAATTAGTACCTAAAGGTTCCCATTATTATTTTAGTGTTTATATATAAAATCATATGTGTATGATGAAAAAATGTCAGTGTGGAGTTACTAAAGTCAGTGGACTCCTTGTTTTTGTTGGAGGACTCAACTGGGGTCTTGTAGGTCTTGGAATGCTTATGGGTAGCGATTGGAACGTTGTAAAGATGCTCCTAGGCTCATGGCCAATGGTTGAAGGTATCGTATACCTCCTCGTTGGTGTTGCTGCAGTTATGATGCTCATCGGATGCAAGTGTGCAAAGTGCAAGTCTTGCTGTGAGGTTTCTACAGGTGCTCCAGCACAGATGTAATTTAGCCGTTTTTTTTCTCAAAGACCCGATTTCGCTACGCGAAATCGGGTCTTTATCTAAGGGTAGATTTAAACCCGTTTTCATGGTACAATATAAAAGTTATGGCTAGCTTCGGCGAGGGTATTTTTTATATCTTTAGCTTTCTCTCCCTGTACGTACAGGTGTTTTTCATCATTACCTACATAGAGAAGCGTAAAGAAATTTTTATCCGAAAGGACAAAATCGAGCTCGCAAATTATCCAACTGTCACCATTATCGTTCCTTGTTACAACGAGTCACGAACTGTAGAAAAGACCATCCTTTCATTACTTGCGCTCGATTATCCGACAGAAAGTCTAAAACTCGTTCTTGTTGACGATGGCAGTACCGACAACACTCGCGAGGTGTTAGAGAGCTATAAGGGAAATCCAATGATTACAGTGCTATCAAAGAAGAACGGTGGTAAGCACACGGCAATGAATCTAGGTCTCGAACACACAAACTCTGAATTTGTTGGAGGACTCGATGCCGATTCCTTTGTTCACCCAGAGGCTCTCAAGCGTATAATTTCATATTTTGACGACAAGAAGACGATGGCTGTTTCTTCTGCTGTAGTTGTCCACGAACCCAAAAATATTCTACAGAAGGCTCAAAAAGTTGAGTATCACTTTGGTGTGTTTATGAAAAAAATGCTTGGAACTATTGGAGGTATCCACGTGGCTCCGGGGCCATTTACAATATTTCGAAAAAGAGTTTTTGACGACCTCGGTCCATATCGTAAGGCACACAATACAGAAGACGCGGAGATAGCTCTGCGTATGCAGAAAAATGGCTACAAGATAGATCATTGCCCTGATGGCTATGTTTATACCGTTACCCCAAACACTATCCCAAAACTTTACCGTCAGCGTGTACGATGGATATATGGCTTCCTAAAAAACGCAAAGGATTATCGTGGGCTTTTCTTCAACAAGAAGTACGGCAACATCGGTTTTTTTACTTTACCAGCTGGAATACTTTCTGTATTTGCTATTATCTACGTATTCGCTTCTACCGCTTATCACCTCGCTGTATATTTATCCAACACATTTACACGTATTAGCGCTACTGGTTTTTCTTCGACATTTAAAATATCATCTTTCAATTGGTTTTTCTTAAACACCGAAACAATCACATTTCTAGCCATACTTCTTACAGTCCTTCTCATCATCTCACTTTTGCTTGGACAGAAAATGGTAGAAGGCAAAATGCGACCATCTTTTCATATGGTTTACTTCTTTATACTCTCGAGCGTCCTCGCACCTATTTGGCTAACCAAGGCGCTTTACAATGCCGTATTTGCCAAGGAGAGTAGCTGGACAGACGAGCGACCAGCTTTTATAAATAAAGTTTAATTCAACATATGCAACCAATCGATTGGAAAAAGTACATAATCGCATTTTTTATTACATCCGCTGTGTTTCTATCGGCGATTGGTCTTTCGAATTACTTCAATAATAAAAAACTTAACCAGCTTAAAAACATTCAAGACACTATCGCCGTAGGGCTTCTATCAAGTGAAGTGCAATATTCACTTCTCCAAGAAGAATCATGCGCAAATACTACTGAAAGTGCATTGTCTCCCGATCTCAATTCGCTTACTGAAAAAATAGAGTACGGCGAACGCAGTAACATTGGAAATACTGAAGAGCTTCTAAATCTCAAGAAAAATTACTCTCTGCTTCAAATAAAAGATTATCTTCTGATGAAGCGTATTGCAGAGAGATGCAACATGAAATCAGTTTTTGTTTTGTATTTCTATAAGACAGATGACTGTACAGATTGTGAAAAACAAGGATATGCGCTTACGGCACTCCGTGAGAAATACCCAGGGCTTCGTGTTTACTCATTTGATTATGGTTTAAATCTTTCAGCTATCGAAACCCTTATCCGCATTTACAAAATCAAAGATACAGAACTTCCGGCGCTTGTTTCGGGAGGGAAAGTGTATACAGGCTTCCATGGGGTAGAGGATATGGAGAAGCTCATTCCAAAGCTCAAGGATACGTTGCCGAAGGAGCCAGTGAAGGTGGAAAAGAAGGCGGTAACAGAAGGGGAGTAAAGATACCAAAATACCAGCAAAAAAGCCCTAAAAGGGTTTTTTTGCTGGTATTGACAAGCATCACTCATCTATGATATAATATAAAATAAGCTCCTTGAAAATGGTTTGTTTGTGATTTTGTTTAAATCCCAGAGTGACTTCAGTGAAGTCTTTGCGGGATTTAAACAACATATCTAAACATAAAAAACCACTAATTATGGCAGACCAAATTTTAGTAGGCGGGTTCTCAAAAGCGCGACCCGGTTTTACTTCTAAAGAAATAGAAGACAGTACTTTATTTGAAACAGAAAATAAAGGCGTTTATTCACTTATGCTGGAACTTTCCACAAAAATGTTGCTCGAGCATTTATTTCGTCAGCATTTTAAGTACTCTTTTCTCCAAAAATTTCAAGGCGGACTAAGTCTTGGAGATTTTAGCATCATGGCTATAGATCCAAAACTTATAGATGACATGAGCCTTTTCCTTGCTGTTACGTCTATTGCAGAGTATGAGCAGGACGAACTGGACAAAGCTAAAAAAGAAGTAGAAGCAATTTATGAGAAAGCTAAAAAAGCCATCGAACAGTATGGTGACAAGGCATGCATGCTGATTTGTTAATTTCGACTATCAAAATCCCTATCCGTAAAAATTCGGCTAGGGATTTTTACGTTTTTGGTCCCGTAGTGTACTTTTTATTTCGGACGTACTTTGCTTTTCTCCATGTCCTTCCTTTACCGTTGTTATGATTTTTATAATTATCGGTAAGCGAGTGGCAGTTGGGACAAAGCAGGCGTAGATTATTCTCTTTGTTATTTTTTGAATCTCCATCAATATGGTCAATTTCAAGCGGTACTTTGCCAGTTTTAGGATGGTGCTTTTTCCACCCACACTGAGAGCATTTATTTTTAAATTTTTCACGCAGGTACCTTTTTAACGGATTTGCTATGTTGCCAGTATTAATTCCAACATTTCCAGATTGATTACCTTCCTTCCATTCGGCAATATATTTCTTGTACTGGAATTCGTGCTGACAGTCATTCGAGCAATAACTATATTGGTGTGTACTGAGCGTGATATCACAATTTTTACAGAGCCGTGTAACTTTCATAGATAGATTATATAGTTTTTTAGTAGACCAACAAGTAGTACCACTCTTTGGTCTAATACGGAATATATAAAGTAAACAAAACCCATAGGAAATTCCTATGGGTTTTGTTTTTTTTTGGAGCCGGCACGAGGGTTCGAACCCCGGACATCCACTTTACAAAAGTGGCGCTCTACCAACTGAGCTATGCCGGCAAAATTAAACTCGCTCCTATACTACTGTATTTCCGGATTATTTTCAACCTCTACAATCGGTTGCTCGGCTGGCTCCACAACAATCTTTTTCACTGACTTTCGTACACGCTTGACGGTCATCATTGTATTTTTGTGCAGAGCTATGTCTTTTAGGAAGCTTGATGGTTCGCCGGCGACGGGCAGGTGTCCATTTTTATGTAGAAGGTGAGTGAGTCTTTCGTGTATGTATTTATCGAGACGTTTAATTCCATATACCGCTTTTACCCACATCTTTAGAAGGAATAGTAGTGTGTGGTGAGCTGAAAATTTTGCCCATTCAACAAGAGTATCACGGATAACTTCCACTGAAAGTTCTGTCCAATCTGCCGCTTCGTACGAAGGATCCATATAGAATTTCCCCGTACGAAGTTGCCATATTCTTCGGGCTATCATGCCGAAGCTGACGACAAGTGCTATGAAAAATATGATGATTGTTGAGAGCATAAATTAGTTATTAGGTAGTAGTTAGTAAATAGTAGTAAATTCTTAGCAGATAGTATCGTATTCCTATTTACTATTATCTATTTAGTATTTACTGCTTAATTCGTTGCGACACGAACAAAATTTACGAGCGTAGCACCGTTTTGTTTTAGGAGCCCTTCTATTGTAACATCCGGATTCTTTATAAACGACTGGTCGAGAAGTGTACGTTCTTTAAAGAATGTATCAATCTTTCCTGTAAGCATTTTTTCTTGAATGTCCGCTGGCTTTCCAGACTTAGCTACCTCTTCTGCAAACAATGCTTTTACGCTATTTTTTGCATCTTCTGGTACATCTGCTCGAGTTTTGTATTCAGGATTCATCGCCGCGATATGCATTGCGATGTCTGTAGCAACCTCAGTTGTTCCTCCGGTAAGCCCTACCATCGTACCGATGCGTCCGTCGTGGACATATACGCCTACAACTGGTGCCTCAATTGAAACAACGTCGCCAAGCTGGATATTTTCACCAAGCTTTTGTACACCTCCTGATATGAGTTCAGGTGCGAGCTCTTTTGCTTTCTCTACACCACTTTCGAGAGCTGTTTGTGCAAGCGTTGTAGCAATTTCAGCGAAATCGGAGTTTTTTGCAACGAAGTCTGTCTCACAACGGAGAGTAAGGAGTACTGCACTTCCAGCTTTTTCAGCTTTTGCAACGATTCCAGCTGTAGCTTCGCGGTCAGATTTCTTCGCCGCGATTTCAGTAGACTTCTTCTTGAGTATAAGAAGAGCTTTTTCCATGTCGCCACCCGCCTCTTCAAGAGCCTTTTTACATTGCATAACTGAGATACCAGTTGAGTCACGAAGTTCCTTAATTTGTTCAGTTGTTATTGCCATAGATAAGTTAGTAGCTAGTAGTTAGTAATTAGTAGTGAAATTAGTTAGTAGATAGTAGTTAGTAATTAGTAGTGAATGCATTCGTGTTCGGGTTTCCTACTTACTACTATCTACTAGTTACTTACTAGTTTAGTTCTGCTTGTATGAATCAGCGAGTAGTTTGATTATGTACTCGATTGAAGCACGTGATGCATCGTTTGCAAGAATAGGGTACTCGATAGTTGTAATATCACAGTCTGTACTTGCGATTGCTATAGTTGGGATTCCGAGTTTCTTTGCTTCAAGAAAGGCATTCATTTCCTTTTTAGGGTCTACGATAACAAGAGCGTCAGGCAGTCCTTTTAGAGAAACGATACCAGAGAAAAGGTCTTCCATCTTCGCAACTTCGCGAGCAATAAGAAGCTGTTCCTTTTTTGTATATTTCTTTGCGAGGTCTCCAGAGATCTTCGCCGCGCGAAGTTCCTCAAGACGATTTAGACGCTTCTTGATTTCTGGGAAGTTTGTAAGAATTCCTCCAACCCAGCGACTTGTAACAAACGGAAGTCCAAGACTATCCGCTGAAAGGCGAGTAGACTCTTTTGCTTCTGGCTTTGTACCAACAAAAACCACAGTCTTGCCTTTTTCGCCAAGAGAGTGCATGAAAGCAGTTGCCTTTTCAAGCATTACTTCAGTTTTTTCTATATCGATAATATCGACTTTGTTCTTAGTAGCAAAGAGGTACTTTGCTGTAGAAGGGTGTCGGCGTGTTCGGGAATATCCGAAGTGAGCACCAACGGCGAACAGCTCTTTTGAGAGCGGAGATGACTTTAGGTCGTCTGACATATGAAACTAGTAAGTAGTTAGTAGATAGTAGTAAGTAGAAAACCTAATACTAAAATACGCCCTACATGTATTAATAATTCCCATTTCGAGTGGGAAGCGATCCGTTTTTAAGCATTTCAGCTTTACCCGAACACCAATGTTCCTGATGTGGCTTCGCCACGCTCCTTTGGAGCCTCAGGAATTTTGGTGTTCGGGTGAACAGGGAAGGCGACTCGTGTCGGAACTCCCCACGGAAAGCCCCCATACAGTACCAGAAATAAGGTGTTTTGGGTATATTGACAAATAGGCACATTATGTGATATAATATAACTCAATCTGGTTTCTGGTTAAGAAAAGAGAGCTTCCAAGATACTTTGGAAATTCTCTTTTCTTAACCACTTAATCTTTCTTTAAATTTTCCCGTATGAAACAAAAAATGAGTTTCTCGAAAGCTTTTAAAGCTTTAAACCCCAAATGGGTTTTGTCATTAGCAACAATCGCCACAGCGATTATCGCATGGGTACTGGTCCCGCACACCTTCTACCAGTTGTGGCTTTCGTGCCTACCACCGCTTATTTTTGCAGGGATGACCACTATTTTCTATGGTGCGTTCATTCCATCGTTAAGCAAAAAATGGTCATTGTGGAATGTAAGCCCCGGAGGACATGTTCTTCTTCTGATGCTTGCCTGTGTACCCGTAGGTTTGGTTTGGGAAGCATTTTTTGTTCCTCATTTCATGGGAGACAACTACTTCAGAAAGTTACATTCACTTGTTGTACTTGCAAACTTTTTGGTCATGTTACCGTGCTGGTGCTTCTATATGAGGCATAAGCAAAACGACAAACATATTGCTGCAGGTATTGCAAAATAATGCGACGTTGGAGTACAAGGTTTTACAAAAAAGAATTGGATATTCAATTATCCGACCGTACAACTTCAATGTTTGTACGGTTTTCTTAATTATAGGGAACTGTCTAAAATCATGTAGTTGTAGAATTGATCATAAATAGGAATGCATAGTCATACTACGCGTTCCTATTTTGTATTTGTAAAACCCCTATATTTCCTGTAGTATCCATTGTATATTCGTCCCGTTAGAGATGAGTCAGTTTGTTACTTTTTGGACGTTATTAAACCACTATTACAAAATCAACTATTATCAAGTTAATTAAGGTCGGAACTGTACACAGTTCCTACCTCTAACGGGATGAAGCAATCTCAATTATTCACAAAAACGCGAAAGGAGGCGCCTGCGGACGAGCAGTCCAAAAACGCCGAGCTACTTATAAAGGGCGGTTTCATTCACAAGGAAATGGCTGGTGTGTACTCATACTTGCCACTTGGGCTTCGCGTCTTTAAAAAAATCGAAGGAATTATCCGCGAAGAAATAAATGCTGTTGATGGTCAGGAAATCTCAATGACAGCGCTTCAGGAAGAAGCAACATGGGCGCCAACAGATCAATGGAGCGATGAGAACGTAGATGTGTGGTTTAAAACAAAATTAAAAAATGACACAGAGTTAGGTCTCGGATTTTCTCACGAAGGTATGGTGACAAAAATTGCGAAAGAGTATGTGCATTCATACCGCGACCTTCCAATTGCTCTCTATCAATTCCAAACAAAATTCCGAAACGAAACTCGCGCAAAAAGTGGCATCATGCGATGTCGTGAATTTGTAATGAAAGATATGTACTCTTTTGCCAAAGATGAGGCAGAACACGAGGCGTACTATGAGCGAGTAAAAGAAGCGTACAAGAGAATTTTTCGCCGTATTGGTATTGGACATCTTACTTACGTTACATTTGCATCCGGCGGACTTTTTGCAAAGTTCTCGCATGAATTTCAGACAGTAACAGGGGCAGGCGAAGATACTATTTATATTGATGAATCAAAAGGTATTGCGATAAACAAGGAGGTCTATACAGATGAGGTCATAGAAAGTTTGGGTCTTGATAAGGAAAATCTCGTAGAGACTCGCGCTGCTGAAGTTGGTAATATTTTCACGTTGAATACTCGTTACACTTTGCCACACAGCATGGTGTATAAGACTGAAACAGGAGAAGAAAAAGTACCAATAATGGGCTGTTACGGTATCGGTCCAGGGCGTCTTATGGGTACAGTAGTAGAAGTACTCTCTGATGATAAAGGAATTATTTGGCCAGAAAACATTGCGCCATTTTCTGTACACCTACTTTCTCTTGGAGATACAGATGAAGTAATGAAGGAGGCAAATACTCTATACACAAAACTCGAGCAAGCTGGAGTTGAGGTTCTTTTTGACGACCGAAGCGGAATTTCCGCAGGAGAAAAATTTGCCGATGCCGATCTTTTGGGTATTCCAACACGTGTCGTTGTATCTGCACGTAGTATGAAAGAAAACGGTGTTGAAGTAAAAAAGCGCACAGAAGAGAAAGGCATAATTATGTCTACCGACGAACTGGTCGAAAGCTTTAAAGCTTTAAAGCTCAAAAGCTAGAAAGCTATGTTTTCTCGACTCTACGACTCATTTTCAAATGACATTGGTATCGACCTCGGTACTGCTAATACTCTTGTCTATTTGAAAGGTCACGGCATCGTTATCAACGAGCCATCTGTCGTAGCAGTAAACCAAAAATCTGGGCGCATTGTAGCTGTAGGTACTGAAGCAAAAAATATGCTCGGGCGCACGCCTGCGCATATTAAAGCTGTGCGACCGATTGTTGACGGAGTTATTTCAGATTTCGAAGTAACAGAGGAAATGCTTTCCTATCTCATAAATAAAGCCGAAAAAATTTCAAAGAAATTTTTTCGTCCTCGTGTCGTTGTCGGTGTACCATCTGGTATCACAAACGTAGAAATCCGCGCCGTCTATGACGCCGCAAAATCTGCAGGCGCGCGCGAAGTATATATTATCGAAGAGCCGATGGCCGCCGCTATCGGTATTCATCTTCCGATAAAAGATTCTGTAGGTTCGATGATCGTTGATATCGGCGGAGGAACGACAGACATAGCAATCATCGCCCTTGGCGGAATTGTGCGTTCAAAAAATTCTAAAATTGCTGGCGATAGATTAAACAGTGACATCACTTCATATCTTCGTGATGAATTCAAACTTCTCATCGGGGAGAAAACTGCGGAAAATGTAAAAATGGCAATCGGTGGAGTACGAGAAGGCAATTTTATGGAGGCTCAGGTACGAGGTCGTGATTTGGTAACAGGGCTTCCACGTCAGGTTATTATTACAGATTCCGATGTCCGTGAAGCTATCGCACCAGCTATAAAAATCCTTATCGATGGAATTAAAGAAGTTCTTGAAACAACTCCGCCAGAAATCCTTTCAGACGTAATGCATCGTGGCGTCGTGCTCTCAGGTGGAGGATCAATGCTTTCAGGTTTAGACTCTTTACTCGAGAGTGTTCTCAAAATCCCAGTATATGTTGCAGAAGATCCACTTACTGCTGTTGCACGAGGCGCAGGGATTGTACTCGATGACATCGAGGGTTACGAAGAGCAACTTATTTCTGTTACCAATAATTTACCTCCAAGATAATTTTTTGACTTGTCCCGTTAGAAGCCGCGGTCACGGTATAATGAAAGTATATGAAATCTATAAAAGTCGAACAATATAAATTTAATAACAGTGACGGTTTTACGACCGCGACCTGCTTCTAACGGGATGAATCATCGAAGACAATTTGTTCCTGTTCCGAACAAAGGGAAGCGCACTGTTATTATAACGGCAGTAATAGTTTTTATAATCTTTTTTTCTTTTAGCATTTTTCGAACAATGATTCGAGAGGCGGGTAGTGGTGTCGGTATGGCCGTAGTCCATACTTCAGATACTACTGGAGGCTGGTTTTCAAATATTGCAACAATTTTTAAAATAAAATCTAATCTTGTAAACGAAAATGAAGATTTAAAAAATCGGTTGGCGGAAATGGAAGCAAGGTTTCTGGATTACGATGCAGTAATTGCAGAAAATAAAGAGTTTAAGCAACTGATGGGGCGTGTTTCAAACCAGTCATTTATACTCGCAAAAATTTTAGAGAAACCTTCAAATTCTATTTACGATACACTTGTTGTTGACGGTGGCGCAGGTATTGGTCTTATCTCAGGACAAGTCGCATATGCAAACGGAGAAATTCCAATCGGTACAGTTGAAGAGGTAAACCCACACTCAGCATTGATTCGATTGTTCTCTTCACCAAAACAATCTACCGAAGCAAGACTTTCAATACTTGAAGGTGAAAAGATATCGTACATTGACGTCACTCTAGTTGGCCGTGGTGGAGGCAATTTCCAAACCACAGTTCCTCACGATTTTGAAATTACTACAGGAGCGCTTGCTAGTAGTAAGGGATTTGACGGAGGAGTAATCGCAAAGTATCAAAAAACAACTTCTGATGTTCGTGAGCCACTGCAGACACTACTGCTAACAGCCCCAGTAAATGTTCAGGAGTTAAATTTTGTGCAAATCGCACAGAATTAGAATCAAGATTTAAGAATCAAGAATACCTCGTGCAAAAATTTAATTTTAAAATTGAAAAGAAGATTCCAAATGCTCTTGGACGAGCAGGGGTTATTTCCACACCACATGGCGATATTTTAACACCAGCATTTGTGCCTGTTGGCACGAAAGGCGTGATGAAAGGTGTAACTCCGGAAATGATGCGTGAACTTGGGGCACAAGTAGTACTTTCAAACACTTATCACTTGTATCTTCAGCCGGGGGACGAGCTCGTACGTGATGCTGGCGGACTTCACAAAATGATGCACTGGGACGGACCAATAATGACAGACTCAGGTGGCTTTCAAGTTTTCTCGCTGGGTTCTGCTTATGGAAAAGGCATTTCAAAAATATTACATCCTGCTGATCCTTCAGTTCAGATTCCTGAACGATCAAGCGCCGATGACGGTGTTGCACGACTCGCAACAATAGGGAACGATGGTGTTTCTTTCCGTTCGCATATCGATGGAAGCCTTCATTATTTCACGCCCGAAAAATCAATTGAAATCCAGCACAATCTAGGCGCTGATATTATTTTTGCATTCGACGAATGTACTTCTCCTACTGAAGATAGGCGGTATCAAGAAGAAGCGTTACAGCGTACGCATGCATGGGCGAAACGATGCCTTGATTTTCATAAACAAAAGCCGAATGCAGAATTTCAAGCGTTGTTTGGAATCGTGCAGGGCGGACGCGACGAAGAACTTCGCCGAAAATCTGCGCAGGCAATACGAGAGATGGGATTCGACGGTTATGGCATCGGAGGCAGTTTCGACAAAGACGATTTGCACAGCGCCGTTCGCTGGGTCAATGAAGAGTTGCCAGAAGATAAGCCACGACACTTGCTTGGCATAGGCGAGCCGGAAGATTTATTTGAAGGAGTAGAAAACGGTGTCGACCTTTTTGACTGTGTCGCTCCTACACGAAATGCACGAAGCGGAGCATCGCTTTATACAAAAGAGGGAAGAATGAATCTTTTGAATGCAGAATATCGTTCAGATTTTAAACCGATAGAAGAAGATTGCGGATGTTATGCATGTAAAAACTTTACTCGTGCATATATATCGCACCTTTTTCGTGCAAAAGAAATGACGGCAGGTACACTCGCAAGCATTCACAATCTGTATTTCATAACAAATCTTGTGGCAAAAATGCGCGAGACTATTATGGATGGAACATTTTCAGAATTTAAAAAAGAATTTTTAGAAAAGTACAAAAAACAATAATTATTTTATATTAACATCTTTCGTCAGGTGACGTAGAATGTTAATAGAGATGAAGTGAAGATTAATATATGGAAATAGAAAAAGGATTTTATTATCACTACAAACACGATCCAAACGGGGATGTAAACAATTTCGCGTACGAGGTTGTGGGTTTTGGTATGCACACAGAAATGCACGATGACCCGAATGGAGTGATGGTAATTTACCGTCCATTATACGAGGCCTTCGTATACAAAAAAGGAAAATGGTTTGATGTTCGTCCACTCAATATGTTTAAAGAGAATGTGACGAAAGACGGTAAAACATTTCCTAGATTTCAAAAAGTCACTGATTCTGATACCATACAAAAGCTCGTTGATATTCGAGACCAGATGTATGGCACACTTTAAATTACAAAGTGAATATAAGCCTGCCGGCGACCAGCCATTGGCAATCAAAGGCTTAGTAGAGGGGCTAGACTCGGGTTTGCGTAAGCAAACCCTCTTAGGCGTTACCGGTTCTGGAAAGACATTCACAATGGCAAATGTTATTGCTAAGCACGATAAGCCCACTCTCGTCATTGCTCACAACAAAACCCTCGCCGCTCAGCTCGCTCAAGAATACCGCGAGTTTTTCCCAGATTCTGCCGTACATTACTTCGTTTCTTACTACGACTACTATCAGCCGGAAGCATATTTGCCGACTTCCGATACCTACATTGAAAAAGACGCATCTATCAACGAAGAAATCGATCGTCTTCGTCATGCATCCACACAGGCTCTGCTCTCGCGCAAAGACGTCATAATCGTCGCATCAGTTTCCTGTATCTACGGTCTTGGTTCTCCTGAAGATTACAAACGTCTCAATCTTGCTATTTCTGTTGGCGACAAAATTCCAAAAATTGAACTGATGAGAAAACTCATCGGCAACCATTTCGAACGCACAAACGCCGATGTCGGAAGCGCACAATTTCGTGCAGTTGGAAACCGAGTAGATGTTGTACCTGTATCCGAAACATTTATGTATCAGATATTTTTCGAAGGTGACACAATTTCACGAATCGCAGTTGTTGACCCAGTTTCTTCAAGAATTCTTGAGGAAGTAAAGGATATTTTTCTTTTTCCTGCAAAGCACTTCATGACCAATGACGCACAACAAAAAAGCGCAATTAAATCAATCCAAGCTGAATTAAAAACTCAGCTCGCAAAATTCGAAAAAGAAGGGAAGCTCTTGGAAGCTCAGCGTCTAAAGCGTCGTACTACTTATGACCTTGCAATGATAAAAGAGATTGGCTACTGCAACGGCATTGAAAACTATTCTCGTCATCTCTCTGGCAAAAAGGTAGGCGAGGCACCAGAAACACTGCTCTCATATTTTCCGCACAAGGCCGATGGCACGCCAGATTTTCTTACGGTAATAGATGAGTCACACGTAACAGTACCTCAACTCGGAGGAATGTTTGCTGGCGACCAATCACGTAAAAACACACTTGTGGAATTTGGATTCCGTCTTCCTTCTGCAAAAGATAACCGACCTCTAAAATATCCAGAATTCGAAGAACGTGTGGGGCAAGTGATTTACACGACAGCAACGCCCGCGGATTACGAGCGCAAAGAATCCGAGCGTATCGTCGAACAGATTATTCGTCCGACAGGACTTATTGATCCTGAAATTGTACTTCGTCCTATTTTAGAAAACGGAAATTATAAGGGGCAAATTCAGGATTTTATTACCGAGACCGAAGCTACAATAAAGCGCGGATTTCGTGTAATCGCAACTACTCTTACTAAAAAAATGGCGGAGGATCTCACCGTCTACCTGAAAAACCCGCCCGAACGAGCGGACTCGTCCGGTCGGGCGGGAATCAAAGCTGAATATCTGCACAGTGATATTAAAACTATTGAGCGTATTCAAATTCTCACACAATTCCGAAAAGGGGAGTTTGATGTGATCGTTGGAGTCAACCTGCTTCGCGAAGGACTCGACTTGCCGGAAGTGGCGCTCATCGGAATTCTCGATGCTGACAAGGAAGGATTTCTTCGTAGCGAAACATCACTTATCCAGACAATAGGGCGCGCTGCGCGAAATTCTGAAGGAAAAGTTATTTTATATGCCGACAAACTTACCGGCTCTATGGATCGTGCAATAGGAGAAACAAATCGTCGCCGAAGTCTGCAAATTGAGTACAATAAAAAACATGGCATCACTCCAAAAACGATTCTGAAGACAATCAAAGACATCACACAGCAGATGGAGTCGAAGCATGCAAAGGCTGTAAACAGCGAGCTTGAGCTTGATATTGAAATGTTTAAAAAAGCAGTGAAAGTAGGGAAAGGCACGAAAAGTAAACTTTCAAAACTTTCTGACGAAGAACGAGATAAGGCAGTGTATGAAAAAATAATAAAGATTAAGGAAAAGGAAATGAATTCCGCAGTGAAGGAACTGGACTTCGAGACTGCCGCAATACTTCGCGACGAGATCGTCGTTCTTCGAACTAGAATGGAAAAATAAATAAAAAAAAGATACTCACCATTAACTGGGAATATCTTGTGTGACACTTGGCGTGTCGGTTTCTTAAAAACCGGGTGTACGGAATACATCTTCGGGATTACCCATTGTTCCTGTTACTGCCATAATGAAGGCAATTGCTAGGAATGAAAGGACTGCCCAAAATGCATCTACGGGAGTCATTGGGTGATCACTTGGGACATCTCCCAGAGTATCGAACTTTTTTAAATTAGCCATGGCTATTTTTTTTGGTTTGGAATTTTAAAGAACTATAAATATTTTACACCTATTTGAGTACTCTTGTCAAGAGCATAAAAACGTTGTGAAATATAGCCCTTGGCGAGCGATATGCTATAATCGGACAATACTAATAGAGATATACACCCCCATAGAACATTGGCGGGTGACGTTTACGTCTAATAACATCATATGAAAGACAAAGAAAATCACCAAAACTGGATACGAGTAAAAGGCGCAAAGACCCACAACCTCAAAAACGTGGATGTTGAAATGCCTCGCGACAAAATGATTGCCGTCACGGGGATGTCTGGCTCAGGAAAGTCTTCGCTTGCATTCGATACTATCTTTGCCGAAGGTCAGCGCCGATACGTTGAATCGCTTTCTTCGTATGCGCGCCAATTCCTTCAGCAAATGCCAAAGCCCGATGTTGAGGAAATCACGGGTCTTTCTCCTGCAATTTCAATCGACCAAAAATCTCGCTCAAACAATCCGCGCTCAACGGTGGCGACCATCACGGAAATCTATGACTACCTTCGCGTTTTGTACGCACGTATCGGACGACCGTTTTCTCCAATCTCAGGACTTGAAGTAAAAAAACTTTCCAATCAAGAAATTTCAGATTTTGTACAGAAGAAAGTCAAAGATGTTTTAAAAAACGGGAAGACAAAAGAAAAATCTGTGATGGGAGTGAAGTGGAACGATGCACGTATAGAAATATACGCGCCGATGGTTCGCGGACGAAAAGGTGAATATTATCAGATGCTCTACGACATGCTTTCAAAGGGTTACGAGACTGCACGCATTGATGGAAAGATACATAAGCTTCGAGATCGCATAGAACTTTCCAAGACTGCTAAGCACGAAATCGATATTCTTATCGACAGTTTTGCCGTGCATGAGTTTTCTGATAGACCAGCAGATATGGAGATGCGTCTTGCCGAGGCTATCGAGCACGCAATTTCAGAAAGTGATGGGCTTATTCGAATAGTTACACCTGAAGAGGATTCGCTTCTTTCAGCAAAGCTTATTTGTCCAGAGGACGGGTATGTTTTTCCAGAAATAGAGCCGAGACTTTTTTCATTCAATTCTCCGTACGGAGCATGTTCGGCATGTAATGGTCTTGGAACAAAGCATTTCTTTGGTGACGAGCCATGTGATACGTGTCACGGAGCACGTCTTCGCGAAGAGGCTCTCAATGTATTCCTCGGAGGAAAGGAGCACGGAAAAAATGTTGTTGATTTTACAAAAATGACAGTGCGAGAAGCATCAGACTTTTTGGCAACGGTAAAACTCACAGCAAAAGAAAAAGAAATTGGGGCAGGAATTTTGAAAGAAATAGGAGACCGCGTGCAATTTATGCTAAACGTCGGTCTCGATTATCTCGGACTCGATCGCCGTGCCAATACACTTTCTGGAGGCGAATCTCAGCGCATCCGTCTTGCTTCGCAACTCGGTTCGCGACTCGTTGGCGCCATGTATGTGCTCGATGAGCCGACAATCGGTCTCCATCAGCGCGACAACGACAAACTCATCGCCACACTTCTCGAGCTTCGTGATTTAGGAAATACAATCATCGTCGTCGAACACGATGAAGATACAATTTATGCATCTGACTATATCGTAGACATCGGTCCCGCCGCCGGAGTGCATGGTGGAGAAATTATAGAGAGTGGCTGGCTGGATAAATTGCTCACGGCAAAAACAAATCCATCCGGCTCACGCACTCTTGGCTATCTCCGAGAGGAATTAAAAATTCCTATTCCCGAAAAGCGACGCGACAATGACAAAGGCAAATTGCAAATTATTGGAGCAAAAGTTCACAATATAGATAATGTAAATATAGATATTCCGCTAAATAGACTCGTGTGTATCACGGGAGTTTCTGGTGCAGGTAAGTCATCTTTTATGGATGACGTTCTTGGAGCAAATCTCTCCGCACAGTTCGACAAAAAATATCGTTCTGCAAAAATATATAACTGTGCAAAATTCCTCGGTCGCGAATATCTCACTCGTGCAATTCTCATCGACCAGAGTCCGATAGGGCGAACACCGCGAAGTAACATTGCAACTTACACCGGCGCGTGGAGTCACATTCGCGACATGTTTGCAGAGACAGAAGAGTCACGACTTCGTGGATGGAAGGCAAATAGATTTTCATTCAACGTAAAAGGCGGACGCTGTGAAGCTTGTGAAGGCCGTGGGGTTATTGCCGTCGAAATGCACTTCTTGCCGACAGTATATGTCATGTGTGATGTTTGTAACGGCAAACGTTTTGACAAGGAAACGCTCAAAGTAAAATACAAGAAAAAAAATGTGTACGATGTACTTGAAATGACGGTGGAAGAGGCGAATGTCTTTTTCAAAGATATTCCTGCAATCAGTGACCGACTTCAGACACTTGTTGATGTGGGACTTTCGTATATAAAAATAGGGCAGAATGCTACGACGCTTTCAGGTGGAGAAGCTCAGCGCGTAAAAATTGCCTCAGAACTCTACCGACCATTTACCGAACGTGCAATGTATCTTCTCGACGAGCCGACCGTGGGACTTCATTACGACGACGTCTCAAATCTTATTCAGGTACTCCAGAAACTCGTAAACCGTGGCAACTCTGTAGTCGTGATAGAACACAACCTCGACCTCATAAAATGCGCCGACTATCTCATAGATTTCGGTCCAGAGGGTGGAGATAAAGGTGGAAAAATTATAGCGAAGGGAACACCAGAGGAAGTAGCGAATAATGCAAAAAGTCACACTGGCTATTACCTCAAGAAAGTACTGAAAAGAAAATAATTTACCGGAGCTTATGCTAGGCAAGACCTAGCGCAAAAAAAAGCGAGGATGACCTCCCGCTTTTGTAAAAATCTTACGGATGTATTATTTTTTAATAAACACTGACGAAATAAAAGTAATAATTCCAGCTACAAAAAATGTTAATGAAAACATAGAGCCAAGATCCATAACGTCTTTACCCTCCTTGCCATTTTGAGATCCGAATATTATTAATAATATTACAGTAGCACTTCCTAAAAAAATACAAATTAATTTTGTCCCCTTCATGCTGTTTTAAATTTTATTATCCATATTATAATACTCATTGTATGAAGAGTCAAGACTTAACAAAACTTAAACTCCCTGACACATCAGGTGTGTACTTTTTTAAAAAAGGTAAAGATATCCTTTACGTTGGTAAGGCTACGTCGCTTCGTGAACGTACGAAAAGCTATTTTGCTAAAGATCTTATCGAGACCCGTGGCCCACTTATTTTGGACATGGTTTTTAAAGCCGACTCGGTAACATTCGAGAAAACAGACTCCGTGCTCGAGGCTCTGATACTCGAAGCCAATCTTATAAAGCGTCATCAGCCATACTACAACACCAAGGAAAAGGACGATAAGTCTTTTAATTATGTATGTATTACCAAAGAGCTACTTCCAAAAGTTTTAGTTATCAGAGGAAAGGATATTGATTTTAAAAATCTTACATCTAAAATCATAAATCTTGAATCTACCTTTGGTCCCTTCACGAGCGGATTACAGTTAAAAGAAGCGCTTAAAATTGTGCGTCGTATATTTCCGTTCGTTGATGCGAGTTCTGCAAAGAGTGACAATTACGAATTTTATCGCCAGCTAGGTCTTACTCCTGACGTTTCAAATGCTGATGCGCACATTGCATACAAAAAAAATCTCAAAAATATAAAGCTATTTTTCCAAGGAAAGAAAAAGGATATTTTGAAGGATTTGCAAAAGGAAATGAAGCTATCTGCAAAAGCACAAAAATTCGAAGAAGCTTCGCGTATTCGAAACCAAATCTTTGCCCTCGAGCATATAAACGATATAGCTTTACTGAAAACAGAATCAAGATTCAAGAATCAAGATTCAAGAATCCGAATCGAAGCATATGACGTTGCGCATATGAGTGGAAAAAACATGGTAGGCGTAATGACCGTGATTGAGGACGGCGAGGTAAATAAAAGGGAATATCGCACATTCAATATCAAGGGTCAGACAGGCGCAGACGATACGCGCGCACTTGAAGAAATACTTTCACGAAGATTCCGTCATACTGAATGGGGGATGCCGAGCCTTGTCGTTGCTGACGGCGGAGAAGCCCAGCTTCGCGTGGCAAAGCAAGTGCTTAAACGGTACCAACTTGAAATCGGAGCGGTTTCAGTTGTAAAGGACGAGCGACATAAGCCCAAAGATATTTTAGGTGATGAGGCAATGGCAAAAAAGTATAAAAAAGAAATACTACTTGCAAATAGCGAGGCACATCGGTTTTCGTTGAAACTTCATAAAAATAAACGAGACAAGAATTTTCTTAGATAACTAACTTTCGACTTTCGACTTTATACTTTATACTTGCCTATATGATACGAGTCGGAGTACTTCGCGGAGGAACAGGCAATAAATATGACGAATCGCTTGCGACTGGCGCGTACGTCTTGAAGCATTTGCCACGTGACCAATATGAACCGGTTGATATTTTTGTCGACCGCGCTGGAGATTGGCACTTGGGTGGAGTTACTGTAACAGAAGACAAATTAAAACTTCGTGTAGATATGATTTGGAATGCACTCCATGGATTTTATGGAGAAGATGGCAAGGTCCAACAAACACTCGAGTCGTTGGGTATTCCATATTTGGGAAGTAACCCGCTTGCTTCAGCTGTAACGATGAATAAAAAACTGAGCAAGGAGTATCTTACAAAACGTGGTATTAAAACCCCGCGAGGAGTGTATGTTGAAGATTGGGGAGATGGAGGACGCGAAGATACTGTCACAGAAGTTGTACACAATATTTCAAAAAAACTTTCACCTCCATGGCTTGTTGAGCCGATTTCTCGTCCACAGGGAGACGGTGCTTCGCGTGCTAAAACTCGCGATGAACTTACTGCAATATTGCTCCATATGTTTGATGCAGACATTCCCGTACTTGTTGAAGAAGCAGTAATCGGAAAAGAAGTGAGTGTAGATACAGTTTCCGGATTTCGCGGAAAGCACGACTACACTTTTTTGCCGGTGGTAAAAAATAATTTGGGGATGAGAGTTAAGAAAGATGAAAGTGCGATTCTCCAAAAAACTGCACGTGAGGTACACAAAGCTTTTGGACTTGGACATTACTCAAGAATAGATACCGTGGTGACACCGAAAGGACATGTGTATGTGCTATCAGTTAATACTGTTCCAAAACTTCATCCAGAGTCAGATTTACATCATTCATTTTTAGAAGTTGGATCAAGTTTTGAAGAAGTTGCGAGGCATATGATTGAGGGGGCGAGGAGGAGAAAATGATGGCAAAAATTTTTTGGACAGTACAGGCGTCGGCGACCACGTCGCCAGGTACTTTTCTCGTTTCGTACCACAAGGGCATTTCCAATTTCTAATCGCTCCGCTCAAGAAATTTAGGTCATAAACGAAACATAGAAAAGTCTTTCGAGTCCTGACATGGCTCGGTCACGAATCACTAAGTCTGCTCGGATGATTACATCCTGTGCGGACTAAGTGTTCTCGACCCCGCCTCGCCTACGAACGAGTACGTTCGGCTTCGCAGGCTCCGGATTTCGAGTCCTGTACGGTCGCACAAAATAAAAAGCCGAAAGCAACTTGCTTTCGACCTAAATTTTGTGGACCGTACAGGACTCGAACCTGCCACCCCCTCATTGCAAATGAGGTGCTCTACCAGATGAGCTAACGGCCCTCTTATTCGAACTCGAGCATTGTAGCCGAATTCATAAAAAATCGCAAACATTGATTAAAATTATATCAGTGCAACCTAGGTGATATTGTTGTGAACTGTATTTCCCCAAATGGCTTGATTTTTGTTACACAAATACTCATTTGCCTGCTAAAATATACGGGTACACAGATGAACATTTTTCGATATAAAAAACGAAACAAACAGATGCCCGAAAAGGACGTCTTTGTTCACGATGTTCTCCCGAAAAATAATCGGACGTTTCTTGATCTGCGAGGCAAAATCGAAAATGTTCGCGAGCATGTTCCCATCATTGAAATACATCTTGAAGAGGTAATGCCTTTTGCGCGCGAAAATAAGAAACCGCTCACAATTATCGCTATTACACTTATGGTAATTTCTTCTTTTAGCATGTTTGGAAGGAGTCATGCATCGATTGCAACTTTTTTTCCAACAACTTGTCTTGGCGGATGGCAACATCCTGAAAATGCACAAGGTGCGCCAAATGTTGATAAAGGCGCTCCGCTTGAAAGATTTTCATCAAGCAATTCAGCTGTGCTTGAAAACTCCTCAGCACAGATTTACTGTGGAACTTTTTCTGGAGAAATTCCACAAGATACTCTACCTAAAAATTTTATTCTCTCATTCAATTGGTCTGTTGATAATGGAAATATTGAACACGACAAACCACAACCATTTGAAACTTCAAGTGGAAGTAGCAGTGCTGGTGAAGAGTCGGTTTTGGTCCCAGTTGTTTCTACAGATGATTCTGTGTCTACAAATAGTTCTTCCGAAACTTCAGAAAATGATTCCAATTCAAGTTCGGATACTGTACTTAGTGCTCCTCCAGTAGTTCCTCCAACTGAATCTGCTGAATCCGTTATTGTCACACCTGAGACACCACCGGATATTGCACCACCCGCATCTGACACTCAGTCTTTTTTGGATATTTTTTCAATAAATAAAGCACAGGCGGAAGACGAAGTGCCTTCACCGCCAGTTGCAGAAACTGTCGCAGAACCAAAACCCGAGGCGGAAGTTGTAGAAGTTGTAAATAAAGTACCTGTAATTGAGATAAAAGAGGAAGCACCGGTTGTTACACCATCAACTGAAGTTAAGGTAGAGACACCCGCTGTAGAAGATGTTGGCGTAACTCCAAGTGTCGAGACAAATGAAGTTCCAAGTAGTGAAGACGTTACGATCGGAGAAGTTTCTTCAAGCGAACCGTCAGAGGTGATAAGCCCGGATCTGTCCGTTGTTGCTAGCGAAGCACCAACAGATATTTTTGCTACTGTCACATATACTCTTGATGGATCATCATGGCACAAGCTTGGGGATGTCGAGCAAAGTAATTGGCAACATTCTCGTTTTGAATTGCCACTTAATGCATGGGACGATATGTCACATTTGCAAGTTGCGATAGCTTCCGTGCAGTCTCTAGACACACAACCGATACTTTATCTTGATGCTATGCAGGTAGAAGTCGACTATGAAGAAGGGAAAATATTACAGAAGCCTACTGTTGTGATTCAAAATGAGGACGCACTTGTTCTTGACGGTAAAATTGATTTTACTTCTGAAGAGTCACCAATGTTTGCAGTTGTAAATCCAAATATTACAGCATCAGATATCGCGGAACTTGTTAAGGATAAAAAAGCAGAAGTACTACAGGACAACGATAAGATTCTAACTGACGATCGTGAAGAGAAAAAAGAAACTTCTATTGAAGTTGATTCACCTGCCAAAAGCATCGTTGAAGAAATAAAAGACATTTTTCAAATCGGCGGAAAGGAGGAAAGTACACTTGCTCCTGACACAGAAGCTACTACCGAAAAACCAAATAGCGATATCGATAAACCTGCAGTAGAAACTACTCCTTTGCCAGTCGTTGAGGAGGTACCACAAGTGGAGGTTATTGAAGGAACACCACCTGCTGAAGTTCCAACGAGAGAAGCTACTCCTCCTGTCGAAGTGCTAGAACAAATAAGTGAGCCAATTTCGACAAATGAATCTTCCGAAATAACCGCAGGGCTTTTTTTGCGATTACCAGCAAACACTTTTAGCCTAGGTGCAAATTTCAGAAAACGACAGGAAAATAAAAATAAAGAAGAAAAAAAGGATCCATCGTTCGCAATTTTTTCTCCACTTATCGCGCGTGCAGCCGGAATTTTTGATGGAGTGCCGACAATCTCTGAAGCAAAGGTGCTCGATTACAATGGCAATCCAACTACTATCAAGGCTACAGTTCAAACTGTTACGATAAACGGAGAATCACGCCAAGGAGTAAGCATTGAAAAACCGAAGTATAAATTTCGTCCGGGGAGATATACGCTTCAAGTTACAATTGAGACAGCCGATGCCATTATTGTTTCAGAACAGGATTTTACATGGGGGGTACTTGCAATAAACACAAACAAGGCAATTTTTGCAGATGGCGATGATGCTTATCTTCAAATGGGTGTACTTAATGATAGCGGAAGCACTCTTTGTAATGCCGATCTTGATCTTGTGGTAACTACTCCGACAGGAAAAGTTGAAAATTTTTCTACAAGTGACAAAACTATAACTCGCGAGAAAAGATGCGACGGAAATACTGTAATCGACGTCCCAGATTATTACATGCATTATAAAATTGACTCTGGTGTAGGTCGTTACAAACTCGAACTCACTGCAACAACCCTAAATGGTAAAAAGAAAATTATAGATGGTTTTGATGTAGCGCAGGTAAATTTCGATGTTGTCCGAGAGGGTCCAACTCGTATCTATCCAGTTTCGACTTATCCAATGACATTCACTGTCACGTCGAAATACGATTGGTCGGGAGTAATTATCGAAAAAATCCCAGCAAGTTTTGGAGTTTTTCCTCCGAAAACAATACAAGGGTACGATAAAGTTTCTTCGACAGACGAGGTAACTACGATCACATGGAATGTTTCATTAAAAGCCGGAAAGAAAACAACTTTCGGATATATATTTAAAGCTCCAGAAGTTAGTCCAGAATTTTACCTTCTCGGACCACTTTCGTTTTACGCAGAAGGTGCAGATACTTTAACTAGCAATCCACAATTTCAAGAAACTCGTCGTTGGCAACTTGCCAATGACGCCGTTTGTGGCACAACGACTGGACTCACTTCGGGAAATTGGGACGGCACGAGTCCTGTAGGAGCGGTAAGTGTGTGGACTGGTTGTACAGGAGCCGGAGGAATTCCGGGATCCGGAGACGTCGTGACAATAAACACTGGTGCGACAATAACATTAAACGTAAACGCTCCAGCTTCTGGAACGCTCGGAGCGTTCACTGTTGCAGGGACTCTTACAAATACTTCCTTTACTCTTACTACTGGCACAACAGCTTTTACCGTAAACAATGGTGGAACATTTAATGCAGGAAGTGGGACAATAACTTCTGGTGTAATTGTTACAAACGGTACATATAACGCAAACTCGGCGACTATAAATGTCTCGACTCCTGTTACCGCTTCCACATTACTTTCAATTGGATCCACTGGTGTATTTGACGCCGGCTCCGCAAATATTACATTGGTGTTCGGTCAACTTTCAGGATCAACCATACTCAGTCTTACTGCCGGAGGATCATTTGTTGGTGGAACATCAACTATTACAGAAGGTATTGGAGTCTCAGGATCTGGAGGTACAGGTACCGCAACTTTAAATTCCGGCGACTTTACAGGAAGTAATAAGTTGCACAATTTTACTATGAATAATCATGGTAGCGGAATAATAGTTTTAGCTTCCAACATTGAACTTTCTGGTACTTTTACAAAAACTACAGGAACTTTTAAGACAGATGCGACATGTACGGGCTCTTTGGGTTACGACATGATTCTTTCAAATATTGTTATATCTGCGAGTGGAGGAGCGGCAGATAACTTATGTGCCTCTGACATTACTTTCACTGGTTCGGGAACGTTGCTATCGCGTAGCACATTTACCCTGACTGCAACAAATGCAAACTTCATTATAAAATCTGACAGTTCCCCTACATTTTTCTCTGGTAACGCTGTTACATTTACTGACCTTACTCTTTCGCCTGCAATTACCGCAAATCGTGCATATAGTATGGGGACGGCTCCAACAATAAGTGGTAATTGGACATTTAATCCAACCAATCCTTGTGTGAGTTCGTGTTCAACAAATACACTTACATTCACAATGTCAGCGGGCGTTACAATTGGAGCGACAAAAACTATCACAATTTCTACAACTGGAAGCAACATTGCGAGCGTTCTTGATACATCAGGATCAAACTATGCACTTAGTGCTGGACTGTATGTAATTGATACAAACGGAACGCTTGCCGGTAATGGCTCGACTATTACGGTGAGTGGAACAACCGGAACTCTTTGGACGCAATCCGGAAGTACAACAGGTGCAAGCTCGACTGTTACATTTACTGGTGCGGCGAATAGCTCGCAGATTTCAATGTCGGGGTCGAATGTAAATATTGCCGGAAATTTGAAATTCAATAATGCAAGTTTTGCGGCTCCACTATCTGCAGATATTACAATAGGTGGAACACTTGATGTAACAAACGGTACATTTAATACAAGTGCGAGTAATTGTTCAGGAACAAGTTGTAATGTTACGGCGGGTAAGGCTTCTTTTAATGGTGTCGCTGGAGCGATAGGTACGATGAATTCATCTACTCTGACACTAAATGCAACAAGTGGAACACTATTTACAAAAGTAGCGGGTGGAGGAACATATAACGCAAATGCATCAACAATTGTGATGAGTTCAGACGCAGATATAACTATGTTCGGTGGAGTGACTCTTACCGTTGGAGCGGTCACACTATCACCAACACTTACTGGAAACCATACATATACATTTGGCGTTGCCCCTACAATCAGTAGTTCGACACTCACTGTAAATCCCACTGCTTCAAGTGGAACTCCTGTGCTTACAGTATTACTCAATGCAACCACAAGCATAGGGGCAACATCGACTACTTTGGTTAAAGCTTCAGGTACTGCTACTTCAAATTTTTCAACATCAGGTAGTAATTATGCATTTACAACCGGATTTTTGAGTATTGATTCAGGAGGTACATTTACCGCAAACGCTTCTACGGTAAATATTTCTGCAACCACGGGTACGCTTCTTTCTATGGCAGGGTCAGGAATTTTTACGCGCGGAACATCAACAGTAAATATAAACGGAAGCGGAAGCAATACTATAAATACCGCTGGTTATACTGGTAGCAATAAGCTTTATAACATGACAGTTAATGCGACGGGAGTCACAAAAACTCTTGGTGGTGATATTGAAATTGAAAATCAATTAACTTTAACGAACGGCACTGTGGACACGAGTTCGTCAAGTAATTACAATATTACTTCCGGAAAAATTGATATTAACGCTACAACGAATGCAATATTTAGCGCGAATGCTTCCACCATTGAACTTACGGGAACATCTGGAAATCTACTGTCTCGTGGGTCAACATCAGTGTTTAATCCAGGAACGGCGACATTTAAAGTAACCAGCCAAAGTGGAACTCCTACATTTTTGAGTAGCTCTAGCATTATAAGTTTTCATATATTAACAATTGACACAACGCCAACAAGCGGTGCTGGGGCAACGGTAATAAATTCAGGTAGTTCGTATAATATTGCAGATGCAGTTGGCTCTAAACTGTATATTAAGTATGGGGTATATAACGACATGGGGGCTGGTGTGTCTACTGCTGGTTCAACAAACAATACACTTCAAATCGATGCAAATGGAAAATTATGCCTAGGAGGATCAACAACAGCTTCAACAAACGCGACTTGTGACTCATCTGCTGTAACAACCGGTAGTCGTGGATTGCCATCATTTTCTACATACAATATTTCAACATGTTCAGGTGGAACATGTCCGACTGTAAGATTTTTGTCTGACGCATCTTTATCTGGAACAAATATTCCAAGTTCTGTAACTTATGGAACATTAGAATTTGCGCCAAGACTTGTATCAACCGCAAGATCATACACACCACAAGGAGCTCTTACAGTAAATGGTAATTTTACGATTCAGCCTACAAATGGTTCGGTGTTGTTTACAGTAAATATGGCAGGAAATATTACAGTAGGTTCCGGTTATACAACAACTATTAGTGGAACTACCTCTACATCAAAATTATGTATGCGTGCAACGACTTGTAACTCAGGATCAAGTTATGATCTATCGACCGGTTTGTTGAATGTAGCATCGCAGGGGACACTTGATGCAACTGGAGCAAGTTCAACAATAACTTTGACAGGTACAAGCGGGACTCTCTTTACGCGATCTGGAACATTTACTATCACGAGCGGTACGCCAACAGTGACACTTTCGGGAAACGGAAGTGCTACACTAAATTCTGGAACAATTACATTCTATAATCTGACTTCGAGTGGTACAGGCATTAAAACGCTTGCAGCAACAATAACCGTAAACAACAATCTTACAATTTCAAGTGGAACGCTTGATGATGCAGGTAATCAGATTACAGGAAATGTTACCGGAAATCTCACGATGAGTTCGGGAACAATACTCATTTTGGGTACGACAGGTACTGCTACAACATTCCCGACATTATTTACAAATGCACACTGTCCAATTGATGCGGGAGCTACAGTCACGTACAATGCCACGGTCGCACAGACTATTTCTGGAGTACCAAATTATGGTGGTTTACGTCTATCTGCAGCTAGTGGTACCCCTACTAAAACGCTTGGTGCTCAGGTCACTATAAACTCAACATTGACGGTTGATGCAAATAATACCCTCGATGTTGGAAGTGGCCTTAACTATGGAATAATTTTAGCAGGTAATTTTACAAACAACGGTACATTTACTGCACGTGCTGGAACAGTGTCGCTTGTTGGAACTACAACACAGACTCTCACAGGTAACTTTACTACTGCTTCGAGTTCTGCTTTTTATAATCTATCGATTTCAAATACTTCAGGTGCCGATCCTTCAGGAGCAGAAGTTACTGGTATGACTGCCTCAGTCGATTTTGCGGGAAGTGCAACCGTCACAAACAATTACAGTATTGCTCCAACATGTACTTCTTCCTGTACTCGCGTCGAATATAATTCTGGCTCGACGTACACATTTACTAATGTGACATGGACTGGCGCGGCCGCGCATAAAATATATTTCAGAAATTCCGCGACAAGCGGTACTTGGCTTTTGAATGTTTCTGGAACTCAGTCGATTACTTACGTAGATGTTTCTCGTTCGGACGCTTCAAGTGGTAGCACAATAAATGCCACTGGTACTGGTAACACTGACAGCGGAAATAACGTAAATTGGGCGTTTACTCTGGCTACTATTTCTGGAAATGCATATAACGACGGCGCGACGACAACATGGGCAGAGTGTGACGGAACGAACGCCAATATTTCTCTTGTTGTAAATGGTGGAACTGCCTCGACTACGACATGTAATGCAAGTACAGGAGCGTATTCTTTCGGTAGCGTTTTGATTGGAGGAAGCCAGCCAATATCTGTACATTTTAATACGACAAGTAACCCTAGTGATAAGGGCGTTGTTATTACTAAGACTGCCTCGAGTCCTAGTGCTACGATTACCGGACTTAACCCACATAAGGGATATGTTTGGTTGCAAGAAGAAACAAGCGCAACCGCACTCACAAATACAAACCTCGATCACTGTGATTCTGGAGTAGCTGGGTGTACAAATGTTCCTTACGTCGTTACGTCAGGCAACCTTACTGTTGATGCTTCTTACGAACTTCGAATTACATCTACCGCAACATTTGCACCGGCTGGAAATGTTTCAGCAAGTACAATAAATTTGGCAGGTACATATACTGGAAATACTGAAACGATTACGCTCTCTGGTACATCCGGAACTCTGTTTACACGCACTGGAACGTTTACGCAGGGAACAACTGAAGTGATTGTTACGTCTGCCTCAGGTACGCCAACGCTTCTTTCTACAGGAACCACATTTCACCGTCTTACCATAAATTCTGCGGCGACTATTATAAATGCGGGCGCCGCAATTACGATGAGTTCGGCAGATTCTGCAAACAGATTATATCTTCAAGATGGCGTACTTAATGATGGAGGAAACCAAATAACAGGAACGGCAAACGGAACACTCGTAATGGATTCTGACACGGCACTTTGTATTGGTGGAACAACGAGTTCAACAAGCGCAACTTGTGATTCTGGAGCAACACAAACAACCGCAACAACATTCCCAACAAATTACACAACTGGAAATATCACAATGGCGGCTGGTTCGGCAACGAGTGGTTGGTATAACGCATCATGGGGTTATCGCACAAAAATTACAATTGATCACACGAAGGTTCCAAGTACGCAAACTGATTTTCCAGTGTTAATTTCAAAAAAAGACGCTCGTTTTAAGACTGTTGCCAATAGTGGACACATGGGTAATGCTGGAGCAACTGATTTAGTTGTCACTTCAAGTGATGGAACAACAAAATTAAATCATGAAATAGAATATTATGTTGCGACAACTGGAGAACTACTCGCGTGGGTAAAAGTTCCATCACTTTCTTCTTCGGCTGATACAGACTTATATTTGTATTACGGAAACGCAGGTGTTGCCGACCAGCAAAACGTCACTGGTACATGGAATAGTAATTTTAAACAGGTTCTTCACGTGAAAGATGGCACGACACTTTCCGTAACCGATTCAACTGGAAGTTATAACGGAACAAACTCAGGTGGAACTGCTACTACTGGAAAAATAGATGGTGGTGTAGATTTCAACCTTAGTTCTCATATTTCAAACGGAGGTACTATTTATACAATGACTGGTGGGTCTACCGCTCACACTATAAGTTTCTGGGTTAACATGGATGATTTTTCCGGTGGAGACCAATATGTATGGGATGGAGATACTGCAGCTGGTATTGCTGCCTTCATGAACATTGCAGGTGCGGGAATTATTCAGTGGGGATTTACTGCTGGAGGCTACCGAAGTTACACCTCTACTCCAATTTCAAGCACTGGAACTTGGTATCATGTCGTTGCTCAAAAAACTTCATCTGGCGACAATGGAAATCTCTATGTTAACGGTACATTGCAATCTACTTATACTGGTACTCTTGGAAATCCAGCAAACACTGGTTCGTCAAATAGTCAATGGGGAAGATATCATGCAACTGCGCTTTCAGCCGACGGAAAAATGGACGAAATGCGTGTATATAATATTGCTACATCAGCAAATTGGATTACTACTGAATATAACAACCAAAGTTCACCATCCACATTTATTCCAACATGGGCGACTGAAGAAGTAGGAACAATTCCAGATGCGACTGTGTATTATCTCGCAAATGATGCGATGACAATTTCCGCCGTTCCAAATTATCGAGCAGTTAAATTTACGCCACTTCTAACAGGATCAGAAACATACACACTCGGTGGAGTTATGACGATAAATGGAGATTGGACCATCAATCCAAATTCTGCAGGAGCAAACACACTCACTGTAGATGCGGGTGGTGCGATTACAGTTGCTTCAACTAAAACCACAACACTTTCAAGACAGGGAAGTAGCGCGTTCGCAATTCTTGATTTACGAGTTTCTGCAACAGATTATGATCTGACGACTGGATTTTTGAATATCGCGACCGGCGGTACGCTTGATGCGGGCAGTTCTGGATCAGGCCTCGATATAACACTAAATGGAATTTCTGGAACATTGTTTACAAAAGTTGGAACATTTACCGAAGGTGATGCCACTGTAAATATTACGAGTGCATCGGGAACCCCGACTGTATTTTCTGCAGCAACAACTGTGCACATTTTGAAAATAAATTCGGGGGCAACAGTTGTAAACGCAGGTGCGAATATCACGACCGACAACGATTCTGGTAACAGCCTATGGATTGCAAGCGGAGTATTCAACCAAGAGAGTCGTACGATTACTGCAGGAACGGCGGGAACTTTGCAGATTGATTCTGGTGGAACGCTCTGTCTTGGTGGAACAACTACCGCAACAAATGCGACCTGTGATTCTGGCATAACGCAAACCACAGCACAATCAATGCCGTCGTTTACAACATATACATTCGATACGTCTTCAACTGTAATAT
>JAGOPR010000001.1:0-92298 GCA_017991895.1 Minisyncoccota bacterium | reverse complement strand
ACGCTCTGTCTTGGTGGAACAACTACCGCAACAAATGCGACCTGTGATTCTGGCATAACGCAAACCACAGCACAATCAATGCCGTCGTTTACAACATATACATTCGATACGTCTTCAACTGTAATATATCTTTCTGACGCCGCGACGACTGTTTCTCAGACTCCAACATACGGAAATCTTACACTCAAGCCAAAGCAAACATCCGCACGTATATATACTTTAGGTGGAGCGATGACGATAAATGGAAATTTTGATATCAATCCGGGGACTGCCGCAAACCTGCTTACGGTAAATGCCGGAGGTCATATTACAGTCGCTTCAGGAAAAACAACCACGATCACGCGTACTACAAGTGCTACGTCAACTCTTGATTTGCGTCCAAGTTCTACAGACTACAATCTAACAACTGGTCTACTCAACGTTGCAACAGGCGGAATACTCGATGCAGGTAGTTCGGCGTCTGTAATTACATTAAGTAGTACAAGCGGAACACTCTTTACTCTTGGCGGTGCATTTACAATTGCTAGTGGTACTCCGACAGTAACACTTTCTGGAAACGGAACGGCGACAATAAACTCAGGAGCGATTACATTTTATGATCTTACTCAAACCGGAACTGGAACCAAGAGTGTTGGAACTGCAATAACAATCAATCACAACCTGACTGTATCTTCCGGAACATTCAATCCAAATACGACTACTGTTACTGGATCAGGAACAAACGTAGTTTCAGTTGCTTCAGGCGCAACTTTGATTGTTGATGCAAGTACTTGGGCAGGAAGTTATTCAAGTTTTGAAACTCGTACAATTTCCTCTGGCTCGACAGTTGATTACAATCTTGCGGGAACGCAAACAATTGATTCAACGCTTACATACGCAAATCTTATAGTTTCCGGTGCTTCAGGTACAAAGTCGCTCAATGGTGCAACAACTGTAAATGAAACAACAACTCTCTCTGGTGGAGCAACGACTGATACAACTACGGCAGGATGTTCGGGTGTAAGTTGCAACTTCACGACAGCACAGCTTTCATTTACTGGAGGAACACTTCTTGGACGCTCTGCTACAATTACTCTTACAGGTACTACCGGTACACCATTAGCATATTCAAGTGGAACCTTCACTCCCGCGACTTCAACTGTCACTTATACAGGAAATAATAGTGGAGGAAATACAACTGTAGAAAGTGCTATAACTTATTACAATCTAATATTGAACAATACTTCTGAGACATTTAATCCAAACGGAACTATTACCGTCGATCCTTCTGCAACGCTCACAGTCACACTTGGAACATTTGATACTACTGGATCCAACTATGTAATTTCTGCTGGAAAAATAGACATCGCCAACTCCGCATCAGCAATTTTCACCGCGAATGCGTCGGCAATTGGAATTACAGGCACAAGCGGAACTTTACTTACTCGAGGTGCAAGTGGAGTATTTAATGGAGGCACCTCTATTATTACTCTTTCAGGAAATGGAACAGCGACAGTTAACTCCGGAACATTTACGAGTGGAAACAAACTTCACGATTTAATTTCAAGTGGTACTGGAACAAAAACTTTGGGCGCAGCGATTGAGCTCGACGGTACACTCGGAGTGACTGGCGGAACATTTTCTGCAAGTTCAAACAATATTACAACAGCAGTAGTTTCAATTGGAGCGTCAGGAGAGCTCGACGGTGGGAGCGCAACTATAACTGATGCAGGAAACTGGACAAACAGTGGTACTTTCACTAAAGGAACCTCTACTGTTATTTTGAGTGGTACAAGTACACAAACTATCTCAGGTACACTTACAGGATCGACAGGAGAATTCTACAATCTTACTATTACGAATGTTTCCGGAGTTGATCCATCTGGCGCCGAAGTGACTGGCATGACGGCTTCAGTTGATTTTGCTGGAAGCGCCACAGCAACAAATAATTATACGATTACTCCGACATGTACTTCTTCATGTACTCGAGTGGAATATAACAACGGCTCTACTTACACATTTACAAATATAAACTGGGTAGGAGATGCATCAAATAACATTTATTTCAGAAACTCTGTTGCTGGAAGTGGTACATGGCTTCTCGATGTTTCGGGAACACAGACCGTGAGTTATGTTGATGTATCAAGAAGTGATGCTTCGAGTGGTTCGCTTATCAATGCCAACGACGGTACAAACACCGATAGCGGGGTAAACACTCATTGGAATTTCGTTTCAGCATCAATCTCTTTTGATCTTGATGCATATGCAACCGCAGTTACTTCGACTGAAACAGGAGCTCCGTATACAGTTGCGCTCGGACCGCTCACTACTTCCTCTGCAGTAAATTCAGACGAATCAGCAATAAACGCAATCTGGTTTGATCTTGATGCGAGTGCTTCCGGTGGAGTTACTGTTTATGTAACGTCACTTAATGGTGCGCTTAAATCTACTGCTTCTCCATCGGACACAATTCCTTCTGCTACAGGAACAATGACGGCCGGTGTAGCAAATTATGGACTTTGTGCAAAAAGAAATGATGTCAGTGTTGGTACCTTTAACAAAGTCTCACCATTTGACGGAGCAACTTGTACTACAGGGCATGTGAATACCGTTGGAGCTGTCACAACTTCAGCTCAAGCCATATATAACACAGGAGGGGGATCGATTACGGGAGGACGAGCCCAGATAATGGTGAATGCCGCAAATAGTGCAGTCACTCCAGCGCATAGCGACTACAGCGACACTCTTACATTTATCGCGACAGGAACGTTCTAGAATAAGGGAAATTGGGGATAAGTCTTGTTCGAATTATTTAATAATGTTACAATTATTTTCGTAATTTAATATTCTATTTCGCCCATATTAAAAAATGAATTATATGAACATTGGAAAAAATAAAGTGCTAGGTTTTACAGCAACACTCGCGACTATTTTTGCGTTAGTTGCTTCTCCAATTCTTGCGACTACAGCTTATGCCGCCTCGGTAACAGCTTTTTCTGTTCAACTAGAACGCGAAAAGGCTTCAACTGCGACGAACATGACGATTACCTTTACTGTTCCAGCTGCTATCGCATCTGGCGAAACAATCATTCTTACTTTTGATAACAGTACAAGCACCGGATCTGTTGCGTATACTGACATCGACATATCGGACGATGGCGCAGATCTTACTATAAACGGAACAACACCGTCGGGTGGCGACTGGGGAGTAGTTAACACCTCTTCTACTGTCCTTACTTTTACAAACGGCACAACAGCAGTTGGAGCAGGAAGTGTCGTAGTCATTGAAATTGGAACAAATGCAACATTTGGTGTTACGGGTGTAAACAAAATGACGAATGGTTCTGCTGGTACTAGCACTCTTGTTCTTTCGGGAACAATGGGAACTCCTGATATGACTGGAACTGCAGCTATGGCAATAATAGATGATGACCAAGTTACTGTTACTGCTAGCGTCGCTTCTACAATCTCGTTTGATCTTGATGCCGCTACCGACTTTTCAAACGGTGAATCAGCCACTCCTTACAACGTTGCCCTCGGAACGATATCTCCAAGTGCCGTAAAGGTTTCTGATACAAGTACTGTTGCAATGATTGTGGTTGAAGGTAGTACAAACGCCTCAGGTGGAATGGCTGTTACAGTAAATAACGTCAACGGAGCAAACGGCTTGGTTTCGACTTCTGTATCTGGTGATGATATTGATAGTGCGACAGGTACAATGGCTGCCGGTACTGAAAATTATGGACTTTGTATTGCAACTTCAGGTCTTGTTGGCTGGACTCGAGCAACGGGTTACGTTTCTGATACCTGCGCTCTTTCTTCAGGAACAAATCAGATACGAACGCTTAATACGACCCCCACAGCATTTCTAAACTCTGGAAGCGCGCCTCTTGCTTCAACGGCTCATGCTGAGGTTGTTGTAAATGCAGCTGTTAGTGCGACAACGGTTGCTCACGCCGACTACACAGATACACTCACTTTTATCGCAACAGCAACTTTCTAGATAATTTATGCTAAAGAGTATATATATAAAAATTCTAGGAACGACCTTTGTCCTTTTGGGACTTGTTTCATTCTCTAACAGTGCACAGGCTTTGACCGTTTCTCCTGTAAAAATAGAAATTACAGGGAATCCTGGAGAAGTAATCGTAGAGGATACAATTTTAATAAACGAGACTGACAACACAGAAGTACTTTACTCGTCATATTCAAATTTCGAAGCTCAAGGCGAGAGCGGAAGTCCTGCTTTTATCGAACCTAAAGAAGGTTTGGGTACATGGATGAGTGCTCCAGAGAGCGTCACACTAAAACCTGGGGAAACTAAAATCGTCCCAGTAAGAATTACTATTCCAAGCAACGCAGAAGCAGGAGGTCATTTTGCTGTAGTATTCTGGGGCTCGACTTCACCGAAAGAAAAAAGAACTAGTGTTGGAGTGGGTGCTAAGACGGGTATTTTGATGCTCCTCCGTGTAAATGGAGATATAAGTGAAGAGGGAGGTATCTTAGAATTTGGTACTGTAAATAACCAGCGTTTTTATACTTCGCTCCCTGTAAATTTCTACTATCGATTTCAAAATAGCGGAGGTGACAGAATTAAGCCTGAAGGAAAAGTCGTAATCAAGAACATGCTTACATTCGTGTCTGCACGAATACCCGGAAATCCCGTTGAAGGTAACGTGCTTCCGTCTAGTACTCGCAAATTTCAAACAGCATGGAAGGGAGATAGTGGTTCTACTAATCCTGAAGACCTAGAAGACGGTAATTTTTTTACAAAAGTTGGACGAGAATGGAATAATTTTGGGTTTGGACACTACACAGCCAAAATTGCTCTAGCCTATGGAAATAAAAACCAAGTTTCAGAAGGATCTGTCGGGTTCTGGGTTTTTCCGTGGCACCTTACACTATTCGTTGTAGTATCAGCACTTATTCTTTACTACGTACTTAGAAAACTTATTCGACGATACAACAAGTGGGTAATACTCAAAGCAGAAGAGATGCTGAAGAAGGAACAGGAGAAAGAAAAACCAAGAAAAATAAAGTAAATCTCGTATGAGAAATTTATTAGGAGGTATTCAATTGCAGTACCGATTAAAAGAGAGCGGATGTCAGCGCGCATTCGTTTTCTTTTTTGTAATATTTTTTCTATTTTTTGTGATGGTGCCTATTGCTCGAGCGACCACACTTATGGAGTCTGGTCTTGTTGGGGTAACCGCTGTGGTTGGTACTGGTAGTTCAAGCGGGGGCGGTGGAGGAGGTGGGGGCGGAGGTGGCGGTGGCGGAGTGCCGACGAGTGTTACATTCTCAGGACGTGCATATCCGCTATCACGTGTGATTCTTTTAAAAGACGGACAAGAGGTTATAAATACTATTGCCGGTCCAGACGCAAGGTTTAATCTTACAATTTCAGGTCTAACTGCCGGAACATTTACATTCTCAATTTTATCTGAAGATAGCAAAGGAAGACGCTCAACACTTTTTACAATACCCGTTTCGGTGACTTATGGTGTCTCGTCGACAATATCAGGTATTTTTCTTGCGCCGACGATTGATATTGATAAAACGACAGTAAAGCGTGGTGACTCAATAACAATATTCGGAGAAACTGCTCCGGGGTCAGAGGTCACGATTGCTGTTCACTCAGAAAATGAGATTTTTGGACAGGTTCGCTCGGACGAGCATGGTGCATATTTCTATACATTAAATACATCACCACTTGAATATGGAAAACATAACACTCAAAGTAAGGCTGAGATTTCTGCGACTAATGAAGTAACTTCATACGGAAAAGTTCTAACATTCACTGTGGGAAATAAAAATGAAAAGGAAAAGGGAGATTGCCCGCTTCTTGTTGGAGATTTTAATGGAGACTGCAGAGTAAACCTTGTTGATTTTTCAATACTTGCGTACTGGTATAAGAAGAGTAATTTCCCCGAAAAAAATGACCTAAATAGAGACGGAAGAATTTCGTTTGTCGACTTCTCGATATTGGCTTATTACTGGACGGGATAGTAAACTAGTTAGTAGTTAGTAGAAAGTAGAAAATAGTAATTACATGCAAACTAAAATGAAAAAAATATGTTTAGCAATAGTAACCACCACCTTTTTTGTGGTGACATTTTTCTCTACTACTCAAACAACTTACGCTGGAAATGCATCATTATTTTTTAGTGCACCGACTACGCCAATTGGAATCGGGGATGAGTTTGCGGTAACTCTCATGCTTAATTCTGGAGGACAGACAGTAAACACCATAGCAGGTGACATGCTTTTTTCCGATCCAATGCTTGAGCTTATTCGTGTGACTACGGGGAATTCTGTCGTTACATCATGGATACAATCTCCAATAATTTCAGGCAATTCTGTAACCTTTTCTGGAATAATGCCCGGTGGTTATGAGAGCACTATAGAGCCACTCACAAATACAAAGCTTAATGGTTCGGTTCTTACGCTTGTGTTTCGTGCGTTAAATTCTGGTTCTGCAACAATTTCGTTTTCGGATTCACATCTATATTTAAATGATGGACTTGGTACAGAAACACCTCTATCAGCACTTCCATATACATTTACTATAAACAAGGATCCGAGTGGTATGCGTTCAGATCTAAATGACACCGTGCCACCCGAGGAATTTACACCGATAGTTTCAGCGAGTACTGATTTATTTGAAGGAGCATATGCGATATTCTTCAGTACAACTGACAAGGGAAGTGGCATTGATCATTATGAAGTAAAAGAAGGCGGTAGTGATTGGGTGCGCGCTGATAGTCCATATAAGCTATCTGACCAATCTCTAAAAAGCACGATTCGAGTTAAAGCTGTAGACGTCGCTGGAAATGTTCGCATTGCAGAACTTTCTGCCGCGCTTAGTTTTTCAAAAATTCTGATTCTAATTCCTATCGGATTTATTGTTATTTTGCTTATCGTGATATTTGTAGTGTATGAGAGAAAAATGAAAAAGTTGCATGAGCATCGTAATAATCTCTCGATATAAATGAAGCAAAAGATATTTTTCACTGTAATAGCATTTATATCGTTTGCGTTATCTTCGCAAAATGTATTTGCTGCATCGCTTAATTTGTCTCCATCTGTTGGAAGTTATGCTGTAAGACAGACATTTACAGTAGATGTAATAGTTTCATCTACTGATCAGGCCGTAAATGCATTTTCAGGGGACATCACATATCCAAGTGACAAGCTTTATGCCGTGAGTGTCTCTAAAATTGGATCAATCGTAAACTTTTGGACGGCAGAGCCGAAAATATCTAAGGGCGCTGTACATTATGAAGGGGTAGCTCTCAATCCGGGATTTACCGGAGCAAGAGCGAAAATTATTCGGATAACATTTCGAGCACTTCAATCTGGAACAGCGGTTGTCCGATTCTCTTCTGGTTCAGTTCTCGCAAATGACGGATTAGGAACTAGTGTTATTTCTTCTACCGGACAAGCAACATATACGATTACCAAAGCAATCGTCGAGGAAGATCCAACTCCTGCCACAGGCAACGAAGCTCCGAATGCACCTCAAATTACTTCAGGCACTCATCCAGATCAGTCTACGTGGTATCCACAGCGCGTTGTCGAACTTGCTTGGAACATTCCTTCGGATGCCACAGCAGTTTCGTATATAACAAACCAGAACCCGCTTGGAACGCCTACAGCGTTACGTGGACTAGCAAAAGATTTAACTACAGCTGTTTTACCTGATGGTATTTGGTACACACATGTTCGGTTAAGAAATAAGGCAGGATGGAGTAGTGTCGCTACCTATCGAACACAGATTGACGCGACTATCCCTACTGACCTTGTTGTAAAACAAGTTACTGGACCTGACGAGCCGATTAAGAAACTTGCGCTTTCTGCTTCCGACTCGACTTCAGGCATCGTCCAGTTTGGTGTGATAATTGACGGTAAAGGAGAAACAATAATTCCTGCTGATGATGGCAATGCTCAATATTCATCAGAGAAATTACCAAAGGGCGAACATATCTTACTCGTAAAGGCATATGACAGAGCTGGCAACTTCGCAGTTTATAACGGCTCTTTTGTTACAACAAAATTTGAGGCACCTGTAATCACTGATTATCAAAAAGAACTTAAGGATAAAGATTTTTTGGTGATTCGAGGAACGAGCTATCCGAGTATGGATGTAGAATTTTCACTTGTACGACAGACGCCTGTTGAAAAAAGGCTTTTTGGAAAGCGAGTGTACGAGACAGAAGGTGAGCCTATTGTAAGCTCGACGAAAAGCAACATCGACGGTAATTTTATATTTGCCTATCCTTTGCGATTAGATTATGGCCTTTATCGGATAACAGCTCGAGCCGTTTTGCCTGATGGAACGGGAAGTGATTTTTCTCCTGTGATTGCAATTCCTGTAATTGAAAATCTTTTCATGAGAATAGTTCACTTTATTATCACACCTACAGTACTCGCATGTGTTGCGCTATTTGGAATGATTTTATGCATAATTCTACTTATCAAAACACATCGTCAATATAGAAAACTTCAAGTTGAAACAGCTTCTCTTATGAGGCACAATGTTGATTCTGTCGGCGGACAGTCAAATAAAATATAAAAAGATACATGAGCATCGTCAATACAATACTTATAATCTTGGGGCTCGCAGTTTTTGAAATTGTGTCTTCCGTTGATAATGCCGTAATTAATGCCGAAGTATTGAGTACTATGAGTCCTAAGGCAAGACGATGGTTTATGATTTGGGGTTTTTTGTTTGCAGTCATAATGGTTCGAGGTCTATTGCCTTGGGTTATAATTTGGGCAACAAACCCAACCCTAGGCCCTATAGGTTCATTTATGGCAACATTCTCGAGCGACCCGCTCGTGGCAGAGTCTATTGCTCGTTCGGCTCCGCTCCTACTTGCGGGAGGTGGGGTATTCCTAGTATTTTTGTTTTTACATTGGTTGTTTCTAGAACCAAAGACATTAGGCCTACGACACGAAAAATTTTTTATGAAGCAAGGAGTTTGGTTTTACGGTGTTGCCGCTATTATTTTGTCTGTGGTTGTTTGGTATGGACTCAAAACAAATCCAATAATGGCATTTGGTGCAGTTATTGGCTCGACAACATTTTTTATAATGCATGGATTTAAAGAAAATGCTGAAAAAGCAGAGCAAGATTTAAAAAATGGCAATACAAAAAAATCTGACCTTTCAAAAATATTTTACCTTGAGGTAATTGACGCCTCGTTTTCTATCGATGGCGTTCTCGGGGCATTCGCCTTCACTTTGTCTGTTCCGTGGATACTTATCGGAAACGGAATAGGGGCATTTGTACTTCGCGAGCTTACGATAAAAAATATCGAAACTATAAAGAAATATAAGTTTCTTAAAAATGGTGCAATGTATGCAATTGGAGCTCTTTCTTTTATAATGATTTTAGGCGCATTCGGTCATCACGTACCAGAGTGGATTTCGCCTATAGTTATGATGTCGATTGTCGGCTACTTCTTTTGGAAATCGAAAATGCATAATAAATTAGCAATTATTCAATAAAATATGGAAACAATAGAATTTTTTTCATTAGCAAAAATCCCAGCAACGATTGTGCACGTTTTGTCTGTTGTTGTCGGTATGGGCTCTGCACTTTTGTCGGATATTCTTTTCAATTTTTATTCAAAGGATAAACATCTTAGCAAGACTGAACGAATGACGTTAGACATATTATCGAAAGTCGTCTGGATAAGTCTTGTCGTTATTATTCTGTCAGGCGTGGTGATTTTTTTTAGTGATACAAGTAAGTATCTTGCCTCCACAAAGTTTTTGGCAAAAATGACAATTTTGGGTGTACTCCTAATAAATGGATATATTCTAAATTCCTACGCATGGAAGCATTTATTACGCCCAGATTTCTTTACGTCAAAACTTGAAGCAAGCGCGCGGAAGATTTCTTTTGTTGGAGGAGCAATATCTGTGATTTCATGGCTATCAGTCTGTACTCTGGGGGTATTGGATTCCTTGGCTCTTAAGTATTCGACAATTATGACTATATACTTAGCTGTTATTCTAGTGGGTATTTTTGTGGCGCTATTTATGGAGGACAAAGAGTTTGAAAAATAGCCTTGAAAAATAGCATTTTTCAAGTATAATCCTGCCATGGATACAATTCTCATTTTGGATTTTGGGGGTCAGTCATGTCATTTGATTTCACGTCGTTTGCGTGATTTTGGCGTATACGCCGAAGTGCTTCCGTCCGATTATTCTGCAAAAAAGATAATTACGAGGGGGAACGTAAAAGGCATTATTCTTTCTGGAGGAGCAAAATCTGTGTATGAAAAAAATGCCCCAAAATACGACAAGGAGATTTTTAATTTAGATATTCCAATTCTTGGTATTTGCTACGGACACCAGCTTCTAGCTCGTGAACTTGGCGGTACTGTTACAGAAGGTACTGTTGGTGAATATGGACTCCAGACTCTTTCTGTTACGAAAAATACGGGAATATTTTCCAAACTTTCTTCAAAGGAAAAAATTTGGATGAACCACAAAGATATCGTGGCAAAAGCTCCAGCAGGATTTACTGTTCTCGGCAAAACATCAAATGCAGGTCAAGTCGCCGCATATTCATCAAAAGACAATACGCGTAGTGGTGTGCAGTTCCATCCAGAAGTTTCTCACACTCAGCATGGCGATCAAATATTGAAAAATTTTGCTATTACCATTTGTAAAGCAAAAGCAACATACACTTCAAAAAATCTCCTCAAAGATACAATCAAAGAAGCAAAGGACACGATGGGTGATGAGAAAGCTGTCATCGGGCTCTCCGGTGGAGTGGATTCGTCAGTTGCCGCCGCTCTTGTTGCCAAAGCTATCGGACAAAATCTAACTGCAGTATATGTCGATACAGGATTAATGCGCGAAGGGGAGACAGACTACGTTAGACAAGCTTTTGGCGACAAAGGACTCAAGCTCATCGTTGTCGACGGCTCAAAGGAATATTTCGGAGCACTAAAGGGTGTCACTGATCCAGAAACAAAACGCAAAATCATTGGCGAGCTTTTTGTTCGCATATTTGAGCGCGAAGCAAAGAAGACAAAAGCTAAGTGGCTTATTCAAGGCACGATTTACTCCGACCGCATAGAATCAGGACTCACAAAGCATTCTTCAAATATAAAAAGCCACCATAACGTAGGCGGACTTCCAAAAGACCTCGGACTCAAACTCTACGAGCCACTTCGTGATTTGTATAAGGATGAAGTTCGCACTCTCGCTAAAGAATTGAAACTTCCAGCATTTATTACGAGTCGTCAGGTATTTCCGGGGCCGGGGCTTGCTATCCGCATCATCGGAGAAGTGACGCCAGAGCGTACTGCTATCGTTCGCAAAGCAGGGCATATTATTGAAGAGGAACTCCGCGGAACAAAACACTGGAAAGATATCTGGATGAGCTTTGCCGTATTTCTTCCGGTTCAGTCTGTAGGTATTTCAGGCGACGAACGTTCATATCGTCATCCGCTTGTACTCCGCATCGTCGAATCCCGCGACGCAATGTCAGCAAGTTTTGCGAAGCTTCCGTATGAGATTCTTGAAAAAATTTCTACCCGCCTCACGAATGAAATTAAAGAAATCAATCGCGTCGTCTACGACATCACAAACAAACCACCAGCAACGATGGAGTGGGAATAGGCTCGCGAAAACGCTTTTTGAAAAGCACGACATAAAACCTTGCTAGGTTTTTGCTCCGCTCGGCTCGTCAGCCTGCGCGAGGCTTTTAAAAAAGCGTTTTGCACTCACTGACGTTGTGAGTTCGACGACGAGTGCTCGTCTCCAAATGAAAAAAGGAGTCGAATATCGACCCCTTTTTTAAAGTAGTTATTGTAATACTAAATACCCAACATTCCCCGCAATAGATTATTTACATTTTCTTTCCATGTCTCTTTATCACAACCAGCTGCGACCATTCTTTTTCTATACGTATCTGAACGAGAAGCGGCTATCATCGGACCTTTATACGTCCTCCTGATTTTTTCAATAAGTGGTAGCGTGTCGAGTTCTTTGAAGTTATTTACACATCCATCAATGATAATTACATCAATATCAGGATTTGTATTAAATAGCTCTTGAGCTTTTTCTAGACTATATCCCCACAAAACCTTTATTTTGTTTTCGGGGATATTTTTTACATACGAGTTTTTCTCATCCTCGAAGTCTTCGATGATTAAAATAATACTTATCATTACATTGATTTTTAATGTTGCGTTATAAAATACTTGTTTGCTCAAAGTGCCCGACCATCGGCTTTTTGAGCAAACAACTATCTTTTTTATTACCCTAAAATATATTTAAGCTTTAGTCAACAGCTCGCAAAAAATTAGATTTTCGGGTAGAATAGCGAACATTAAACATAATTTGTGTCGGTTTAAGCTAACAACTAAAACCTAACAGCTATAAGCTATTTTTCCATGTCCAACCCATTTGATAATGCATTGATGCAACTTAAGCGTGCGAACCATGTACAGGCCTTTCCAGAGGCTTTTATGAAGCAGATTTGTACACCGAACCGTGAGGTTCGTATTTCTATACCAGTCATGATGGATAACGGAACCCTAGAAGTTTTTGAGGGTTACCGTGTTGAGCACAACAATGCTCGTGGACCATACAAGGGCGGTATTCGTTTTCATCACGATACAGATATAAGCGAGGTGAAAGCACTCGCTTTCTGGATGGCACTTAAATGTGCAGTCGCAAATATTCCAATGGGTGGAGGAAAGGGTGGTGTCACAGTAGACCCAAAAAAGCTCTCAAAAACTGAACTCGAAAAACTTTCTCGAGGGTGGGCTCGTGGGATGGCAGATGTTTTGGGACCTAAAAAAGATGTTCCAGCTCCAGACGTAAATACTACTCCTGAAATAATGGGCTGGATGGTAGATGAATTTGAAAAAATAACCGGTGATAAAACAAAGGCTACATTTACGGGTAAGTCACTAGACAATGGAGGTTCAGAAGGACGTGGCGCCGCTACTGGTATGGGTGGATGGTACGTATTCAATGCTCTACGTGAAAAATACAATATCGCTCCGGGTGCAACTGTTGTTATTCAAGGATTCGGGAATGTGGGAGGACATGCCGCACGAATATTCTCCGCAAATGGCTATAAAGTAATTGCCGTTTCAGACTCTCGTACAGGAATTGTAAATGAGAATGGTTTGGATATTCCAGCACTTGAAGCTTGGAAAAAAGAAAAGGGAACAGTTGAGGGATTTGCGGGTACACGCACTCTTACAAATGCAGAACTCCTTCTTCTTCCTTGCGACATTCTTATTCCTTCTGCACTCGAAAATCAGATAACATCTGAAAATGCCGCTGAAGTAAAGGCGAAGTTTATTCTTGAGCTTGCTAATGGTCCAGTAACTCCACTCGGTGATGAGATCTTGTACAGTCGAGGTATTCCAGTTGTTCCAGATATTCTTGCAAACTCTGGTGGTGTAACAGTATCAACATTTGAATGGGAACAAAATTTGAAAGGCGAGCATTGGAGTGAAGAAGATGTAAATGCAAAGCTTCTTGAAATTCTAAATCGCGAATCAAATGTTATCTACGAAAAGTCAGTGTCTGCGAAAACAGATCTACGACGTTCTGCGTTTATTGTAGCCCTTGAGCGACTATCAAAGGCGATGGGGTATTAGGAACAGTAAATAGATAGTAGAAAATAGTAAATAGTGAAACTAAAAACTGCCACCCTTCTGGGCGGCAGTTTTGCATAATAAGTGAAGAAGCTAATACCGGTACTTTTCTTTTTTGAGAAATACAAAATTGTTGTTTACGTAGCTAAAATAATATTTAGCTGGAAACTTTTCATCCTGTACTTTCGTCCTGACGTCTATCATCAAGACATTCGTGTCAACAAATCCTATTCTTTCGTAACCTTCGAGAAGGTCATCATTAATCAGTCCTTCAAATGTCATGAATTCGTGCCCATTGTAATGGTACGAAATCATCATTATCGAACCTTTTGCGTGGTCCTCGATTCTGGCAATTTCGCAAACAGTAGGTGAGCCTTTGGCGTGGAACGGGTTTAGGAAATGTAATTGGCAATAAGAGGCACTATCACCATACTGTGCAGATGCGGTTGTCGTTAAGCTAGAGATGGCAAGAACGAGTAAGAACATTATCTTTTTCATAGGCAGAAAGTTTTAAAAAAGCGTTAGCTCTCATTACATCACCTTGTCTATCTAAAGTCAAAGCAGAGCCTAGTATCTATGGAAAACCCGTCATATAAGCGCTATACTATGTATGCATTTAAGCTTTACAGCTTTACAGCTTTGAAGCTCTAAAGCTTTCTCTCATGCCCCGAGCCAATAAAATTCAAATAATTAAATACGCTCCACCACCGCTTGAATTGCCGGTGTTTGGAAAAGTAGACCCCGCTGATGTTTCCTTTATTGGGCGTACCAACTATGTTGCAGCACTCGAAGAAAAGAAATTCCTTTTTGGTATAAAACGTGTCGACCGTCGTCGTCATCTTTACATCATCGGAAAGTCTGGAGTGGGTAAGTCAAAGCTCCAAGAGCTTTTTGTTCGTCAGGATATTGCGTATGGACACGGAGTTTGTGTTATCGACCCTCACGGAGAATTTATCGATGATATTCTAGTTTCTATTCCGGAAAACCGCATCGAAGATGTTTGTATTATTGACCCATCAGATATCGAATTTCCAGCATCATTCAATCCGCTTCAAAACGTTGACCCGACATTTAAGCACCAACTTACTCAAGGTTTGATCGAAGTGCTCGAAAAGCAATTCGGTGCAAACTGGACGCCACGTCTTGAGCACGTATTTCGTTTTACTACGCTCGCACTTCTCGACTATCCGCACGCAACAATGCGCGGAATGATTTCCATGCTGACAGACCGTAACTATCGTCAAAAGGTGGTGGAATATATCGAAGATGACATGGTAAAGCGCTTCTGGGCTATCGAATTCGCGGATTGGTCTGAAAAATTCGACACAGACGCTATCATTCCGCTCGTCAACAAGCTCGGACAGTTCCTCTCTGATCCCATGCTTCGAAATATCTTCGGACAGAAAACAAATAAGATAAATCTCGAAGATATGATGAACCAGCAAAAGATTTTGCTCATCAACCTTTCAAAAGGAAAAATCGGAGAAGAAAACTCATCATTCTTCGGAGCGATGTTCCTCACTAAAATTAAGCAAGCAGGTATGGCTCGTGCAAAGATGGACCCTAAGGACCGAAAAGATTTCTATCTATACGTAGACGAGTTCCAAAACGTCGTGACCGATACTTTTGAAAACCTTCTTTCCGAGGCTCGTAAATACGCTATCAACCTCACAATGGCGCACCAGTACGTGGGGCAGATTCCAGAAAAAGTTGAAGCCGCCGTGCTCGGAAACGTCGGGTCTATGATTTCATTTCGTGTAGGTGGCGATGACGCAGTTAAGCTAAAGCCAGAGTTTGCACCTATTTTTGACGTGAAAGACATGATCAACCTTGGTGTGGGAGAATTTTATATAAAAATGACAATTGATGGCGAGTCGTACGACCCATTTTCTGCTGAGACTTTGAAGGTCATGACTCCACCATATCCATCAAACAGGGAAAAAATAATTGAGGCATCTCGAAGAAAATTTGCAATTTCTGCAGACGAAGCAAAGCGCTTGATTGCTGAGGAAGAGTCTACTATTATCCGTAGCGCTCAAGAAAAAGCAGCAATTATGCGTACTGGTAAAAACGAGTCAGGTGGGGGAGCACCTGCATCAGCGAAAGTGGAAGAAACCGCCGAACCGCTTATTTAGTAAATACTAAATAGTAAATGGTAAATAGAGAATACTATGCAAACAGAAACGAAACAATGCCAGAGCTGTAAGAAAGATTTTACTATCACACCCCCTGAGTTTCTTTTGTACGAAAAAGTAGCAATTGAAATACCACTCAATTGTTTTTCTTGCCGTATGGCACAGCAGTTTGCATTTTGGCCATTCGGTAAATTTCGTAAAGCTACATCGTCACTTTCAGGAGAAAGCCTTATAACGATGCTTCCGGCGAGCGTGCGCTATCCGATTTACCATTCCAAAGAGTGGTGGAGCGATGCATGGGATGCCATGGATTTTGGGCAAGACTATGACGAGTCACGACCGTTTTTTGACCAGCTAAAAGAATTGCAAGAAAAAGTACCACGTCCGCACCAACAAGGAACAAACAACTTACTTTGCGATTGGTGTGACGATGTCTGGGATTCTAAAAATTGTTACCTCACGCGCTCAGTTGCTCGTTCCGAAAATCTTTTGTATGGATATCGTTCTTTTGATGCGAAAGATTCGATGGATATCTCCCATGCATTTACCCTAGACAATTGCTACGAGTGTACCTATTCCTTTCACTCCTTCGAACTTTATTTTTCAAGAAATTGCCGTGACTGTATGAACTCACGATTTTTGTACGACTGCCGAAACTGCAGCAATTGTACGATGTGTTGGAATCTCCGCGGTGCGCAATATTGTATCGAAAATGTGCAGTACACAAAAGAAGAATATTTTGAAAAGCTTAAAGAATATGACATGAGTTCATACGCAGGACTTGAAAAGCTAAAGGCACGCTATGTTGAAATCTTGCGAGAAGAGACAGTGCATCGAGAGAATTTCACACTAAACACCTATGCATCGAAAGGAACATACCTTGCAGATTGCAACAATTGCCAGAACGTTTTCGGATGGGAAGAATCAGAAAATTGTGTGAATTGTCTTCGTGGACGTGAAGCAAAGGACTGCATTGATCTTCTTGGTTCATGGAAAGTCGAGGTGTGCGGAAATGACAGTTGTTGCACTGGAGGGTACGGACTTCATTATTCCTCATGGAGCGAAGGGCGCTATTCAGAATATCTCGATGAGTGTCTTGAAGTTGAATATTGTTTTGGATGTGTTGGGCTTCGAAAGAAAAAATATTGTATTTTAAATAGGCAATATACAAAAGAAGAATATGAGGCACTTCGTGAAAAGATAATCGCTGACATGAAAGCACATGGTGAATATGGGCAGTTTTTGCCGTATAACATGGGGCTTTGTGATTATAATCTCACTACGGCTTCGATTTATATGCCAGAAATCACAAAGGAATTTGTACTTGCTAGAGGCGGGTACTGGAATGACAACGTTGAGAGCCAAGTAGACGGTATTCCAACGAGCGAATTGCCAAATAGTATTACGGAAGTAGACGAAACCATCTCTAAGCAGGCACTTATTTGTCCAGAAACTGGCTGGCGATTCAACATCGCACCTGAAGAATTCAAATTCCTTTCACGAAAGGGAATTGCGCTTCCTCGTGTCCATTTTGATGTCCGTACAAAAAACCGTATGCGCACGATGGCTCCGTGGAAAGCGGAATCTTATAATTGCATTTACTGCAATAATGAGGTGGGTGCGTACTACCCAAAGGAATGGGGATATACGAAGATTGCCTGCGAGGCATGTTATAAGCAGAATATTAACTAGTTAGTAATTAGTAGATAGTAGTTAATAGAAAATCCAAATGCAAAACGAAACCCGAAATTGCCAGAACTGTAAGAATGACTTTACGATTGAGCCAGAGGACTTTGACTTTTACCAGAAGGTAAATGTTCCACCTCCAACGTTTTGTGCGGACTGCCGTTTTCAGCGCAGGCTTGCCTTTCGTAACGAACGTAATTTCTACAAGCGTGATTGTGATTTGTGTGGCACGAGTGTTGTTTCTCGTGTATCTCCAGATAAGACTTTCCCCATGTATTGTTCAAAATGCTGGTGGAGCGACAAATGGGACCCGTGTTCATACGGTAAAGAGTATGATTTTTTACGACCATTTTTCGAGCAATGGCTCGAGCTTTTCCTTGCTGTTCCACAAATATCAATACTGAATTCAAATGCAATAAATAGTGAATGGATAAATCAAGAGAATGATAGTAAAAATTGTTATATGAATGTAGGAGGGATGTACAACGAAGACTGTGCATATTGTACATACGGAGTTCAGTGCAAAAACTGCTTCGATAATTATTGGATATTTAACTCTGATCATTCTTCAAATAATGTGCACTGCGAGAGAGATTATTTCACACACTTTTCCTATGAATGCCACGATTCCTTAAATACAGTCCTCTCATATGACTGTCGCAATTGTAGCAATGTTATTGGTTGTGCCGGACTGCGCAACAAGCAATACTGTATTTTTAACGAGCAGTATACAAAAGAGGAATATCAGAAATTTTTGTCCGAACATCCAATATCATCTCACCGTGGACTTTCATGGTGGAAGGAGCAGATTGTTCCTATTTGGAATAATTCTCCACACCGCGAAAATACTATTTTTAAATCCGTAGACACTACGGGTAACGCAGTTTCGGAAGCAAAGAATTCTCATAATGTCTGGGAATGCACAAAGATTGAAAATTCTAAAAATCTCTTTATTACTGGGTGGGCACGTGACTTGTATGATTGTAGTTGCCTTGGCGCTGCCGAGCTCGCGTATGAATGTGCTCACAGTGGGGGAGTCTATGATTCAAAATTTTTGCTTTTCTGCATTTCGAATGACCCACTTAAGAAAGTGACTATCAATACTGTCGAGTATTCGACAATGGTAGGAAGTGTTAGTAATTGTTTTGGATGCGTTTGTGTTCGTGGTGCAGAATATACGATTCTTAATAAAAAATATACGAAAGAAGAATATAACGAGCTTTTACCTAGAATTAAAAAACACATGCAGGATATGCCATATGTGGACAAGATGGGGCGAGTGTATAAATATGGAGAATTTTTTCCAACAGAATTTTCTTCCTATGGATACAATGAAACAACTGCTCCCGATATTTTTCCGCTTTCAAAAGAAGAAGCGCTCGCACAAGGATATAAATGGAGCGACTATGTTTCTGATACTCACTACGAATTTTCTGACTATACGATTCCGGACGATATCAAAGATGTCGGCGACGATATACTAAAAATGATTTTAAAGTGTGAGGTTTCTGGAAAAGCGTATCGTATTGTGCCAGCTGAACTTTCTTTCTATCGCCAAGCAGGTTTGCCGATTCCGCGAGTAGCAGGAGCCGAGCGCCATAAAGAACGCTACAAAATGCTTTTGCCAACTAAACTCTTTGATCGTACTTGTGATAACTGCAAAAAAGATATCAGAACGCCATATGAAAAAGGACGCCCTGAGGTGGTCTACTGCGAATCCTGTTACCAAAAAGAGGTACTATAAAAGCTTAACAGCTATATAGCTTTACAGCTTTAAAGCTTGTATAATATACGGCATATGGACTTTCTCCCTGACGGGATAGCCTTTAATAAAAATCTTACGTATTTGGCAAAGACGAATTTCCGAGCCAACGAACAAGTTTTCGGCATCAAAAGAAAAGATCGCCGGCAACACATGTACCTGTTGGGTAAATCCGGCTCCGGAAAATCTGCGCTTCTAGCAAATATGATTGTTCAAAACGTCTGGAACGGCGAAGGTGTTTGCGTTGTCGACCCTCACGGAGAACTTGTCGAATCAATTCTTGCGACAATCCCTGCTCACCGTGCAAAAGATGTTATATATTTCAACCCAGCTGACGCGGATTACCACGTCGGTTTCAATGTGCTTCAGCTCGACGATCCACGCTACAAGCATCTTGTGGCGTCCGGTCTGATGGGAATTTTTACAAAGATTTGGGCAAACGCGTGGTCTGCTCGTATGGAATATATTTTGAACAACGCGATCTTGGCGCTTGTTGATACGCCTGGCTCTACACTCCTTGGTATTCCGCGTCTTCTTGTGGACAAAGACTACCGTCAGGTAGTCATCAATAATTTGAAAGATCCAGTGATTAAAGCCTTCTGGGTTCATGAATATGAAAACTGGCGTGATCAATATCGTAACGAAGCTATCGCTCCGATTCAAAACAAAGTTGGACAATTCCTATCAACTTCTATCGTGCGTAATGTTGTCGGACAATCAAAATCCACACTCGATCTTTTTAGTTTGATGAACACTGGAAAAATATTTCTCGTGAACGTTTCAAAGGGACGTATCGGTGAAGACAACTCAGCACTCTTGGGAGGTATGATTATTACCAAGCTCCAGCTCGCCGCCATGGAGCGCGTGCGTATTCCTGAAGATGACCGTAAAGATTTCTATTTGTATGTGGACGAATTCCAAAACTTCGTTACAGACGCATTTGCGAGTATTCTCTCTGAAGCTCGTAAATACCGCCTAAACCTCACTCTCGCTCACCAATACATTGCTCAGCTTGTCACAAAAGATTCTGAGGCAGTTCGTGATGCTGTTTTCGGTAACGTTGGAACGATAATCATTTTCCGCATCGGTGCCGCAGATGCCGAATATCTTGAGCAAGAATTTGAGCCGGAATTTACACCGCAAGACATGGTGAACCTTCCAAACTACACAATCTATCTAAAGCTTATGGTAGATGGGGTAACAAGCCGACCCTTTTCTGCAAAAACACTCACACCATTTAAAATCCCCGTTGAAAGTACTGTTGCTCAAGAGATTATAGAAATGTCTCGAAAGCTATACGCTCGTCCGAAAGAAATTGTTGAAAAAGAAATCAATGATTGGAGTGGAATGCTTGTTGGTCTTGAAGAGACAGGCAAATTTAAAGCCGTATGTTCTTCTTGTGGAAAAGAAACTACTGTTCCATTTGAGCCGGAAGAAGGCCGACCTGTGTATTGTAAGGACTGTATTGCGAAAATTAAGAGCGGGGAAATGAAACCGGTCAAAGGTACTTCACGTGCTCGGGCTCTCGAGCCACAATCGTACTCAGCTCTTGCTGGTCTCGGTATCGAATATTTACCTGAAGGAGATTCTGACGCAGCAAAACTTTCTCCGACTCGAAGTCCAGCTGTTTTGAAGAAACCAGTTCCACCAGCGTTCGTGTCTCGACCGCAAATGTCGAGGCCCGTAACTGTTCCGCCTCCGGTTACCACTCCACGACCTAGTCCTACGGTCTCGATCCCTAGTGTCCCACCTCAACAAGTTCGACCTGTTGCGTCAGTGGCAAAACCAATGGCGACTCATACTCAGCAAGCTCCTGTTTCGCCAGTACCTGCTCCATCATCTACGCCAGTTTCTGAACCAAGACCAAAAAATATTCGACCGGCAAAGGAGCGTGCGACTCCTGATCACGAAGGTCTTCAGAGTATTTTGAAATCAGCTCTTGGAGATGCTCTCTCAAAAAACATGCAAAGTGCAAATATTAAAGACGAAAAGAATTCTAACGTTACGAAACCAGAAAACGGAAATCCAGAACCAGAAAAGCAAACAATTTCTCTTTCTTCACTTAAAAAACCAGAAGCAGAATCATCTGTAGTTCCTACTCAAAAAGTGTTCGCATCAAAGCAGGCTTCAGAAGAACGTATGTCAGCGCTCGCTAGTGCAATTGCAAAAGCTACAAATAGTGCGCCCAAAGTCGGAGATGTACAAAAAGTAGAAGAGAAAAAAATTCCTGAACCGGTAAAAATTGAACCCACACCAGTTCCTCCAATACAAGAAGAAAAAAAACCAGAACAAGAGAAACCAGTTGGCGAAAAGAAAATACGAGAAATTCCTGAAGAGGTGCTACGAAACGTATTGTCAGAATAATATACTGTCTATGTGGTGTGGAATAAATAATCGCGGAATAGTTTACAGTTTACTACTCATTCTCATATTATTTTTTTCCGTACGCGGAACAACGCTTGCTTCTGGCGGTATCATCATCAGCGAGATTTTTTATGATGCGCCGGGATCTGATTCTGATCACGAGTGGATAGAAATTCAGAATACTGGAACGACAGCTGTAACAATTTCCGGCGGAAGCGGGGATACATGGCGTTTTAATGATGGAAGCAATCATTTACTTGCAGATACCGCAACGCGAGGCACAATGGTAATACCAGTAAATGGGTATGCAGTTATAGCTTCCAATGCTGACGTTTTTCTGACAGATCACTCAGGATATTCAGGTACAGTTATAGATACATCTATGAGTCTAGGAAATACGAGTGGTAATGTAAAAATTATTGATGATGCAGGCAATATTGTAGACACTGTTTCATATACAAATACTGTAGGAGGTGCTGGCGACGGCAACTCACTTCAGCTTGTCGGCTCATCTTGGGTAGGGGCAGTTCCTACCCCGGGAGTTAGCAACAGCGGTGGATCATCTGGAGGAGGTGGAGGGGATACGGGTAGTGGCGGTGGAGGCGGCGGAGGTACGACGACTGAAGGAGGTGGGACAGGGTCTACTACGACCGTGACTACACCAAAGGCATATGAGCCTCCAAAAATGAAGGCAGAGCTATCTATGCCTATAACCGGAGTAGCAGGTATTCCTTTTGATGTATCAGTAAAAGTTACGGGACTTGCCGGAGAAGTTAGACAGCGTGGGGAATTCTATTTTTCTTTTGGAGATGGCACAGTAAAAAAATTGGATTATTTTGAGCCGTTTAAGCATGAGTATGAATTTTCTGGTACATATTTGGCAATGTTTACATATAAAACTAACCCATATTTGCGTGAACCAGATATTAAAATACGACAAGTTATTGAAATCGTGGAGCCACATGTTTTTATTTCATCAGTGAGTGATATCGGTACAATTGAATTAAAAAATCCTTCAGACAGTGAAGCAGATATCTCAGATTGGGGGATAATAAATTCGAGCGGAACAAAAAAATTTATTATCCCGTATGGAACATTTATTATCTCGGGCAAGTCAATTTTTTTATCAAAGAGCTTAACAGGATTCACTGACGGCGACTTTGCTAGGTTACAGCTTGTGTTGCCATCAGGAAGTATTGTTTCTACGTATCCTACGTTACCCAAAATCGAAAAATCAGTAGTCGCTTTTAGTACACCCACTGTATCCTCGCCTTCGACAAAGATTACTGTAAAAGAAGTATCAGCTCCGATTATGCCAATAGAAATGCAGGCAAGTGTCGCTTCGGCGGAAAATAGTAAACCCGTGGAGAAAAGCGAGATTCCTTTGTATGTATCTTTGGCTGTTGGTGTTACTGGTTTGCTTGGGGCCTCTTACGTTCTGTACAAAGTTTATATAAATAAAAATGCTAAAAATGAATCAGGTTTTTCTGAAACGGAAAAAATAGCAAATGAGATTAGAATAATAGAGTAAAAAAACCAGCAAGGTCGGACCTTGCTGGTTTTTTTACTCCGCGTTGGTTTACTTCTAAGCCTTACAACCCTCGCTGTTATTTTCCTTGCACAAATTTCCGCAATCAACACATGGGGTTACAATTCCTTCATGCATGCCATCTTGGCAAGAGCATTCAAGAAGTGGCTGTCCGTGTTTTGCACAAGTTTCCGCACCGCATACTCCTTCTGTATCTGAAACTCCGTTGCACCCACCGTTACAAACATAGTGTTTATTCATAAAATAGCTTATAGCTGTCAGCTTTTAGCTTAGAGCTTTAACAAGTAATACAGTTACAGTATACTACCCAAATGACGAAGCAGGAAGAACTAATAGAGCTTCATACTAAATGGGCAAACGAAAATTCCTGTGTTTTAAAGGCTACGGCTACTCAGCCGGTTTTTGGAGACGGACCCGCTACAGCTTCGATTGTATTTATTGGCGAAGCCCCAGGAAAAAAAGAGGATGAGGAAGGTGTCCCTTTTATCGGCTCAGCGGGTAAGTTTCTTTCAGAGATGCTTGATGGTATTGGAATGAAAAGGGAAGATGTTTATATTACAAATATTGTGAAGTATCGTCCGCCAGACAATCGCGACCCTATGCCAAGCGAGAAAGAGGCTTGCGCCCCGTGGCTCTACGAAGAACTTAATTTAATAAAACCGAAGTTAATAGTTTTTCTAGGCAGGCACTCAATGAATAATTTTTTTCCCGAGCTTAAAATTTCCGAAGTGCACGGCAAGCTTATTCACAAAAAATTTAAAACTACTCCTATAACCCCCGAAACTGAATGCAGTTCGAGGCGCGAGCGAGGCTTGCGACTAAGGTGTAGTAATCCTACTCCGCAGGAGAAAACGAGTGAGCAACAAAGAAATGCTTCAGTTTCGGGAGTTATAGAAACAGAATATTTTTTGCCGCTATATCATCCGGCATCAGCACTCTATAATGGGGGAATGAGAGATACTTTAAAAAAAGACTTCTCGCTGATTCCAAAAATACTAAAAAAGATAAAGTAAAAAAACGTCAAATATCAATAACCACAAATTCTAGTGCCTGAAGAATAGAGGTTTTTCTTCGCTTTCATCTTGTGCTTGCAGGCATGTTGGGCAAGATTCACTAAGAATTCCACCAGATCGCCAAGCCGTAAATGCTTTTCTTATAGGTAGTATCGTAAAAAGGAATTTCAAATCAATAAAACGTCGTAGCCACCAAAAAATTTCACCGGAGAAAACAAATTTGTTGATTGTAAATACTGCCCATTCTTGTCCGATAGGTACAACGTATGCAGACTTGTGGGATGTGTATTTTGGCACTCTGTGTCCTTGAATAGTTCGAGCAATCGCATGAGCAACAAATTCGCCATCGTGAGTTGCTGTTTGCGCCGTGCCGGCATTTGGAGTACTAGCACTGTCACCTAGAGCAAATGCATTGGGGAATTCCGGTACACGCATTTTGTCGTCGACTACAATACGACCACCTTTTTCGAGAGTAAGTCCTGAAATTTTTTCATAGATACTACTTGGACGCACTCCAGCAGTCCATACAATTGTCTTAGCGTTAAATTTAATATCTTTTAGATATACGCCTTGCATATCCTCACTAGAAACCGAACGGTTTAATATAATATTTACACCAAGATCATTAAGTCGATTTAGAGCTCGACGAGAAACTTCTTCAGGCATTGTCGGAAGAAGACGTGGCGCCGCTTGGATAATATCCACAGTTACGAGTTTCTTCGGTACACCATGTACTCCTGCAAGCTTTCTTCCATATCGGCGAATTTCTCCAGCAAGCTCTACTCCGGCGGGACCTCCACCCACAATCACAAATTGAAATTGTGACATTAAGTCACCTTTGCTTAACTTATGATGATTGTTGAACAAGTAATGAAGGTGATTTTTAAGCTTGAGAGCGGAAGAGACAGATTTTATAGCGTATGAATTTTCTTTTATTCCAGAGATACCAAAATATGCTGTTTCTGCTCCGAGACCAAGCACGACATAGTCATACGAGTAGCGTGAACCGCTTGCTCCGGTAACATACTTTTCTGAAAGAGAACCTCCTACAATAGTGTCTACGACGAATTCAAACTTTTTCTTCTTCATGTGAGAAAAAATTTCACCAAGAGGAATACAGGTTTCGGCAGGTGAGTGGCCAGTCGCAATTTTATATAGTGACGGAGTGTATTCGAAGTGATGCTTGTCCGAAATAAGTGTAATTTTTATATTCGGTAGGTCATATTCTGCGAGATCAAGCGCTGTTCGGACTCCACCAAACCCACCTCCCAAAATCAAAATACGTTTTGGTGGTAGTGGAACACCATGTTGTGAAGTTTCCTGCATATATGCATTTTATTATAGCAAACAAAAGGTAAATCATAAAAACACCAAACACCAAAAATCAAATACTCGGCGCTTTAATGTTCCTTGTTCTTGTGATATATTGCCTGCATGGGATTAAAATCATTTTTATTGAAGAAAACATTACAAGCAAAGGGCGCGTCAAAGGAGCAGGCAGAGATGATGGCGGAAAAGCTCACGAACGACCCATCTATTGCCGAAAAGCTAAAAGTCCTTCAAGAGAATAAAGAAGTTAAAACTCTTTTTGAGAGCATCCAAAAAGAAATTGAAGCAAAAACAAAGGCGGGTATGCCTGAGGCGTATGCCACTATGGGCGTTATGTCTAAATATAAGGACCAGATTGCAAAACACCGCGAGGCTTTGACGCCACTTATGGAACTCATGCAAGGCATGCAGGGTAAATAAAGTTTTATATGTCACTATCAATCGGAATTGTTGGACTGCCTAATGTCGGTAAATCGACGCTTTTTAACGCGCTTACAAAAAAGGGCGTACCTGCAGAAAACTATCCATTTTGTACTATCGACCCATCAGTCGGTATCGTTGGGGTTCCGGATGACCGCTTGTATAAGCTCGCAGATTTTTCTAAAACAAATAAAACAATTCCCGCGGCGATTGAATTCGTAGATATTGCTGGACTTGTTGCTGGAGCATCAAAAGGCGAAGGTCTCGGAAATAAATTCCTTGCAAACATTCGCGAAACAGATGCCATTTTCGAAATGGTCCGTATCTTTCCGCTTAAAGGTGGAAATGGGAACGATATTCTTCATGTATACGGCGACATTGATCCACTTCGAGATATTCGTGTGATAAATCTCGAGCTTCTTCTTGCCGATCTTGAAACTGTATCAAAACGTCTTTCAAATATCTCTCGTGATGCAAAACGTGGCGAGAAAGAAGCTGTAATTGAAGAGGGTGCATTGAAAAAAATAATGGAAGCTCTCGAAGCAGAGAAAATGGTGAATACAATCAAGTTTGACGAGAAAGAACTTCCAAAAGTACAACAGCTCGGCCTTCTGACTGCAAAGCCAATTTTATACGGACTCAACAAACGTGCCGGATCAAAAAATCTCGATGAATCTCATCCAGAGCTATTTAAGGATTTGTGTGATTATATTATTTCGACTGGAGCAGAGTATGTTGTTCTCGATGCAAAAATTGAAGATGAGCTAAAAGATTTTGAGGGCGATGAGAAAGAAATGTTTCGTGTCGAGATGGGCGGTGGAGAAAATGGAATCAATAACCTAATTACAAAGGCGTACAAACTTCTTGGTCTTGATACATATTTTACGACGGGTGTAGAAGAAACACGTGCATGGACTATTAAAACAGGGAGTACGGCTCCAGTTGCAGGTATGGCAATACACACTGATTTTAAAGACAAATTCATCCGCGCAGAAGTTGTCTTTTGGAAGGACCTACTTGAGGCAGGAAGTTATGGAGAAGCACGTTCTAAGGGCAAAGTACGAACGGAAGGGAAGGAGTATATAGTTAAAGACGGGGACGTCATCGAATTCAAGATATAACCTGCGTATACGGCGCACTTCTGCGTTGCTCGTTCGTTTGTTCCCGCAACCGCGCGTAAGCCGAGCAGTCGTCGTATGACGGCAACGTATGCCTATACGTTTTGGTCGCAAAACGAACTCGCGTACCCACGGGCATTGCGACTTCAACAGATTGTGTACAATCTAAGAAGTCGGTTACCTAGAACTGCATTCGTCTATGAAAATTCTATACACAAATGAAAGACTACAAAATTATCGAAATAAACGACTCAAATCTGGCTATTTTGCAGAAACTTATTGATGAATCAATTGATGAGGGTCATGTGCTCGGAAAGAAGCTTCTAGACGAGTGGAAAGAAGGAAATACTTTTTCGAAAAAAGGTGAAAAATTTTGGGCTCTCACTATTGATGACGAGCCAATAGCGATGGGCGGAATAAATAAAGATCCATACACAGACGATGAAACAGTTGCACGCGTACGTCATATTTTTGTTACAAAATCATACCGAAGGCAGGGCTTGGCAACAGTTTTGTTAAAAATGATTCTTGCCGAGGCAAAGAAAAATTTTCGTTCGATACGTCTATCTACTAAAAATATAATTGCTGGTAAAATGTATGAGTCGTTCGGGTTCGTTCCGATACAAAAGGAAGGTGATCGGGTAACATATCAAATCGCAGATCTATCAAATATATAAATGTTTATGAACCCAGAAATTTTAGATTTTCTAAATACACAGCGCGTAAGCGCGCTTGCCATAGAAATGCTTGATGGCTCTCCTCACGTTGCAACAGTTCATTTTACACATACTGAAAACCCATTTTTATTTTACTTTGAAACGTACCGTGAATATCGAAAAGCAGAGGCGCTGTTTGGGCGTGATGCGAGTCGCGCCTCGCTTGTCATTGGTTTTGGAGAAAGCGTCATGAAAACCTTTCAGCTTGATGGGGAAGTACGACTGCTTCGAGATGATGAACGAGAACATTTCGATAGTGTTTATTTCCAAAAATTTCCGGAACGGAAAGAAAAATCTAAGGACCCAAAGTTTGTTTGTTTCGTCTTCGAGCCAAAATGGTGGCGTTATACAGACTGGACAAAGCCCACTGGAAAGTTCGTTTTAACATCAAAAACACAGTAAAAATATACGTCAAATCTCCATTGACATAGCATGTAAAATATGCTATACTTATAAAGATAAGTGTACCTTGAAATAAAGGTTTTTTACAGTTTTTGGGTGGTTATTTTAGTGCCGGAGTGATCCGGAATTGGAATAACCATCTTTAAAAACCAGTTTAAAAACAAAATAGAGTTATGAAAAAACAACTTTTATTATCCGCGTTAATACCAGTGTTGTTCCTGGTGTTCTGCCAAAATTCATTTGGCCAAGTGAAGCAAAATTACGGCTTCTATTACACTTACGACTTACGCCGGTCTAATGATCCGGATATAGAAGTTCGTAACATGCCTTTTTATTTGGGCAACGAGCCCGAATGGTGTAAACGGTTTTTTGAGGATACGCTTCCGTGCGTAAAATACCTCAAGGAATCTAAAACGTATGAAGTATACGACAGCACCTATAAATTCTATGGATTTATGGGTGATACACGACAAAAACATTTGGATAGCATGTTTATAACGATGTGCTCGCCAAGTGCAAGGCCAAACCCAGGTGATTCGATAAAAGTCATCTACCTAAATACAAAAAATCCGGATGTATTCAACTACGATTTACGAGTTGGGTACTATAACGGAAAAGTATCAGGTGGGTTGGTCTGGTATCAGATCAAAAACAGTAAGCTTTTTGGTCGCTATAAAATTGAGGGGAACAACACCACAATTGAAGATGACCCGTTTGATGTAACAGTCAAAAGTATGATTGGTTATGAATCAGTCAGAAGAAAGCTTGCTAAGCTGGTTACCCCAGCAAAGACAATTACAACTCCTGCTTTAGCGTACACAGAGGAAAAGAAAAAAGATGGCAAGGTTGTTGTAAAAATTCTTCAAGATGGAGAACCAGCATTTGCACCTCAATTCGATTCAATTAAGTACAAAGATTCAGTTGTTCGTAGGATCACATTCGTACGTGATTCTACACAAAAGGTAAAAACTGCCGATTCAGTTCGTCAGGCACGCATTGCATTTGTTGCAGACTCCACAAAGAACGCAAAGAATGCATTAGCCGTGGAAATCGCGAATGCTGAAAAGCGTGCGCGGGTAGCTGATTCAATAAAAAATGCTAAAAAAATAGCATTAGAGTTGAACAAAACTGAAGTGCAACAAAATGACCAGAATCTGTTAGCCGAGGTTGATTCGGCTCTCGCTAGAACGCGAAGGTATAATCAACAATTTAAGACTAGAGACTCCTTGAAAAAGGACGAATTAGCTAAACAGAAAAATTTACTTGAGTTATTGAAAACTGCTCGTTTAGATTCAATTAAAAATGCAAAAGCGGAAGCTCTTGCACAGTTGAACCAAAAACGTTTGGATTCATTGCAGAAAGTAAATGAAAAGAAAGATAGGGAAAAACAACTTGCGTCTCAGTTGTATGAGCAAAAACGCAAGAATGACTCTATCACCAAAAAAGCTGAAGCTAATGCAAGATTGTTAGCGGAAGTTAATAGACAACTTGCAGTAAAGAACGAGCAACTTTTGAATGAGATTGCTAAACAAAGAATGGCTGACAGTATACGAAATGAAAAGTATGCTGACTCACTTGCTTTCGTTCGAGTTACCGATTCAACAAATAAGTCGCTTCGCGAAATCGCCTATGCAGACTCTGTACGCTCTAAACGTACAACTGATTCTATCGCACAGGTAAAGCGCACGGCAGATTCTACTGCCTTTGTGATTAATGAGTTGAAGCGGAAGTATGATTCCGTAGCATTTGTAAACCAGTCTCTACATAATGTAGAAATTGGTGCTCGTAAGGTTACCAAAAAGGAATATGTAAATGAAGAGGACGAAAAGTATGCGAAATCTGATTTGCCTGAAGTTACTCTGGAGAATGGAAAATTAAAAATTATTCCACCAGAAGGAGGTTCAGATAATCCGGCACCGCCACCTTTAAATGTTTATAAACCAAAGGCAAAATTAAAACCGCCACCGGTCATAATCATTTATAAGAAGTAAAATAATACCCAATTAATGGGAAAATCCCGACCTAACAATGGTCGGGATTTTTCATTTTTATACCTTGTGATAGACTCTTACCATGAATTCTCCGGAGGTGGCAAATATAATAAAAAAGGGCGGTATAGGCATTTTGCCTACGGATACACTTTATGGCGTTGTTGGAAGTGCTTTTTCGAAAAAAGCAGTTACTCGTCTGTATAAGATAAAAAGCCGTAGCCATAGCAAACCACTCATTATTCTTATTCCAAAATTTTCATGGTTAAAGAAATTTGGCGTAAATGATGACGGAGTAGCAGATAGCGTTCTTAAAGCTGAGCAATCATACAAGGGTTCAATTTCAATTATAGTTCCGTGTAGTCTTTCTAAATTTGAATATTTACATCGTGGAACGAAGTCGCTTGCTTTTCGTGTACCCAAGAAAAAAGCGTTGCGGACTTTACTCGAAAAAACAGGCCCACTAGTAGCTCCATCGGCAAATCCTCAAGGAATGAAACCTGCTAGTACGATTCTTGAGGCAAAGAAGTATTTTGGAGAACATGTAGATTTTTATATATCTGGTGGAAAAAAGGTAGGGAAGCCATCGCGAGTTATCTCGCTTCTCACTGGAAAACCAGTAATTGTGCGAAAGTAAAAAATCGAGGACTGATGTCCTCGATTTTTTTACTCTCCTAAAATGCTGCGGTTGTTTGGCGGAGTATGTCCGCGACGCTTCATTTCGGCGATTTCATGTCCGAGCTCTTTTAGTGAATGCTCGATACGTTCAAGTACTTCTTTTTCTTTTGCATCTTCAGCTTTTTCCTCAATTTCTTCATCCTCTTGAATTTCTTCAACGTCTTCTTGAATGTCTTCGACGTCCTCAGCGATTTCATCGATGTCCTCTTGAATTTCTTCAACGTCTTCTTGAATGTCTTCAACGTTTTCTTGAATGTCCTCAACGTCTTTTGAAACTTCACGAAGTTGTTTTGTATGACGGTTTACTGTGAGTTGAATCAATATCGAAATATATATTGCTTCCATGGAAATGATAGTGGTTAGAACAAGCAATATTTTGTTTATATCTGCACCAAGGAAATATGTCAGGAAGGATAAAATAAAAAGTATTGTATGGACAACGAGTGACGCAGGTGAACCAACCCATCGTGTAGCTCGAAAAGACATGTAGTCAAGAAATGACTCATCTTTTTGGCGTGGAGGGGGAGTTTTACGGGGACTCATATAGTGCTATTATACTACACAGGCATTATAGAAACCAACATTATTATTCACATTTAACTTTATAGGACCTATGAAACCGGCACATTTCTGTGTTGCTCGCTCGATTGCGTAAGTCCTACTTTACACACATATGGAAACCACACCCGCACAAACAGGACAGAAAATGACGCCCAAATTCTTCTTTATATCACTGGGTGTTCTAGTCTCGCTCATCGCGACAGTTACATCTTTTTTAAATCTTGTATTTGAAACCCTTGCGAAGAATTTTCCCGATGCATTAAATGGAACTTACACATACGGATACAATACATATAGTTATGAATCTATGCGTACTGCACTAGCGACGTTGATTATAGTGTTTCCTGTATTTTTGATTCTTTCAAAAATTTGGACACGCATTGTAAGCGATGGCCTCGGCAGTACTGATGCAGTTATAAAAAAATGGATGCTTTACTTGGTACTTTTTCTTGCGAGCATCGTAATTATCACCGACCTTGTCACGCTTGTGCGATATTTTGTCTCTGGTGAGATAACGGTTCGCTTTATTCTAAAAGTTCTAGCCGTATTCGTAACAGCGGGACTTTCTGGATTTTATTATTACAACGAGCTTGTCGATAAAGTATTGTGTAAGGGTCACAGAATTATCATGGCGAGTGTCGCCACATTACTTGTTGTTTTCGCGCTTGTCATGAGTTTCGTTGTTATGGGGAGCCCATTTAAACAACGCAGTCTTCGTCTCGATGAACGCCGTGTACAAGACTTGCAGTCTATTCAATACCAAGTTATAAATTTCTGGCAGACAAAGGAGAAGTTGCCTGAAACTCTCACTGAAATGAATAACCCAATGAGCGGATTTTCCTTGCCAGTTGATCCGGAGTTTGAAAAGGGTATGGTTTATGAATATAAAACTACTGGAAAATTGTCATTCGAACTTTGTGGTACGTTTGCAGAACCTATGCCGAAAGGTTGGCAAGAATACGGAGGAGGGCGTGATATTATGCCGATGCCTGCTGTAATGAATGGTGACGTTGCTGTTTCGTCTTATCCGTATCCTAGTGGTGGAGTAAACGAATCGTGGGATCACCAATCTGGACGAACATGTTTTACACGTACAATTGATAAGGACATATATCCTCCGTACCCAAAACCACTTAAGCAGTAAATACTAAATAGAAAATAGTAAATAGCGAATTAGAAATGCAAAAAATGCCCAAAAAACAGAAGGAATATGATCATTTGAAGATAGAATCAAAGTGGCAGAAAGACTGGGAAAAGAAAAAGCTCTACAACGCTAAAGACAACGACCAAGAAAAATCCTTTATTCTTGTAGAGTTTCCGTTTCCTTCTGGCGCCGGTCTTCACACTGGTCACATTCGAAGCTACACGGCATTAGATATTGTTGCGCGTAAACGAAGAATGGAAGGGAAAAATGTCCTTTATCCAATGGGCTGGGATGCTTTTGGGCTACCTACAGAACAGTACGCAATTAAAACTGGAGTTCAGCCAAAGATTGTTACAAAGAAAAATACTGATATGTTTCGAAAACAGCTCAAGGCTGTAGGGCTTTCATTTGATTGGTCTCGCGAAGTAAACACAACAGATCCCGAGTACTATAAATGGACACAATGGATTTTTTTGCAATTTTTTAAAGAGGGGCTTGCATACAAAAAGAAGACGACTATCAATTGGTGCCCAAAGGATAAGATTGGTCTTGCAAACGAAGAGGTTGTTGATGGCGCCTGTGAGCGCTGTGGTACACCAACAGAAAAAAAGGAAAAGGATCAGTGGATGATGGCGATTACAAAATATGCCGAACGTCTTGATAAAGATTTGGATGACGTTGACTACCCAGAGCGTGTAAAAATTCAACAGAGAAATTGGATAGGGAAAAGTGAAGGAAGTGAAATAAACTTCAAACTTCAAACTTCAAACAACATTCAGGAATCTGTTACGGTGTTTACGACACGTGCAGATACTATATTCGGTGCAACATATGTTGTACTTGCTCCTGAGCATTCACTTATTGAAAGCTTGTTATCTACTGTTGTAAATAAATCTGAAGTTCAGAAGTATATTGTTGAAGCAAAGAAAAAAGACGACATAGCAAGAACAGCTGAAGATAAAGAAAAAACCGGTGTTGAACTCGAGGGAATAAAGGCAATAAATCCCGCAAACGATGAGCTTATCTCAGTATGGGTTGGAGATTATGTGCTACCTCACTACGGCACCGGAGCAATTATGGCAGTACCTGAGCATGACGCTCGCGATAGAGCATTTGCAGAAAAATATAATCTCCCAATAATCGATAAACCTTTAGTAGATGCTGGACAGATAACTAAAAAACTTGGCGGTAAAATTGTTACTAAATTTAAACTTCGTGACTGGGTTTTTTCTCGTCAGCGTTACTGGGGCGAGCCGATTCCGATTATCCATTGTGAGAAATGTGGTTATGTCGCTGTACCTGAGAAAGATCTTCCTGTTGTACTTCCACCAGTTAAATCATATGTTCCGACAGACAATGGAGAAAGCCCTCTCGCAATAATTACTAAATGGGTTAATACGAAATGCCCCACCTGTAAAGGTCCAGCAAAACGCGAGACAGATACAATGCCAAACTGGGCGGGAAGCTCTTGGTATTATCTTCGTTACGCTGACTCCAAAAACAAAAAATCTTTTGCTGATGCTAAAAAATTGAAATATTGGACTCCGGTAGATTGGTACAACGGCGGAATGGAGCACACGACCCTCCACTTGCTGTACTCACGATTCTGGCACAAATTTCTATATGATATGAAGCTTGTACCGACGCACGAGCCCTATGCAAAACGCACGAGTCACGGGCTTATTCTTGCAGAAGGGGGAATAAAAATGAGTAAGTCGCTTGGTAATGTAGTAAACCCCGACGATATCGTAAAAACATACGGTGCGGATACGCTTCGAATGTACCAGATGTTTATGGGTCCTTTTGAGCAAGCTGTAGTTTGGAATTCCGATGGAATTATTGGACCACGTCGCTTTATTGAGAGAGTGTGGAAGCTTGCAAGCAAAATAAAAGAGCCTGCCCGTACCGAATCGGTACGTTCGGGCGGGCAAAAAGAAAATAGCAAAGAAAATACGTACGAAATAATTCTAAATCAGACGATTAAAAAAGTTGGGGAGGATATTGAATCCATGGGATTTAATACAGCAGTATCAGGAATGATGATGTGTTTGAATGAGTTGGAAAAATCGGAAGTTGTGCTTATTGAAGACTTTAAAAAGTTTATACAAATACTTGCACCATTTGCTCCGCATGTTGCTGAAGAAATTTGGCATGAGTTTGGTGAAAAGAATTCAGTACATATATCGCCATGGCCCAAATATGATGAGACAAAACTTGTTTCTGATACAGTAAAGATAATGATTCAAGTAAATGGCAAGATAAGGAGTGACATCACAGTGGCTCGCAATGAAAGTGAGGAAGCGGTGAAAAAGATCGCTTTGCTTGATGATCGTGTTCAAAAAGCTCTTGCGGGGCAAGTACCGAAGAAGATAATTTACGTCCAAGGAAGGATCCTAAACATTGTTGTTTAGGGGGCAAAATGTGCGTGTTTGATGAGGGTAAGATGTGCTACAATAAAAAAATATAATAGTATTATCACACTAGTAGATTAACCTATCAAAGCCTATGAAAAAATTTGAGATCTGTGACCGAGTTAGTGTCGTTGCCTTATCGCTTTCCGTTTTTCTCGGAATCGTGGCCTTCATTCCAGGTGGATTTATGTCCGGCAATGTACTAAAGGGGTATTTCCTGATCGTTTCGGTTTTGGTAGCGTTTGTCTCGTGGCTTCTTGGACGTTTGTTCGAGGGGTCTTTCCGTATTCCATGGACGCCGATGTTTTTAGGAACGATACTCTTCATTTTGGCGCTTTTCCTTTCTGGGCTTTTCTCTCACACTATGTATCTTTCGCTCTTGGGCGAAAATTTCGAGCAAGGAACATTTGCTGTTTTTGGCTCGATGCTTCTTGGGCTCGCGCTTATCTCAATGCTATTTAATACAAAGAAGAGAGTGTCTAAGTTTCTTCAGATGCTCGTTTTGACTTATGGTGTTTTGGCTCTGTATCAGATTGTTCACTTAATTTTCCCTTCAGTTACTTCTTTCAATATATTTAATTCAGTCGTAGACACACCAGTCGGTGTATGGAGTGACTTTGGATTTATTTCTGGAGCGGCGTTAATTGGATTTGTCCTTATGATTCAATTTATGAATCAGGGACGCATGCTAAAGGTCTTGTCATATATCGGCGCGCTTATTGCTCTCTTTTTTGTAGCCCTCACAAACATTATGACCGTTTGGGTACTTGTAGGGATTTCATCTGTATTCATTTTGATTTATGTGTTAATCGTTAATCGCCAAAGTGAAGAAAGACACTTTTCATTTGTTGCTTTCATACTTTCACTTATCGCACTGTTCTTCATTCTTGCAAACAATCTTGTAGGCGGTACTTTAGCAAACGCTCTCAATGCTTCTTTTGTAGATGTTCACCCATCACTATCGGCGTCTATCCATGTTTCCGGCTTGTCGCTTTCGGAAAATCCAATATTTGGAGCCGGCCCAAACAGATTCCTTGGTGAATGGCTACGTTACCGACCAGTTGGGGTAAATTTGCACACACTTTGGGACATTCCTTTTAGTTCAGGTTCGAGTCTCTTTATGACCGTTGGTTTCCTAGGTGGAATCGTAGGAATTCTTGCGATGATATTTTTCGTACTGTCATTTTTTTATGAGAGCGTACGTAAGGTATTTAATACAGAAAATAATCCTGAACGAAATATTGGTCTAATGTTCAGCTTGTTTATACTTGCACTGTATTTCATGCTCGCCTTGGTTTTGTATTCTCCTGGAATTTCAGTCACGATCATGGCACTCGCATTTGTCGGAGTATTTTTCGGATTTCTTGTTGAACAAAAATTGATCGCAGAACGTACGGTGATGTTTCTCAGGGATCAGCGTTCAAGCTTTTTCTCTATCCTGTTGATTGTAGGATTTCTTATGATCTCAGCTGGAACTGCATATCTTGTCACGGAAAGATTTGCTTCAATTGTCTTCTATCAAAAAGCGCTTAGAAGTGCATCTGTTGGAGACTACGAGAAGGCAGATAGACGCTTAGCACAAGCAATCGGGCTTGCAGACTTGCCACTTTTCCAGCGTGCACGAGTAGTCGTTGCAGAAAAGTCTATTCAGAAAACCTTAGCGATTCCAGAGAAGTCTATTTCTGAAGACGTAGCAAAGGCACTTCTTCAATCTGCTGTCAGTGTTGGTACAAGCGCTGCAAGACAAGCAGTAAGCCTAGATCCATCTGATCCAGTAAACTACATAGTTTTTGGTGATTTGTTTAGAATGCTTGCTCCACTTAAAATCGAAGGTGTATTCCAATCCTCACTCGATGCATACAATAAAGCAATAGAGATAGCACCAAATTATCCAAAAACATATCTAAATATTGCCGAACTTTACTACAATGCGAATGATTATAAAAACGCTCGTATTTATGTAGAAAAGGCCCTAACCGCGAAAGCAAATTATACTGGTGCATATTTCCTACTTTCTCAAATTGAAACTGCGACAGGGAATACGAGTGCTGCTATAAAGCGCCTGCAAGATGCAACACTTGTTGATCCGAACAATCCAGATGCATATTTTGAACTTGGACTATTGTATTACCAAAATGGCAGGTACAGTGATTCGGTTTCTGCCCTTAGGTCTGCTGTTAATTTGAACTCGCAATACATGAATGCATGGTACTTCCTTGCACTTGCCGATAAGAAGATCGGAGAAATTGAAGAGGCGACTAAAATTCTTGAAGCGTTAAGCACAAGATTCCCAGACAGTGTTGAGGTTTCGAATGCACTAAGTAGCCTAAGTTCAAATGATTCTAAAAATAGTGACACAGTAGAACCAGATACTACTACAACAAAAAAGGATAAGGCTAAAAAACTTCCAATACCGACAGATACTTCAGCTAAGCCTGTTTCTCAGTAAGGACAGTAATGTTTCGTCGTCTTCTGCAAAATGTAAACAGACGCTGGGAAAGCATGCATGAGGCGGCACTGCTTCTCGGCGTCTTTTCTTTGCTCTCGCAACTCCTAGGACTTGTACGCGACAGACTTTTTGCAAATTTAATTGGACCATCGTCTACGCTCGATGTCTATTATGCTGCATTTCGAATTCCAGATTTTTTGTATATTTCAGTTGCATCGCTCGCATCGATTACGGTGCTCATGCCATTTTTGGTTGATCGGATAAATGCAGAAGGTAAAGAAAAAGCCAAAATTTTCCTAGGTGAAGTTCTCGCGGGATTTTTGTTGCTACTTGTAGCTGTAGCACTTATCGTATTTATCTTCATGCCATTTATCGCAACAAAGATTGCTCCTGGATTCTCAGAAGAACAGCTAAAGTTGCTTGTTGGAACGAGTCGGATAATGCTCCTATCTCCAATTTTTATGGGATTTTCCAATATGCTTGGAACCATAACCCAGCTTCTTAGAAAGTTTTTCATTTTTTCATTATCACCGATTTTCTACAATGTAGGTATCATTCTTGGAATAGTATTATTTTATCCAAAATTTGGTGTGTACGGTTTGGGTATAGGAGTGGCGCTAGGTGCAATTTTGCATTTACTTGTTCAAATTCCTACTATCGTTGCAGGTGGTTTTACTCCTAAATTTCTTCCAAGGCTTCAGTTTAAAACTCTTATTGAAGTAGCAAAACTTTCACTTCCTCGTACGCTTGGGCTGTCTATGAACAGTCTTTTGGTCTTGGTCCTAATCGCAATTGGTTCAACACTAACCGTTGGTTCTATTTCAATTTTTAGTCTATCGTACAACTTACAGACTGTACCTATCATGATTATAGGAGTTTCATTTGCTGTAGCATCGTTTCCTATACTTTCTGAAACTTTTTCAAAAGGGGACATGACGAAATGGACAGATTGTATTCTTTCATCAATTCGACAGATTATTTTTTGGTCGCTTCCACTTTCAACCCTCCTTATAGTTCTACGCGCGCAAATCGTTCGTGTCGTGTTGGGTAGTGGTGTTTTTACATGGGAACACACTAAGCTTGTCGCTGCCGCTCTCGCACTTTTTTCTATATCGGTATTTGCACAAAATATGATTTTGGTAATTGTCAGAGGTTTTTATTCCGCACACAATTCAAAAACTCCACTTCTAATAAATACATTTTGTTCACTGTTTAGTATCGCACTCGCATTTATTTTTGTGTATCTTTTCAAGTCTGTACCGACTTTCAGGTATTTTATGGAATCTCTCCTTCGTATAGATGATATGTCGGGAGGGGTAGTCATCATGCTTCCATTTGCTTATTCAATCGGAGTAATTTTAAATGCGTGGCTCCACTGGAGACACCTAAGAGCGAATTATCTCACTGCTTCACACGGACTTAGAAGAGCGTTTATTGAGAGCATCGCAGCTTCGTTTGGGATAGGATTGGTTTCATATTTTCTATTAAATATTTTTACAAACTACGTCACAATATCTACGACACTCGGAGTTTTTCTTCAAGGTTTGTTTGCTGGAATTGGCGGAATTTTTGCTGGAATTATAATTCTTTACTTTATGGGCAATGAGCAATTTCTCGATTTGGTAAATGTACTCCGACAGAAATTCTGGAAGGTTAAACTTAAAGTTGTTGACGGTCAAGAATAAGACAGGTACATAATTTTTAGAGCATATGGTAGAGTGGCATTCGTAATATGGATTTAAAACACATTCGAAACTTTAGTATTATCGCGCACATCGATCACGGCAAGTCTACGCTTGCCGATAGAATGCTTGAGGTAACTGGAACAATTGAAGCACGAAAAATGCGTGATCAGGTCCTTGATAACATGGAACTTGAACGTGAGCGTGGCATTACAATCAAGATGCAACCTGTGCGTATGGAACATAAGCTCGGTAACGAAAACTACCAACTGAATCTCATCGACACCCCTGGGCACATCGACTTTTCATACGAGGTATCGCGTGCACTAAAGGCCGTAGAAGGCTCAATTTTGCTCGTAGACTCGACTCAGGGTGTCCAAGCACAAACTCTAACAACCCTTGAGGCTGCACGGGCAGAAGGGCTTGTTATTGTGCCTGTCGTTTCAAAAATTGATTCGCCACTTGCTCGTGTCGATGAAGTAAAACTGGAAATTGGTGCATTGCTAGACATAGATCCAGATACGGTTCTTGCCGTTTCAGGGCGAACAGGTGAAGGTGTACCCGAGCTTCTTAAGGCCGTGATTGAGCGCGTTCCGTCACCCACACTAGAAGAGGACCTGCCATCAACAGGCGGGCTCAAGGCACTAGTTTTTGATTTTAAATACGACGACCACCGAGGGGTTATCGTTTACGTTCGTATATTTCAGGGTTCTGTAAAAAGAAATGATAGATTGCTTTTTTCAATCGCCAAAGAAAAATTTATCGCACTCGAGGTGGGAATTTTCGCGCCCGGAGAAGAGGCTCGCGATAGTATCGGCGCAGGAGAGATTGGCTATATCGTGACCGGAGTTAAGCAACCAGGTATCGCTTCTGTCGGAGATACGATTACTACAGAAAAAAATCCACTACCGGCACTTGCTGGCTATGACAATCCTCGACCAGTCGTGTGGGCATCAATATATCCAGAAAGTCAGGACGATTTTCCGACACTTCGTACGGCGCTTTCACGACTAAAACTTTCTGACTCAGCCTTTACTTTCGAAGAGGAATCAAGCGGTGCACTCGGTCGTGGTTTTCGTGCTGGATTTCTTGGAATGCTTCACCTAGAAATTATTACCGAGCGATTGCGTCGTGAGTACAATTTGGAACTTGTGGTCACAACTCCTTCGATTACATACATGGTGACGAAGAGAAACGGAAAAGTAGAGACCATCTATTCGCCACATCTATTTCCAAACGACAGTGAGATAATTTCTGTTGAAGAACCGTGGGCAAACGTTCGGATTATCACACCCGAGCGGTACATCGGTATTCTTATGCCATTTTTGTATGAGCATGAAGCAGAAGTGGGAGAGACGGAAACCTTCGGAGAAGGACGCTCAGCTGTTACTGTCGTGATGCCACTTCGAGAAATGATGCGTGGATTTTTTGATGAGCTTAAAAGTATAACAAGTGGCTATGCTTCTATTACTTATACTATCGCTGGACTTCGTCCAGCTTCAGTAACTCGAATGGATATTGTTCTCGCTGACGAAGTTGTACCTGCATTTACTCGGGTTATTGCTCGTCGTCGCGCACAGGAGGAAGCCGATTTTTCTACTGAGAAATTGCAATCAGTATTACCACGACAGCAATATGAAATGAAAGTGCAGGGCGTCGCGCTCGGAAAAATCTTGTCATCAAAAACAATCAAAGCTTTTCGCAAAGATGTGCTTATGTTCGGCAGTAAGATGGTGGGAGGTGGCGACGTAAGTCGTAAGAAAAAGGTGCTCGAAAAACAAAAGAAGGGTAAGGCTCGCCAGCGCGAGTACGCAAAAGTAAACATTCCTCATGAAGTATTCCTCAAAATGATGCGAGGTGGGAATGATAACTAAATTTAAAACTTCAAATAGCAAATATCAAAAAAGCCTGAGTAATTCAGGCTTTTTTGATATTTTTAGAGTGTTCTTTCTAGCTAAAAAGAATCGGCATGTACATAACCACCATGAGTACAATCATGATTACAGAAAGTATACCCCAGACGATTCGTACCTTCTTCTTGTGTTTGTGTGAAAATATAGACATAGGTTAATAGGATATTGCTGTCAGCTTGTAGCTAACAGCGTATAGTAATACAATAAGAGGCGACTAAAGTTTACCGTGTTTGGGTTTGTATTTCAAGCTAGCACCTAAAACCTAGCACCTAAAACCTAGCTTGTATGTCTTATTACAAAAAAACCAATTTTTTTCATAAAGTAATTTTCTCAAGAGGTTTTGCCTTGTTTGTTATCGTACTTGTTGTTTTGGTTGGATTTGGGCTGGTATCGATGGCTCAAAAGAGCATGCAGGCCTCGAAAAATAGAAAGATAGCAGAGGATCAAGCACTATCGCTTACGCAAAGACAAATTGAGCTTACTAAAAAAATCGATGCACTAAATACTATGGAGGGTCAGGAAACGGCTCTACGTGAGCAGTTTCCTGTAGTAAAAGAAGGTGAACGCGTTGTAGTAATTACTGATGATGAACCAACTCAAATAGAAGTGAATCAAGCGATTGAAAATGCAAACAAAAAAAGTGGTTTTTTTGATTTTCTAAAAAATCTTGTTAAGAAAAATTAATTAGTCTTCAAGATTTGGCTTCTCGAGCGATAAAGTTTCCAGCTCTGGAGAAACTTCAGAAATTCTCATGACGTCTTTGTCGAGTTTTTTAAATTCTTTTCCAGAATTGTTGTAGTGGCTTACAGCAGTACCGAGGGCATTACCAAGCTTTAGATGGTACTCGTCGTAGGCTTTTAGGTGTTTTCCAAGTTCTCCTACGCGTTTGATGATATCTTTTGCAGTTTCCTCAATCTGGAGCGCACGAAGACCTTGCATTACTGTCTGCAGGTACGCCAAGAAAGATGTAGGGGATACAATGATAACTTTATACTTTGAGCCGGCGCGTTGAATTAAATTTTCAGCATTTTCATCTGTGGAACCAACGTTATTTACGAGTAGGTCGTAATATATAGCTTCATGCGGAATAAACATGAATGCAAAGTCCATGGTGCCGTTCTCTGGCTGGATATATTTACTTGTTTCAGTAATACGAAGCTTTAGATCATTTACGAACATTTTTTCATATTCCAATTTTCGGATCGGGTCCTTTTCTCCAGCAAGTCTATTGTAATTATCGAGTGAGAATTTTGAGTCAACTGGAATAATTTTATCCTTAATAAAAACAGCGGCGTCAACGATTGTTCCATCTGGAAATCCATACTGCATTTGGTACCCATTTGATGGAAGAATATTTTTAAGAAGCGCTTCAAGATAGTATTCGCCTAAAATCCCGCGCTGTTTTGGGTTTTTCAAGATGTCTTGCAACTCTTCGAGTTGTTCGGTAAATCCGACAACCTGCTTGTTGGTCACATCAAGAAGCGTGAGTTTTTCTGTAACTTCCTGAATAATTTTTGTCGACTCACTTGCCTGATGACGCATAGCTTGGTTTATTTCTTTTGCAGAATCGCCAAGCTTTTGGTCTACAGTGCGTGTGAGGTTGTTCATCTGCTCAAGCAATAGCTTGAGAGCAGTATCATCTTTTGGTTCGACAATATTCCTTTTCTTAAGTAAAAAAGCTGTGATTACTATACCAGCTACAATACCGCCGATTAAAAAAAGTGTCGTTTGCATGTGAAAATTCTATCACAGTAACGCATAGAGTAATCTGTTGACAGTAAATCAATTCTGTTTTAAATTGTTAATTCACCACAAAATTCATTAAAATGGATCAAGATACACAAGAGCGCCTACGGAACGAGGCGACAAATTTCAATGGAGAAATCCCCGAAATATTTGACGAAAAATATTGTTTAGTAAATGAACTACTCAATATCACAAATATTGGTAAACTTAATTCTGCAGAAAGAATATTTTGGACACTCGGTCAGGAAAGATTGAATGCTGGTAATAAAACAGAAGGCATTTTCTTTCTTAATGAAGCATTTGTTTCTGCAATTAATAGGTATCCCGAAAAAATATCAGGGCGTACTACCTTAGCTATCGATACTGAAGGTAATATTTATTCTGGCACTAAACCCCCGGAATTTATTGACCTTGATGGCCCAATCGGAGAGGAGTGATAAAAACTGCAAACGAATTAAAAAAGCACCGCGCAATCGCGCGGTGTATTTTTATAAATTAAAATAATGTTTTAGGCTCGTCTAGCCTTTTTATTTTTAGCGGTTTCTCGGAAGGGGATTTTGTAGATTTTGTGTGAGATTTTATTTCATCTTCTGTTGCATCACGATAAGTACAATAATCGCAGTCGGCTCCGGCTTCAGGAATTGTGTCAGAAATTAAACATCGTTGAATATCAAAAAGAGTTTTGTCTATCCATGAGTCATCGCCGTCATACGGAATGACCTTTATATCAAACTCAAGTTTTCCATCAAATGCTTCTAGGTCTGTTCTGCCATTGCAGTACACGAAATAGCCCGTGTCAGATACAGAAAAGCCATTGTGGCGGAGAAGCCACTGGTACACTTCCATTTGGCGCTTGTATCCTATCTGCCAGTCGGCATCGAGATTCACTTCTGTTGTCTTAGACGTCGATTTGTAATCTACGATATGAAGTTCGTCGTTGTCATTTATCCAAATGTCATCCACTGCACCAGTGACGGTGATATTTGTAGGTGTGTGAGTAAAGCGCACACCTTTAAAATTTTCTCTCCATGTATCTAGGTCATCGTGTGCGAAGGGAACAGCTTTTATACCGTAGTGCTTCATTAGAGGATGTGGATTGCCTTTTGCACGATGAGTATCAAATTCTTTTTTTAGAAGTGTATCGACTGCAGAGTTTAGATTGAAAGGGAAGCCGGGTGGACGTCCGACACCAAGTCTTCTGTCTAGATAAAAACATTTTGGACATTCTAAAAAAAGATCAATTTTTGAGCGGGAAAGAGCGAAAGGTTTCGTATCCTCTGGATCAAAAATATTTCGTGTGCGTTTACCTTTATAGTATTCAGACATACGGATATTGTACGCTTAATTTAAGGCGTGCAATAATTGACAGAAGCCAATAAATATGGCTATAATAGAGGCTTCTTTCACAATTCTATTGTTTAACCCGTAAATTTACAGTTATGAAAAACACTTTTCCGCAGGTACACCCTTTAAATCAGGGTCTTGCCTCAATGATGTTTGGCGGTAACACGCCAGCTAAGGTTAACCGTGTCGCTTCTCTAGCCCGTGCTGTTTTTAACACAGGTAACGATGAGCAAAAAGAGCAAACGCTCGAGATTTTAAATCTAGGCGGTAGCTCAATCTACGCACAGATGGCGTATCATCCATCAAATTTATGCTTAGATTATTAAGTCTGTTGGTAGCACAATCCTTTCTTTTTAAAGCCCCGCAATCGCGGGGCTTTTTTACATCAGTTTTCCTAAATAAGTTTTCAGTGTAAAAATCCAGTCTTCCTCGTCGGCTGGATTTTTTAATTTTTGGTCAAGAAGCCATTCAAGATATCCACGATCTGTGCTTGCTATCTCAGCAACGGCCTTTCCAATATGTTTTCCAAACGGAATAGTTTTAATTATTGAAGGTAAGCTCGAAATTTCAATCATTTCTTTTATTGGCTCATCACCGTTTTTCTGTTCGGCGAGCTTTTTAACTAGTCTTTCGAATAGTTTCTCTAAAACAAGTACATCGCCGTCGGCACTATGCGCCGCTGCATTTTCGTCTACTTCTAAATCAAGCGCATAGCGCAAGTATTGTAGGCGGTAGTTTGTGAGCTTGCTATCTGGATCCATTGCCCGGGCAACACGTAGAGTGCAGATGAAATGCTTTGGAACAATGTCTTCTTTTGCGAGCATTGCGATATCAAACTTTGCATTGTGTGCAACAACTACAGTATCGTCACTTTCAAAAAGTTGTTTTACCTCTTTCCACTCCGGCGAATCTTTAAATGCTGGCTTGTCGGCCACCATTTTATTTGAGATATGGTGTATGGCAGAAGTTTCGGCGGGAATAGGAAGTGGTGGCTTAAAAAGACCTGCACGCATTTCCTTGCCTTTGATCATCCAAGCTATTTGGCATAAATAATCTTTCGGCTCGTTGCCTGTTGTTTCAGTATCAAAAAAGACGATGGTTCTCATAGAATATAGAATATAGTATGTTAGTATATTAGACAACAATGTTAGTTCATAGTTATGAAAAACTCATCGTTTGGCAAAAATCTATGGACCTAGTAGAGAAGGTTTATCGATTAACATATGAGTTTCCCAAAGAGGAGCAGTACGGAATTATTTCTCAAATGCGGAGATGTGCAGTTTCTATACCATCAAATATTGCTGAGGGTAGCAGGCGGGGAACAAAGAAAGATTTTGCCCACTTTCTTATTATTTCATTTGGTTCAGCCGGAGAACTTGAGACACAGTTAAAAATAGCAAAAAGATTAGAATTTGGTAAACTTGATAAGTATTTGGAAATAGAAGAGCTTATGCAGGAAATATTGAGGATGCTAAATAAGTTAATTGAGTCGAAAGTCTAATATACTAATTTCTAATATACTAAATTACTTTTCTATATGTTACATGAAGATATAAAATCAAAAATAAAAGAAGCTATGCTTGCTCGTGATACTGTCCGCCTAGAGGTACTACGAGGAATGAGTTCTGCTTTTACAAACGAGCTTGTTGCTAAAGGACGAAAGCCTCAAGATACGCTCTCCGACGAAGAGGCACTTGCTGTTATAACCCGCCTTTCAAAACAACGAAAAGACTCTATAGAGCAATATACTGCAGGTGGGCGTGAAGATTTGGCAGTAGAGGAGAGAGCCCAGCTTGCGATTATCGAAACATTTTTACCTGAGCTAATGAGCAAAGAGGAGGTTGAAAAAATAGCTCGTGCTAAGCAGATTGAAACCGGTATTATTGATCCATCAAAAAAGGGAATGCTTATGGCCGCTGTCATGAAAGATTTGAAAGGAAAAGCTGACGGCATGGTTGTAAAAGCAGTCGTCGACAGCATGTTTTAGTATTTCTACTTACTACTACCTACTAATTACTTACTAGTTTATGAAAATCATCTGGCACTGGCTAATTTTTTCTGCTGCGCTTTATGTAGCATCGCGCTTCATGCCGAATGAGATTACTTTTGAACATGCATACGTAGTACTTGTTGTCGGAGCGTGTCTGTACTTTGTGAATGCAACGATTAAGCCGATTATTGGGTTTCTGACATTTTCGATAAATTTTCTGACAATCGGGCTATTTTCAATCGTCATGAATGGTCTAGTTTTTTACTCCCTAACGTATGTGATTAGTGGTTTTCATATTGCGAGTATTACGGCGGCGATAATTGGCGCGCTTATTGTTTCATTCGTCAATTGGATTCTTGAGATGATTTTTTAATACAAGTCCCGTTAGAGCTACGGTTACAAAAATATATGAAAAAGCACAAAGTCGAAAATAAAATAAAAAGTAAGAACAACGGTTTTGTGACCGTGATTTGCTTCTAACTGGGATGCACCAATTTCTCGATCCATTTTCAACGTTTATTACTACAAACCCCGAACTTGCCTACGCGATTCTTTTTCTAGGTGTTCTATGGGAAGGGGAATTTATTTTGATTATGGCTGGAATATTGGTCCATCTTAAAATATTTTCTCTATTTCCTACTCTCGCGATTGCTAGCTCTGCGGCCGCAGTTAAGACAGTGCTTGGATATTATATTGGTAGCTTTCTTGGAAAAACTTTTCCGAATAGTCAAATACTAAAGTATTTTGAACGAAGAGTTTTTTATTACTTGCCTCGTTTCCGTGAAAGACCATTTTGGTCAATATTTCTATCAAAATTTATATATGGAGTAAATAATGCTGCATTAATATTTGCAGGATATGTAAAGGCAAATTTTAAGATATACTGCATTGCGGAAGGGGTTTCCTCTATAATCTGGCTCGGAGGTATGTTTGTACTTGGTAATCTATTCAGCCAGAAGGCTCTTTCTATCAGTCACAATGTCCGCAATTTTATTTTTATAATTTTATTGTTTACGATTGGGGTGGTTATTCTGCAGAAAACAATCAATATTATCATCGAAATATTTGAAGAAATACGCAGTCAGGGAAAGAGTAAGTAGATAGTAGTAAATAAAAAAATCCAAATGCAATTATTCAAAAAGAAAAAAATTATAGCAGTTCATGACGGTAAATTTCATGCCGACGATATTTTTGCATGTGCGACACTTAGTCTTTTAAATAACGGAAATATAAAAATTGTTCGTACTCGTGATCAAGCTATTATTGATAAAGCAGACTATGTTGTTGATGTTGGTTGTGTTTACGATCCATTAAATAAACGTTTTGATCATCATATGCCGGGCGGAGCTGGTGTAGGAGAGAAAGGTATTCCATATGCAGCATTTGGGCTTGTATGGAAAGAGTATGGAGAAAAAATCGCCGGATCGTCCGAAATAGCATCACGTGTCAACTCACATCTTGTTGCAGCAATCGATGCAGATGATAATGGCATTTCGCTTGCGACTGTTACAGGTGACGTTGCTCCGTATAGCATTCAGAATTTTCTTTCAACATATCGTCCTACATGGAGGGAAGATCCAAAGAAATTTGATGAGTCTTTTAATGAGCTTGTAAAAATTGCTGAGCGGATAATTTCACGTGAGGTCATCATTTCCCGCGACGTACTTCTCGCAAAAAGTATTGTTGAAAAAGCCTACGCCGATGCAGAAGATAAGCGCCTCATCGTGCTAGATACAGCATGTCCATACCAAGAGGTTCTAGCGCAGTATCCCGAGCCACTTTTTGTCGTTCACCCAAGATTCGGTGATACAAAATGGAATATTTCCACAATGCGAGTAAGTCATTCCAGCTTTGAAAATAGAAAATCATTTCCAAAAGCTTGGGCAGGTCTTCGCGACCAAGAGCTCGCAAAAGTCTCTGGCGTTACCGATGCAACTTTTTGCCACAATGCTTGTTTTCTTTGTGTAGCAAAAACAAAGGAATCTGCAATTGCTCTTGCCAAATTGGCTCTCGAGTAACCTAGCTAAAAAGCCAAAAATCGAGTAAGCTGTAATTGTAATAGGTATTTTACTATTTTCTACTATCTATTTACTATTTACTAGCTATATGGCTCTAATCGACGAATTTAAATTTCATGCAAAGGCCGGTCGCGGTGGCGACGGGGTTGTTCGTTGGCGCCGAGAAAAATTTATCGAGAAAGGCGGACCAGCTGGAGGTAACGGAGGTCGTGGAGGCGACGTCTACATTATGGCTGTGCGTGACAATCAGCTCTTGGCTCAATATCGTCATATTATTGAATTTACAGCTAAAGATGGTGTTGCTGGAGGGTCACGAAGTCTTCATGGAGCAAACGGCGATGATTTTACGATAAAGCTTCCTATCGGATCGATACTAACAAACACGGAAACTGGTGAAAAAATCCAGCTTTTAAACGAGGGTGAAAAAATAAAAATTCTCGAAGGTGGAGGTGGAGGAAAAGGAAATGAACATTTTAAAAGTTCAACGAATGTTTCTCCGCTCGATTGGACTCCGGGAAGAGAAGGACAGGAGGCCGACTACCATGTCGAGCTAGAAATTATTGCTGATATTGGGCTCATCGGACTTCCAAACGCTGGTAAGTCGTCACTACTAAACTCTATTACACGTGCAAAAGCAAAGGTTGGAGATTATGCTTTCACAACGCTCGACCCAAACTTGGGAGACCTTTTTGGATACACCCTTGCCGATATTCCGGGGCTTATTGAAGGTGCATCGGAAGGAAAAGGACTTGGCGTAAAATTTTTGAGACATATAAAACGCACTAAAGTTCTTCTTCATCTTGTTTCATTTGAAAATGAAATGACAGCTACAGGTGGAATGATGAAAGCCTATAAAGAGGTAAGAAATGAACTTGAATCATACGGGAATGGACTTAATGAAAAGGAAGAAATAATTCTTTTAACTAAGACTGATGTGTTGCCTGACGACGAGAAAGAAAAAATCGTGGTAAAAAAATTGAAGGAGTTTCAAAAACTTGGAAATACTGTTTATACAATTTCACTCTACGATGACTCTTCAATTAAGACGTTTGGCGACGAGATCCTAAGATTCCTAAAAAAATAGTATACTTGTCTCCATATGGATGGAAACGAGATTCTTAAAGTAGATACAGTGAGTCGAGTAGGAGGCGCCATGAAAGGCACGGACCTTGTTTTTGTCGATCTTGAAACCACTGGTCTTGATTGCAAAATTCACGAGATTATTGAAATTGCACTCATTCGAGTCACTCAGGACTGGAGCTCAGGCGAAACTCCAACATTTACGGTGCGCGAGGAATGGTCTAAAAAAATATTTCCTGAAAATCTTAAAACGGCCGACCCTGCATCGCTACGAGTAAACGGATATACAGTTACAGGATGGAAAGACGCAGTTCGTTTGGAAGAGGCACTTCGAGAATTTTCTGAAAAAACAGCAGGTGCAATTATGGTAGCTCATAATGTCGCATTTGATGCCGGATTTCTCGACTCCGCTTTTTCAGCTTTTGGAATACAGAACAAGATGCATTATCACCGACTCGATACAGTTTCAATGGCATATGCAAAATTGCACAGCACACCCCTCGTAACAAGGTTTTCATTGGCTGAACTCTGTAAACATTTTGGGATAGTAAACGAAAACGCACACTCTGCTCTCGCTGATACCAAAGCCGACTTTGAGCTTTTCAAAAAGCTCATGCAACTGTAGTATCAAGAAAGTGAAAAAAGAATCGTACAAAACCGTATTCGTGGGGCTTTCAGGCGGGGTAGACTCTGCCGTTTCCGCCGCGCTCTTGAAACAACAAGGCTACAACGTAGTCGGTGTTTTTATCCGTACGTGGCAACCAGATTTTATTGAGTGTACTTTCCGTGAAGACCGTTTGGATGCAATGCGTGTTGCAACATTTCTTGATATTCCATTTCTCGAGTGTGATGCTGAGGAGAAATATAAAAAAGCAGTAGCAGAATACATGATTGAAGAATATAAAAAGGGAAGAACACCCAATCCTGACGTTATGTGCAATCGTGAGATAAAATTTGGAGTTTTTTGGGAGTTTGCAAAGGCTCATGGCGCAGATTTTATTGCGACGGGACATTACGCTCAGGTAAAACATCAAACACCAAACTTCAAACTTCAAAAAGGAGCAGACACTACAAAAGATCAAGCATATTTTTTATACAGGCTTACAAGTACGGACTTGGAGCATGTTATTTTTCCAATAGGTCATTTGAAGAAAACAGATGTACGAAAGCTCGCCGAAAAATTTGGCTTACCTAACGCAGTAAAAAAGGATAGTCAGGGAATTTGTATGCTTGGAGATTTGGACCTCAAAAAATTTCTTGAACACTATATTCCATCACAGCGTGGCGACGTTTTGAATGAAAAAGGGGAAATTGTTGGGTATCATGACGGCGTGCTTTTCCTTACTCTCGGTGAGCGCCATGGATTTACTATTACGAAGAAGACTCCAAGCGACTCACGATATTATATCGTTGCTAAAGATATTGAGAAAAATACAATCACGGTTTCAAATAAAAATGATTCATCTGAAGGTCATACTAAAACTGAAGAGAATTACAGAATAGAAAATTGCAGTTGGGTGGGTCTTGCGCCAGAGAAGGACAAAAAATATACAGCACAGATTAGATACCATGGAGAATATTTGCTATGCAGAGTCATAACTTTGGATGAAAACACAGCTACCGTGATATTTGAAAATGGAACAAGGGTTGCTTCTGGTCAGTCCATCGTTCTTTATGACAAGGATATTTGTCTTGGAGGTGGAATTGTCTAGTGATATACCCCGCACACCTACTTTTTTAAAGTACTCTGCACGGAGGTCATGTCCTAGGGTTCGTTGGGGTTAATGCACATTCGTTACCCTTTTAAAAAAGTAGGTGTGCGGGTATAATTTAGACATGATAAGCCATTTTATTTTTGATGCATCTACGTTAGACATTCTTACCAAGCTAGGTTTTGCACTTTTATTTGGAATTATTATCGGCACTGAACGTATTATTTCTCATAAAGCTGCAGGAATGCGAACGTACGCGCTTGTTTCAATGGGAGCGGCACTTTTTGTGATTATTAGTGAATTAATAATACAGAAATACACACTTCTCGGGATGAATGTAGGAGACCCTCTACAAATTCCATCTATGATAATTAGCGGTATCGGATTTATGGGTGCAGGGATTATTATTTTCCGTGATACCAATATCACAGGACTTACGACTGCATCAGGACTATGGGTGGCTGCGGGTATTGGAATGGCGTGTGGCGTTGGACTTTTTATGCCGGCATTTCTTGCGACGATCCTAACTCTTTTTGTCTTTATCGTTTTATGGCAAGTTGAACAAGGAATAAAGAAAATAGCGCTTAAACCTGACGACAAGCATCCAGATAATACGCATTTTTAAATTCAAAATAAAAGACGCCCAGCCTAGGCTGGGCGTCTTTTTGTGTATTTTGAGATAGAGCAAACTTTTGATACTATCGGAGAGTCAACCTCAAAAATAATGCCCGAGATGAAGGGTAGAATTTCGAAGTGAAAAACGAGGATGAGGATGGAGGCGATGCTAAGGCATCGTTGACGGACGAAACTCGTTTTGCAATCGAGATTATAGCGTTCAGGCGGGCAAGTTTAGGTCTACATTTATATATTAGTAACGATTATTTTTTAGTTTGACTCTATATGACTTCAGAAGAAATTCGTAAAAGATTCCTAGCTTTTTTTGAAAAACGTGGACACGCGATTGTTCCATCTGCGCCACTTGTGCCACTTAACGACCCCTCTGTACTATTTAATACTGCAGGTATGCAACCGCTTGTTCCGTATCTTCTTGGACAAAAGCATCCACAAGGTGTGCGCATCGCTAATGTGCAGAAATGCGTTCGTACAGGTGACCTAGAAGACATAGGCGACAATCGCCATTTTTCATTTTTTGAAATGCTCGGCAATTGGTCACTTGGTGACTACTTCAAAGAAGACGCAATCAAGTGGAGCTATGAATTCCTTACTTCAAAAGAAGAAGGACTTGGGCTCGATGTGAATCGTCTTTACTTCACGATTTTTGAAGGTGACGAAAATGCACCGTACGATCAGGAATCAAAAGATTTGTGGATGAGTATGGGAATTCCTGAACATCGCATTTATGCGCTCGGCAAAGACAATTGGTGGAGTCCGGGGCCGAATGGCCCGTGTGGCCCATCAAGCGAAATGTTTTACGACATGACTGGAAATAAAGGAGATCTCACTAAAGAGGAGTTTGTTAAAGCGACCGACGACGAATCAATAATTGAAATCTGGAATGACGTATTCATGGAATACGAAAAGAAGGATGATAAAGTTGTCGGAAAACTTGCACAACGAAACGTAGACACGGGCGCTGGTCTTGAACGCATTACTGCTGTTATGCAGGGAAAACAAACTGCTTATGACACGGATATATTGTCAGATGTAATGATGATGATTAAAAATGGTTCGAGTAATTATAACGAATCATACGCTCGTGTAGTTACAGATCATTTGCGCACCTCTCTCTTTATGGTTGCAGACGGTGTCGTGCCTTCAAACAAAGATCGGGGGTATATCCTTCGTCGACTTCTTCGTCGCGCGATTGTGCGTTCGTTGAAACTCGGTTTTTCCGGAAATCTCTCAATCGAAATAGTTGAGGCTTTTGTTGGTAAATACAAAACGATGTATCCTGAAGTTGCTTCACCGGAAAATATCAAGGTAATAGCAGATGAAATAATTAAATTCAAAAAAACAGTTGAAGATGGAATGAAAGAATTTGAAAAAGGGGAGGATCCTTTTATTCTTGCAACGACATTTGGATTTCCAATTGAGCTTACGCTTGAACTCGCACAGGAAAAAGGACAGGTAATTGATATGGAAGATTTTAAGAAAAAAATGGCTGAGCACCAAAAGCTTTCTCAGACATCATCTGCCGGAATGTTCAAAGGTGGACTCGCAAATCATAACGAAAAAACAATTCGCCTCCACACCGCTCACCATCTTCTCTTGTCTGCACTTCAAGAAGTGCTCGGAAAAGAAGTAAAACAGCGGGGAAGTAATATCACCGAAGAACGTCTCCGTATCGATTTCGCATTTGACCGTAAAATGACCGACGAAGAAAAAAAGAAAGTGGAAGATATCGTGAACAAACGAATTTCTGATGGCCTTTCAGTTATACGCCGTGAAATGCCTCGTGCCGAAGCTGAAAAACTCGGTGCTGAAATGGAATTTGGGGTGAAGTATCCCGACACTGTTTCCGTTTACTTTATTGAAGACAAAAATGCTAATGCTGTTTCGAAAGAATTCTGCGGAGGTCCACACGTAAACAATACAAGTGAGCTAGGAGTTTTTAAAATACAAAAAGAAGAAGCCTCATCTCAAGGTGTACGCCGTATTAAAGCTGTTCTTAGCTAGTTTTGCTATTTCAAAAATGTAAGTGTGCAGGTATAATATCTGCATGGGAATTTTCTCTTTCTTAAAGAAGAAAAATACGGCAGAGAACGTGCTTGTTATTGATATTGGAAGCTCGTCTGTAACAGCATCTTATGTTGTTTTCGGAGGCGCGACTCCAATTATTTCTGCTTCGGTAACTTCTGAAATTTCAGTCCTCTCAGATTTATCTTTTTCTCGATTTGAAAGTGAGATGATGCGAGCCCTCCAACACTCTATATCGGGACTGCATGGAAAAAAAAGAGTACCGCCGGATAGAATTCAAGTTTACCTTGCCTCACCATGGTACGCATCGCAGGTGCGTGTGGCTAAAGTTTCTCGACCCACGCCTTTTGTTGTTACAAAGGTAATGCTAGGAGATATAATAGCGAAAGAGCTTAAAGCATTTGAAGATGAGGAAGTAACGAAGAAAATGCATACTAATGAAGCTATACGAGTCATTGAGTCAAATACGTTACAGGTAAAATTAAACGGGTACGCACACAATGATCCAATTTCAGTAATAGCCCACGAACTAGAGCTTTCAATCTTTCTAGCGATTTCCTCAGAGCATATTCTAAAAAAGATAGAAGACCATCTTTCAGTAAACTTTGGTCACAGAAAAGTAATCTTTTCGTCGTTTATCGGCGCATCATTTGTAGTTTCTAGAGACTTCTTTCCGCATCAGCAGTCCTACATACTCGTTGATATTGGAGGAGAAGTAACAGACGTGTCATACGTAAAGGACGGTACTCTTATTCAGTCGACTTCATTTCCTGAAGGTAAAAATTTTATGTTAAGACGATTGAGTATAGAGCTTAAGCGTAGTATTCCCGAGTCCGTAACTCTTTGTATGCTGTACATGGAAAATAAGGTTGAAAATTCCATTAAGGAAACATGTGAAAAAATTTTGACTAAGGCGAAAGAAGAATGGTTGGAACATTTTCAGAAAGCTTTGTTTTCAACCTCGAATGAACTCTCACTTCCTGATACAATACTTATTACAGTAGATAGTTATGTTGGGCCATGGTTTGTTGATGCGATAAAAACAGAAAAGTTTGGTCAGTATGCTTTGACCGAGAAAGAATTTAAGATAATCCCATTAGACGCAACTTTTTTTCACACAGCACTAGATTTTGAGGAAGGAGTACCGCGTAATCCTTTTAGCATGATTGAAGTTTTGGCTAGTGCTCGTAAGCAGAAATAAAATAATGATAAGAAAAAATATTATTGAAGATATAAAACCGCTTTCACGTGACGCTCGCGTGGTTACACCCATGAAGATTCGTGAGAATGCTTCTCGCGCAAGCTCGATTCCACGGGAAATACCTTTCGAGCCAGTTCCATCAAAATCTTCGCCTCGTTACGCGTTATGGTATGTTGCGGTTATCTGTTTGGTGGGATTACTCCTATCGCTCTCTTTCTTGTTTGAATCTGCTTCGGTAAACGTCACACCGAAGGTCATGACGATTGTTTATGATACAAGCGACACATTTACAGCATTAAAGGATACGACAGATCCAGGTATTGTTTATACAGTAATGAGGCTCTCAGGAAGTGAAACATTACGGTTGCCTTCGTCGCAATCAAAAGTACTATCTGATCGTGCTAAAGGCTCGGTGCTTCTTTCAAATACTTACACAAAGGGGACGTACACTGTAACAAAAGGCACAGCTCTCGTGTCTAGTGACGGACGAATATACGTAACCGAAAAAACTGTAAAAATCCCTGGTTATATTACGAGCAAGGCGGGCAAGGTAACTGCTGGTACAATTGAAGTTGGGGCCGAAGCTGTACTTGCTGGAGAGGAAGGGAATATTGAAAGTGGAGATTTATCGATACAGAAGCTTTCAAAATTGCCTCAAGGTCAAAAAATAACGGCTAAAATAAAACGTCCATTTGTTGGAGGGGCTTCTGGTAAAGTTTACATGATTGAGAAAAGTACTGCGGACGGAGCCCACTCAACATTGCTGGAAAAACTAAAGGGCTCGCTAATCGCGAAGGCTCGAGTACAGGTTCCGGAGGGTTACCTCTTTTATGAGGGCGCTACTGTATTTATTTCTGATCCAGCAGTTCAGGTCTCGTACTCAAAAGAATCAGAGGTTCCTGTGGTTTTGAATGGTTCGCTGACTGTGTATCTTTTGAAACAAGATACACTAATTCGAGCTCTCGCTCTTCAATCTATTAGCCAGTACAAAGACGAGCCAGTAAGTATTCCAAAACTTGCATCACTTTCTCTGTTACCAAAATCTGGATCAGTTTTAAGCGAAGATGATAATGCTCCTTTTCAATTTAGCCTGAATGGAAAGGCTGATATCTTATGGATTTTAAGTCCTGAAAACATACAGCGTCTTTTGGTTTCAAGAAAGAAATCGGACTTCGAGGCACTTATAGCTACATTTAGTGGGGTAGATAAAGCGCAGGTTGTTCTCAAGCCTTTTTGGAAAAGATCTTTCCCGAAAAACATAGATCGAATAAAAGTAACCATCACAAACCCCGCCGTCTAATCTGGCAATCCACCGTCGTACTTGACCTTATTAGATATATTTGTTAGTCTAAGCTTTGTCTGCCAATGGGTAAAAACCAAGATGAAAAACCGGTAGTAGGAACAGTCACTGAGACACTTCCTAATTTACTCTTTAGAGTGAAGCTATCTCCTGACGAGCGGGAAACACTCGCGTACTTAGGTGGCAAGATGCGTCTTCATCGAATCAAAGTTTTGGTCGGTGATACCGTAGAGCTAGTAATGGCTCCAGACGGAGGACGAGGTCGGATAGTCCGACGAATGTAAAATTTAAATATTGAGAAGCAACTGCTCTACGGATATTGAGTTGTTGGAATCTTTTTATCGTAATGTGCAATTTTAATTATATAAAATATCAGTAATCAATTTTATTATGAAAGTACGAGCTCGGGTAAAACTAATGTGCGATAAATGCAAAATGGTCCGTCGTGACCGCCATTTGCGTGTCATTTGTTCGAATCCTAAACACAAGCAAAAACAGTAAGCCCAGTTGAAATTTAATTACTACTAATTACTAACTACTATCTACTAACTAATTTCATGCGTATCTCAGGTATAACAATTCCAGACAACAAGCGCCTTGAATTTGGCCTCACTGCCATCTATGGTATTGGTCGTTCAATGGCTGTAAGTATTCTTAATGACGCAGGTGTTTCTCCACTAAAAAAGCCAACAGAAATTTCTGCTGAAGAGGAAAATACAATCCGTAAGGCAATCGAAACAATGAAAACAGAAGGTACGCTTAAACGCGAAGTTTCTGCGAACGTTAAGCGATTGAAAGATATCAAATCATACCGAGGTAGTCGCCATGCTCGACGTCTCCCAGTACGAGGACAACGTACAAAGACAAACTCACGAACAATTCGTGGAAACGTTCGTCACACTATGGGATCTGGTAAGCGCAAACTTGAAAAGACTTAGAGCTAGTAAGTAGTTAGTAATTAGTAGATAGTAGGAAATAAAATCCGAATTCGAAAATAACTAAACTACTAATTACTAACTACTATCTACTAACTAACATTATGGCAAAGAAAAAAATTACAACTGAAGACGTCGCCGAAAAAGCAGAAGGAGCAGTACAAGCTCCGGTGGCTGTAAAAGTACCTAAAAAGAAACTACTATCAGGTACTCTTCATGTTGAGGCAACTTTCAATAATACAAAAGTAAGTTTTTCTGACAAAGTAGGAAATACTATTTTCTGGTCATCGTCAGGTAGTCTTGGATTCAAAGGTGCAAAAAAGGGTACTCCTTTTGCAGCTTCAAAAGTCGGAGAAACTGTTGGTGAAAAAGTTATTGCTCTAGGAATTAAAGAATCTGACGTTATTGTTAAAGGTGTTGGTAGTGGTCGCGAACCAGCAATACGAGGATTTATGAGTCATGGTATCGACATCACAGGTATCAAGGACGCTACTCCAGTACCTCACAATGGTCCAAAGGCAAAGAAGCCTCGTCGCGTATAGTCCTAATAATCACTTACTATCTCTAACTAATTTATGAAAATCGGTCCAAAATATAAAATTGCACGACGTCTCGGCCCAGCGGTCTTCGAGAAAACACAAACACAGAAGTTTGCTCTTTCTGAGGCTCGTCACGCTGCAGGTAAGCGAAAAGACAAGCGCGGTAAAGCACTTTCTGATTTCGGTCTACAGCTTATCGAAAAACAGCGTGTTCGTTTTTCATACGGAATTACTGAGCGTCAGCTAAGTAACTATGTAAACAAGTCTATTGATACAAAAGGAGGCAATCCCGCAGAAAAACTTTTTGCTTCACTTGAGTCACGTCTTGATAACGTAGTCTACCGACTTGGTATTGCACACACACGAAGACTCGCACGACAGATGGTTTCTCACGGACACTTCGTAGTAAACGGAAAGCGTACAAAGGTTCCATCACACACTGTATCTATCGGCGATGTTATCACTGCTCGCGAGGGTTCAAAGAAAAGTGTCCTTTTTGCAAATCTCCCGAAGAAACTAGAAAATTATTCAGTTCCTAAATGGCTTAAGTTTGATGCAGAAAACATCAAAGCAACAGTAGAAGGTACTCCCGTTCTTGAATCTGGTTCTGCTATCAATCTTAATGCAGTGTTCGAGTTTTACAGTCGTTAATATCTTTTTGCGTCAAAGCATTATTATTTACTTAACTTATATACTATGTCGGAACACAACATCATTCTTCCATCGAAGCCTCGCGTCGTTTCAGAAAACGACACGAAGGGTGTGTATGAAATCGACGGTCTTTACCCTGGGTATGGTCATACTCTAGGTAACTCTCTCCGTCGCATCGTGCTCTCCTCACTTCCGGGTGCTGCAATTACATCCGTTAAGATAGACGGTGTGCCACATGAATTCTCCACCATCGCAGGCGTCAAGGAAGACGTTGTGCTTATTCTCCTACATTTGAAGAAGGTTCGATTTAAAATGACATCTGATGAACCTCAGACAGCAACACTTTCAGTAAAAGGTGCAAAGAAAGTTACAGCTGGTGAAATGAGTGTTTCTGGTCAGCTTGAAGTGTTAAACCCAGAGCTTTATATAGCAGAACTCACAGACAAGAGCGCGTCTCTTTCTATCGAGGTTCGTGTAGAGAAAGGTCTTGGATTTATGCCTCGAGATATGCACGAGAAAGGCAAAGTAGATATCGGTACTATCGCAGTTGATGCAATCTTTACTCCTATTCGTCGTGTTTCTTACGAAGTAGAAAACATGCGTGTCGGAGACAAAACAAACCACAACCGTCTTCGAATGCAAATTGAAACTGATGGAACAATCTCTCCACGAGTTGCACTTGAGCGCTCAATCAAAATCATGATCGATCAGCTTAAGGCCGTACTTGAATTTTCTGATGAAATGAACGAAACAGAAATTGTTTCTGATGTAGAATCAAACGATGATTCATCAGGCGATAAAGATGACATGAGCGAAGTTCTAAAAACTCGTATTGATACTCTCGACTTTTCAGCCCGCATCCTAAACGCTCTTGCAGGAGCAGGTATCCGCACACTTGGCGGTCTTGCACGCAAGAAAAAGGAAGATCTTCTTGAAATAGAAGGGATGGGTGAAAAGGGTATTCAGGAAATCAAAAAGATATTATCCAACTACGGTATTACACTAAAGTAATCAATTAAGTATTTATTAAGCCATGAGACATTCAAACAAAAACAGAAAATTCGGACGAGAACGCAAAGTACGCAGTACCTTTTTGAAAGGTCTCATGCTCGATCTTATTCGTCACGGAAAAATTACTACGACAGAAGCACGAGCTAAAGAGCTTCGCAAGTATATTGAACCTCTTGTAACTCTTGCAAAGAAGGGAGATACAGCTAGTCACCGACTTACAGTATCAAGACTCCTCAATCGCAAGACTGAGACAAAGAAGCTTTTTGAAGAAATTGCACCATTGTACAAGAGCCGACGAGGTGGCTATACGCGTGTGCTTAAACTTCCAGTACGAAAGTCAGATGCAAGTCGTATGGCTGTAATTGAGTTTGTAGAAGAAAAATAATATGAAACCAACAAACAACAACAGTAAAATAACAACAATCGATGCTAAGGGCATGACTATTGGACGTCTCTCAAGTGCAGTTGCAAAATTGCTCATGGGTAAGGACGAAGCTACTTTTGAGCGCCATAAAATAACTGGTGGTAAGGTAATCATCGAGAATGCTAAAGACATAAAGATTGATCCAAGAAAGCTAGATACAGTAAAGTATGCTCAGTATTCTGGATACCCAGGTGGTCTTCGTTATGAAACTCTAGCTCAGGTACTTGAGAAGAAGGGCATTGAAGAAGTACTTCGACGTGCAGTATACGGAATGCTTCCTCCAAACAAACTCCGACCAGAGATTATGAAAAAGCTTACTGTAACAGAATAATATTTATAAATATATGTCAGAAAAGAAAACATACACAGAGAAAATTGGACGCCGTAAGACTTCTACAAGTCGCGTACGTCTAACACCTGCAAGCAAGAATTCATTTACTGTAAATGGAATCGATGTAAAGGACTATTTTAAAACTCCAGCACTCGCAAAGGTGGTAAATGATGCGATGACGCTTGTTAAGCCAGACGAGAAATATGAAATTACTGTAGTTGTTTCAGGTGGCGGGATTCATTCTCAGGCCGAGGCAATCCGTCATGGACTATCACGTTTCTTTTCTGAAAAGTCAGAAGACAATAAACTTAAACTCAAGAAGGAAGGATACCTCAAACGCGATCCTCGATCTAAGGAACGCCGCAAGTTCGGTCTCAAAAAGGCCCGTAAGGCACCACAGTGGAGTAAGCGTTAAAAAGAAAAAACACCCGAAAGGGTGTTTTTTCTTTTTAACGCTTACTCTAATTAAGAATTAGGAATTAAAAATTAAGAATTGAATTCAGGCAAAAACTTACCCCCGCTCATCGAGCGGGGGTTGGTGTAAATAATGCAGATAATAATTCTTAAGCTTCAGCTTTGGTTTTGCAGTAAAAATATTTTGCAATATATTTAATTGCGTACTTTTCAGAAAGTTGGTAGTTTTCGGAAATAAGGCCGTAAACTTTTCTTGCTTCTGAGATGGTTTCGACAAAACTGAATGCATATTTTGTCGCGTAGTAAACTTGTCTTGGTCCAGATGCGACAGAACGCAATAGGTCGCATGCGTTCTCAAGCATTGCTACCCTTGGATCATTTGTTTCAAATGCTTCCTGTAGGTAGGCAAGTTTCGCATTACTTGCATCTTTAAAGTATTCAAGAAAACGGCTGTCCAACTTATCATCTGTTGGCTCGAGCGTTGTTGCGTTTACACTCGAAATTCTCAAGTCATTAAATGATATACCTTTTTGGGATTTTCTTACGATCGATAGTAGGTGCCTGATTACTTTATCGGGATGAATCCCAATTTCGCTCGACATTTTTCTAATATCAACCCCAGCCATTTGGGAAGCTGTTACCAAGAGCTGTTCAATTTCATTTTGTTCAGCAATGTGTATTGCTGTTAAAATAATTTCCGGTACATGTTTACGTGTTTGCATATCGCTAATATTTAATTGTTTACGTTAGATTTGACGTGAATTTACCACTAAGTGGGTATTTGTCAATAATTTTAAATGTGGGGAAAAGGTATAATATCTGCGTGAAAAAAATGATATTTTCCGAGAGAGTAAAATCAGTTGTAGCTAGTATCCCAAAAGGCAGTACGATGACCTATAAGGAGGTCGCCAAGATGGCTGGAAGCCCCAACGCCTCCCGTGCTGTGGGTTCGATAATGAAGTCTAATTATGACGAAAATATCCCGTGTCACAGAGTAATAAGAAGTGACGGAAAAATTGGAGATTATAATCGCGGAGGATATACTGGTAAACTAATAAAGTTAAAAGCAGAAGGAGCTATTAGATAATTTCATTACTGTATGGATATTTTTGCACACACATTATGGGCAGCTGCAGGAGCGAGGGGATTGAATGCTAAATCTACCAAGCATAAGTTTAACGTCGGCTGGACGGCCTTTTTTGGGGTATTCCCAGATTTTTTTGCGTTTGGAATTCCACTGCTACTTTCTGCTCCGAGTATGATAAGAGATGGAGTAAGTTTTTTTAGACACTCTCACCACGATCTTTCGCCGATACTTTATCAATATAGTCATTCAATTGTAGTTTGGGCTCTAGTTTTTATATTCCTGTGGATAGTATTTAGACGCCCCGCGTTGTTTTTATTTGGATGGGCACTTCATATTTTAATTGATATCCCGTCGCATTCGATAAATTTTTACCCAACACCGTTTTTATTTCCAATCTCCGAATATAGATTTCCGTACGGTGTTTCGTGGGCAAACAAATGGTTTATGATCATCAACTACTCTCTCCTGCTTATTGTGTTTCTTGGCATACTTATTCATGACTATAGGAAACGCAGGAAGCAAAAGGAGGCAGAAAATTATCTCGCAAGCAAGTAAATGAAGCCAAAAATTATCCACGTTAATGACAGAATGCAGAAGGGCTATAAGTACGAACTCATCGAAAAAGAGGGTAAGAATTTTCATCCGGAGTTTCGTCCAGAACTTACGCCGAAGCAAATGCTTGAACTTGGAGTATTTGGTGGAGAATATATGACAGACGGGAAAAATGAGTTTCCGAAAAGCTGGTTTACGAAAGCCAAGCTTTCTCCGCATAAACATGATCCAAATTTGAACTATTTTAAGGTCAATGCATCGCAGACTTTGTCTGAATGGCGAAGGAAGGGCTGGATATACAAAGACGATCCTAGAGGCTGGTTTCAGTGGTATTGCCGGTATTATATGGGCAGGCGTATACAGGACGAGGACACGAGGCAGATAAAGCGCTGGAAGGCTATGAGACGGCATATTGCTCAGATAAAACAGAACTGCAAAACAGGGGATGCGCTATGTCGCCCAAAGCAAAAGCAGGCACTACTACATTGGGCTTATGATACAAGGCGTGCCTAATATATAATCAATCAACAAATGTTTAATTTTTTTCACGCAATTGTTCTCGGCCTCATAGAAGGAGTTACTGAATTTCTCCCTATTTCATCAACTGGGCATTTGATACTTACTACAAAAGCGCTTGGTATACAGTCTACAGATTTTGTAAAAAGCTTTGAGATAATAATTCAGCTCGGCGCAATACTAGCGGTCGTTGTACTATATTTCAAAAAAATATTTCTTAATTTTAAAATTTTTAAAAGGGTTGCCGTGGCGTTTATTCCAACTGTTATCGTAGGGCTCATATTCTATCGGTACATCAAGCAATATTTACTCGGTAATTCAAACGTCGTACTTTGGTCGCTTGCAATAGGGGGAGTAGCTTTGATTGCTTTCGAGATCTGGAAAAAGGGGAAAGGTGATACGGTCTCAGAAATCGAATCGATTACGTACAAGCAGGCATTTATAATAGGGCTATGGCAAACGCTCGCCATTGTTCCGGGGGTTTCTCGATCAGCCTCAACTATTGTTGGAGGTTTGTTTCTCGGGATTTCGAGAGTAACTATTGTCGAGTTTTCGTTTTTACTTGCGATTCCTACAATGATTGGAGCGACAGGGCTCGACCTGCTTAAAAGTGGATTTTCATTCAGTTCGAGCGAGACAGTTTTACTCGGAATCGGATTACTTACAGCATTTGTGTCGGCAATTATCTCAATTAAATTGTTGCTGAAATTTGTACAGACTAGTACATTTATACCGTTTGGGGTTTATCGAATATTGCTTGCTATCGTATTTTTTATATTTCTAATATAGAATTAAAATATGGATCCCGTAGTAGAAAATGACATTGCGGGTGTGTAGAAATTGAAGAGGAGATTTCATCGTCGATATTTATCAAATTAGCAAAATTATGAACATTTAAACCGCAAGGTTATGTCATTTTTCACTACAGGATGGACGATCAAGAGATAGACAAAATGCTTGTTCCGGATCCTTCGCATCACAAAAGCGAACATCCAAAAGAATACATCGATCACTACATCGAGCAGTATCGTTTGTATTTGCATATTTTCAATCACACAGTGGAGCGCAGACAAAAAGCGAACGAATTCTTCCTCGGTTTAAATACGGCAATCATGGCTTTCTTGGGCTACATTGATGCTAGCGAAGGTAGCTCCGGTGCAAATATTCCAAGTATTTTTACGCTCGTACCGCTTATCGGTATCGCACTTTGTTATTCTTGGTATCTTATAATAAATTCCTACACTCAGCTCAACCGTGCCAAATTTAAAGTGATTCACGCGTTAGAATCAAAGCTACCTGCCACACTGTATAAGACAGAGTGGAGAATACTTGGTGGTGGTACTGACAAGAAAAAATACCGCCCGATGTCTCATATTGAAAAGGTTATACCAGTTATATTTATTGTTTTGTACTTGGTAATATTTATCGCAAATTTCCCTGCTGACTTTGTTGCTAATTTTTTGGGAAATTAGTGATATACTTTAAATGTTCATAATTATTAACTTTTAAAGTTAGTAGTAAGTAATTAGTAGATAGTAGGAATTCATTCGCATTTTTACTACTAACTACTTTCTACTACCTACTTACTAATCATATGGCAAAAGGAGTATCACATAAGAAGGAGGCAAAAAAGCCAAAGAAGGATAAGAAAAAATAATTTTTTTTCGAAACACAATACAAAAGCCCCGCCACTTTCGTGGCGGGGCTTTTGTTAGCTCTTAGAGTCACGAATCACTAAGTCTGCTCGGATGATTACATCCTGTGCGGACTAAGTGTTCTCGACCCCGCCTCGCGGTCGGCGAGCCGACATCGCTGTGGCTTCACCGTGTACTAAAAAATCCCCAACTAAGGGGATTTTTTAGTCACGAGTGACTATGCGCGCTGTACGTTTACAGCGTTCATACCTTTCGGAGAGTCTTCTGTTTCGAAAGAAACAGCTTCACCTTCTCGAAGTTCGTCGAACATAACGCCGACGAGATTCTTTGAGTGGAAGAAAAGATCTTTTTCAAGACCTTCTGCCGCGATGAATCCGAAACCTTTGTCTGTGAGCTTTTTGATTGTTCCAGTCATTGATTTTTTGATTAGTCTTCTAAATACATTGAAATCTGCTCTTCAAATCGACTCTTTTCGAACCCAACTTCTCTGTACATCCATTATATCATCTCCAGTTGAAAAAGTCAACCCAGTAGTGAATTTTGGTTATGCGCCGAGGGCGCGTTCTTCGAACCTAGCCAAAACCTACTACTGGGTCAACCATAGAAAATGCCACCCGTTGGCGGGTGGCATTTTAGCCATAATTTCTTCTACTGCATTTTAACCGCATTTTTAAGAAGGCTTTCTCTTGTTAGAAGAATACCCATAACACCGGCCATATCGGTAATGGTTTCTGCTTCGTTGAGCGTGATTTCTAGCTCGTCGCAGATACTTTGGACGATGCTTGTTTCATGTTCATTAAGGAAATCGACTGTTTTGTGCTTGCCGAGTTTTCCAAAGAGCATACAAACAAGTATTTCTTGCTCATCTTTAATGCCTAGTTTAGACACCAGCATCTTGCTTAAAGCAACGTCTTGCTTTGTGTCTAGGTAACTTCCGAGTACTTTTTGATGGTTTGGTTGCATTTGGCTATTTTTTAAGTTTGTATATTTATAACCTAAAATACCTGTTTTGTCAAACAAAAAATGGACAAAATTTTACCGCCCCGTTGTTCTGGGGCGGTAGAGATAGGGAAAGATAGGTCTACTCAAGCATTAATATTGGTTTGTGTTGCACAAAAATTGCACCACCACGCGTAACTTTGATTTCGCGAGTCTGCTCAATTTCGCGTGCGTGTTTAATCATGGTGTGGCCAAATGCTCTTATTGTTCTGGCCTTAACGAGTAAATTTGCATCATTACCTGCTTCTTCTTCAATTTTTAAGCTGTAAGCGATAACAGCTCTTTCGGCTTCGTCGAGTAAGGTTTCGTGTTTTTCGTGACCTTCAAATGTATCAGTGTCAATTAGGCCCTCAATAATTTTTTCTATTTCAGGTAATGACATACAGATAATCTGTGAAAAAAATGAATGCTCTTCAAAAGCTAGACGAGTTACTCCATTGTGCAGTTGCATACGATATGTTTTATTTGTTAGAGATAGTACTTGATTTTAACTTTACTTCTCGGCGTAATTTTGTCAATTGAGGTATATGATTCAAATTTATGGCTCTTGATAAAAAATCTAATGTAGCTAGAATAGACGCATGTTCCCGTTAGAGATCGCGGTCACGATATGCGGGTAGTAATAAATGGAAGTCTTATAAGTCAATAATTTGATAGTTAGTATTTGCAATTATGCGATCGCGACCTATCTCTAACGGGATGTCAGACAATAACGAGAATGAAATAAATGAAGTATCAAACGACGATGTCGTTTTTGAGGAAACCGCTGAAGGGGAAGGTGAGGCTTTATCTAAGGATAAGATAAAAAAACTTCGCGAAGATCTTAAAACTGCTCAGACAGAGAAAGCTGACTATCTTACAAATTGGCAGAAAGAGCGTGCAGACTTTATAAACTACAAAAAAGGAGAAGACGAACGGAAAAAGCAAACACTTTCTTTCGCCCGTGAACAGTTTGTGGAGGAGCTTCTTCCTGTGCTTGATGCCTACGACATGATGTCTGCCAACAAGGAGGCTTGGAGCAAAGTAGATAAGGCTTGGAGTACGGGTGTTGAATATATTCATTCCCAGCTTCTCAAGGTCTTGTCCGAAAATGGTGTGGATGAAATCGCACCCAAAGAAGGAGATGCACTTGATGCAACGTTGCATGAGGGTGTAGATACAATTCCGACTGATGACGAATCAAAAGAACACACAATCGCAGTAGTAATGCAGAAGGGATATAAAAACGGCGACCGCATTATCCGCCCAGCACGGGTGAAGGTGTACGAGTTAAAGAGCTAGAGCATAAAAAATCCGTTGTTGACCAAACAGCGGATTTTTGTGAGTATAGGTTAAATCAAAATATTACGGCTATGAAAGACCAAACTCACGAACCAACAGTTTTGCGAGTTTGTCTTTATATACTCGCAATCGCTGGGATTTCTTCCGGCATCATATTTATTCCTTATATGTACTTTACTGATAGCCTCAATGACAATATTGAAGTATTTATTTTCTTCTCAGTGCTATTAATAGCTAGCATATCAGTAATGTTTATCAAGGGTACATTTTTTCACTCGTGGACATGGTCCAAAGATGATAGTAGCGAAGAGCCTGCAGAATAGCAGGCTTTTGCTTTATATGTTTGATATAATTTATGTATGAGAAAAAATCTAGTGCCGGCGATTTTGCTTACTATTTATGTTGTGCTTTTTATTTGGTCGGGTATCAACCCTTTCGATAAAGGTGTTTGGTTTGCGGAAGCTCTTACTTCACTAGTTCCTGTTCTCATCCTTTTTATAATGTATATTCGGGGCACACGAGTTTCAGCACTCGCATATATTTTAATGGCAGTGTTCCCAGTAATGCACATTATTGGTTCACACTATACATTTGCAAACGTGCCTTTTGACTGGTTTAACGATTTGTTTGGATTTACTCGAAACATGTATGACCGCGTGGCTCATATGAGCGTGGGATTTTACTCGCTTGGAATTGCAGAGATTCTTTATATGAAAGGTTTAGTTAAAACTCGTGCAATAGCATGGAGTTACGGACTTTTTGTAATTATGGCAATAGCGGGTGCATATGAAATATTTGAATGGCAATATGCAGTGCTCTCTGATCCATCTGCTGGTATAGCAATACTTGGGGCGCAAGGGGATATTTGGGATGCACAAAAAGATATTCTTATGGATACAATTGGTGCCGTGTTTGGAGCTATCTTGTTCATGCTTACAGTCAAAGGTAACAGACAAAACTTTTAGTGTAGATAGTTTTTGAGCCGGCAACACTTGTGTTGCCGGCTCTGTTATTCCTGATATGGAACTAAATTTGTCGCGTGCGTTGTGAGTTTGCACGCTGTCTTGTTTCTCGAAGAAGATTTTTCAGAACGAACAAATGTTCCTTCTGTTATAGCTCCTTCCTTCCATGCTTCACCCGGAAATTCGTACAAGGTACAAGTTTGGCCATTATTATCTGAGTCGTACATTGATGCTTGAATAAATAGTTCAATTCGTTTGTCTGAAATTTTACCTTCAAACTGACGGATAGATATTTCATCTTCAAGTATTGCTAGACCGAAGAGCTGATGCTCTTCCTGATGATAGTGAACCAATTTTACTTTTCCCTTGTCAGAATTAATCGTGAAGCTGGGCTTGTTGAAATCGCACATAGTGTACAATTTTATTTTTCAAAACTGTACCACATTTTTCAAAAAAAGACAGATTACAAGTAGCCGGTAACCCGGTTACCGGCTAGAAGAAATTACATGCTGTATGATTTGCGTAGCTCGAGCTCTGTTTCGGGGTCGAGGGAGTCAGTAACTATAATCATGAGTTCAGTTGAAAGACCAAAATCTTTTTTCAGATTTTGGAAAAGGAATTCGAATGGAAAAGGGGAGATCCAAGCGCTGTTTTTGAGCATTATGAATCCTGCTTTTTTGAGGAGGTAGCGGAGCGCTTCGCGTTCTGCTTTTCTGGCTTCTGGTAGATCGAGGAGGATAATACGCCATTTGCCGTCCCATGCCGGGTTAACAAGGGAGCTTGTAGAGTCTAGTTTATGACTTGTAGCCTTCATTCTACCTGACTTTGTGAGGCGGGCATATTCACCCTGACCACCCTCTAGAAGCTCTACAAGCCCTGAATCAGCGAGATTTTTGATACTACGAGTAACTGCATATTTTTGTTCGGGTAGCTCAAAATTTGCCTTAATTTCAGGTACGCTAACGGCCTTCTTCCCAGAAAGAGAATTGAGGATTTTCTTGGTAAAATCGGGCTTTTTTTGCATGTTGACATTTTAGCATACCTGAATATAATTTCAACAAGTTTTTTGCGACCGCTAAAAACTTGTCAAAAAATAAGTTGAAGTATATAATCAGCGCACGGTATAAAATTATTAGTAATTACACATAAATCATATGTCAAAAATCATCGGAATTGACTTGGGTACAACAAACAGTGCAGTTGCAATCATTGAAGGAGGTGCACCAAAAATCATAGAAAATGCAGAGGGTATGCGCACTACTCCTTCTATCATCGCGCTCGCAAAAAATGGCGACCGAATGGTGGGAGTTACCGCAAAACGCCAGAGCATAACAAATCCTAAAAATACGATCTATCAAATCAAGCGCTTTATTGGTCACAATTTCAACGATCCGGAAGTGCAGAAAGATTTGAGTATGATTCCTTTCGAAATGCGAAAGGCAGACAATGGCGGAGTGGAAGTGAAAATGGGCGACAAATTCTACCGTCCAGAAGAACTCTCTGCGATGATTTTGCAAAAGATCAAAGCTGATGTAGAAGCTCGACTTGGCGAGACTGTTACAGAAGCTGTCATCACTGTGCCAGCATACTTCAACGACGCACAACGTCAGGCTACAAAAGACGCAGGTAAGATTGCCGGTCTTGACGTGAAGCGCATAATCAACGAGCCAACGGCTGCGGCGCTTGCATACGGATTTAATAAAAACAAAAATGAAAAGATCGCTGTCTTCGACTTCGGAGGAGGAACATTCGACGTATCAGTGCTCGAAGTGGGCGATGATGTCATCGAAGTAAAATCTACAGACGGTGACTCACACCTCGGAGGAAAAGATGTCGACCAGAAAATCATGAACTGGCTTGCAGAAGGATTCCAAAAAGAAAATGGAATTGATTTGCGAAAAGACCCGCTCGCTCGTCAGCGTCTCGATGATGCTGCCGAAAAAGCAAAGATTGAGCTTTCAACTGCAATTGAAACTGAAATCAATATTCCATTCGTCACATCAGGCGAGGCTGGTCCAATGCACTTGGTTCGCACCATGAAGCGTGCAGAACTCGAAGATCTTACTCGTGAATACATCGACCGTGCAATGATGATCACCAAGCGCGCTGTGGAAGCATCACCATTTAAAGTTTCTGAAATCAATGAAGTAATTCTTGTAGGAGGACAGACTCGTATGCCTGCGATTATTGCTGAAGTAGAAAAATTCTTCGGAAAGAAACCTCACATGGGTGTAAATCCTGATGAAGTTGTAGCTCTCGGTGCGGCTGTGCAAGGTGGAGTCCTTAAGGGTGAAGTACGCGACGTTCTTCTTCTTGATGTGATCCCGCTTTCTCTTGGAATAGAAACATTGGGAGGTGTGTCGACGAAGCTCATTGAGAAGAACACCACGATTCCTGCACAGAAATCGCAAGTATTCTCAACTGCGGCAGACAATCAGACAAGCGTAGAAATTCATATTTCTCAAGGTGAACGTCCAATGGCTGCTGACAACAAATCTCTTGGAAAATTTATTCTTGATGGAATTCCACCCGCACCACGCGGAATGCCACAGGTTGAAGTTTCATTTGATGTGGACGCGAACGGAATCCTTTCAGTAACAGCAAAAGACAAGGCTTCAGGAAAATCTCAATCTATTCGCATCGAAGCATCTTCAGGTCTTTCAAAAGAAGAAATTGAAAAGATGCAAAAAGACGCCGAGCTTCATGCAGATGAAGATGCGAAGAAGAAGGAAGTTGCCGATGTGAAGAACACAGCCGACATGATTCTCTTTACTGCAGAAAAAGGTCTCAAGGATGCTGGTGACAAAGTACCAGCTGATGTAAAGACCGCTGTTGAGGCAAAGATTGCTGAGCTTAAGACAGCAAAAGATGGAAGCGACATGGATGCTATCAAGAAAGCTACTGAAGCCCTCTCAAATGAAATGATGAAGATAGGGGAGGCAATGCAGAAAGCAGGCCAAGCTACTGAAACTGGAACAACAGCCGAGCCTCAGCCAGAGGAAATAAAAAATGATGATCCTGTTCAAGATGCAGAGGTTAAAAAGGATACAGAAGGTAAATAAGGAAAACAAAAATGACCCGAGAGGGTCATTTTTGTTTGATGGGTGATATAATCTAAATATGAATATAAAAAAAGCGGTGGGATTGGTTTTCATATTTTTGATTGCAATGTATTTTTTGCTGACTAATTTCAAAAAAAGCCCAGAGAATGTAGTAGACATTTTGGACTCGACCGAAGAAACAATTTCAAAAACTACAGATTTTGTTGATATTGATGTAACTTATCCAACGAGTACCTCACTTTCTGGTGAAGCTGGTATTCGCGCGAAGGAATCAATCAAAAAATTTATAGTTGATAGGACGGACGCATTTTTGAATATGGTATATACAGAAATGCTAACTGAACAAGAGAAGGCGAGACTTCTTGAATCAAATCGAAAATACGCGATGGGTATTGATTACAATGCTTATACATCAACAAAATATATTTCATATGTTTTTAATATATACGAAGATACCGGCGGAGCGCACCCAAATAGCTACTACGCTACACTTAACTTTAATAAAAATGGAGAAAAAGTAGAGCTCGCAGATTTATTTAAAAATGATGCAAGATATTTAGATAGACTTTCTGATCTTTCATATAATTTTATAACAAAGGAGGCAACAAAAAGATTTGAGTCTACGCTCGATGATGATCAAATCGATTGGATTCGAATGGGGACCGCGCCAACTCCTGAAACCCTGCAATTCTATTATGTAAATGGAGAAAATCTAGTATTAATTTTTCCGCCATATCAAGTATCTGCGTACGCTGCCGGAACATTCGAGGCCAAGATTCCATTATCTAAAATATCCGACATTTTAAAATAGTTATTGACACGAAATCGGCAAATGATATCCTTTTCGATAAGGAGGTTTCCTCTTTATTAAATTGTGCATATGAAGCATCGACTAATTGAGCGTATTCATCAGAAGCGCTCACAAAATCGTAGCTGGCTACTAGCTGTAGCCTCGCTTGTTGCCCTGCTTTTATCGTGCCATTGATTTGTGGGTCCCTATCGAAATAAAAGCCGCCGGAAATTCCGGCGGCTTTCACATTGTTGTTTGGTCTAAATTAATTTTTAACAACCTTTCTTATTCCACTTTTGTGTTTTTTAACAAGGGCTTTCCAATCGCTTCGTAGTAACTTTACTTCTTTTTCTAAATCGTCTGAATCAACATGGCTCATCGCACGATATTTTTCTGAAATATCACTAACAACGTTTTCAAATTTTTCTTCCGTGACCTCTTTCATTTTTTCAAGTTTTTCAACGACTTCGCCTTTCATTTTGAGCATCCAGCCTTTTAGATTTTTACGATTTGTCTTTCCGTTTTTACCCATGAGAAGATATGCTGCAGCAGAAACTGCTGCGATGCCAATGCTCACTGCCAATACTTTTCCTGCATTACTGCCTGATTTTTTTACCATAGATTTAATGTATTAATCGAATAACGGCGTGTGTATCTACTACACACAGCAGGCATGATTTGTTATTTCTTTTTCTTCTTTTTGCCAAAGAGAAGTGCAAAAACAAAACTCTCACGAACATCACGGGCCAAGGCGTGTACGTCGTCGCCCACAATTTCTATCTTAGATTTCAGTACCTCGGTTACTTCTTTGAAATTCACTAGTATCCGGATAACGTAATAAAATACTATACAGCCGAGTATGAGAAAAACGACAGCAGAGATAGAGCTGATAAAAAAGAAAATGTCTGCTTTTATAAGTGTGTCCATATATTTTAGAACACATCACCTGTAGGAATGCGACCTCCTTATCTTACCATGGAATGCGTTGTCCTCGTGTATAATACAAACTCAATATATGACTCAAACAGAAGCTCTAGCGATAATGAAGACAGGCCTCAACGTATACTTAACTGGTTCGGCTGGGAGCGGTAAAACACATACTTTACGAGAGTATATACGATGGCTAGATGAACATGAGATTCCTGTCGCCATAACCGCGTCTACGGGCATCGCAGCGACACATATGAACGGCCAGACGATACATGGATGGTCTGGAATTGGCATACGTGAGACACTCGATGATTTTGCGCTCGAACAACTTGAGCAAAAGCAGTATCTTTGGAAACGATTTGAAAAAGCGAGAGTACTTATTATTGATGAAGTTTCTATGCTTCACGCGCATCGGCTCGACATGGTGGAGCGGGTATGTCGCAGGTTTAAGCGCAACGATTTGCCGTTTGGCGGGCTTCAGGTGATTTTGTCTGGAGATTTTTTTCAGCTACCGCCTGTGACAAAATCTGTAAATAGTAAATCGAAAATAGAAAATAGTGAATCAAAAATACAATCTCAAAGCGAGTTATTCATTGACTACGATAGTGGGGAAATCAAGGAAGAAATACCTGAATCTGACATGGTGGTGCATTCTCGAGCATGGCGCGCGATGAAGCCTGCTATTTGTTATCTTACGGAACAGCACAGACAGGAGGACGACGTATTTCTGGAAATCCTAAATGCAATGCGGACAAATACTGTGGATGATACACATAAGGCTCTCGTAAAAGGCAGAATGAACGCGGAGAATATCGGAACACTTCCGACCAAGTTGTATACACATAATATTGATGTTGATTCTATAAATCATGCGGAACTCGCAAAGATTTCTGGAGATACAAAAGAATTTGTAATGGCGGGGAAGGGAAGTGAATTTATAGTTGAGGCACTCAAAAAAGCCTGCCTTGCTCCGGAGCGACTCGCGCTAAAGATTGGCGCAGAAGTCATGTTTATAAAAAACAACTACGAACTCGGATATTTTAATGGGACGCGAGGAAAAGTTTCTGGATTTGATAGCAGAGGCGAGCCGATCGTCGAAATATATTCTACTGGCAGAAAACTTACTGTAGGAGCGATGGACTGGGAGGTAGAAGAAAATGGACGAGTTAAGGCCTCAATCACTCAATACCCGCTTCGTCTTGCGTGGGCTATTACAATCCACAAGAGCCAAGGAATGAGCATGGATAGCGCAGAAATAGATTTATCAAAGACATTTACATACGGAATGGGGTATGTGGCGCTTTCACGTGTACGTACGCTATCTGGTATTAGGCTAGTGGGATATTCGGATAATGCGTTATCAATGGATCCGGCAGTGCTTGCACTAGATGAAAATTTTCAAAGCGAAAGTGAAGAAAATAAAAAAATGTTTTCGAGGCTTTCAAAGGAAGAGCTCGAAAAACTTGAGCATGGCTTCATATTAAAAATGGGAGGAAAAATCGAAGAGAAAAAATACAAAACATCAAGCATCAAAAAGTCCAAAGCAAGTCCAGAATGGATTGAAAAAATGGAAAAAATTCGTTCTGTTTATCCAAATGCAGGAAAGCCATGGAAGGATGAAGAAGACTTTGTGCTGGTGCGCGAGTTTAAGAACGGGAAATCAATTGAGGAAATTGCTGTAATTCTTGGGCGACGGCCGAGTTCTATAAATTTGCGTCTTGTTAGTCATAATTTAATTGAGCCTGATGAAGATACAAAATCTTTTCTTGAACGTCAAAAAATTGCCAAGGCCTCCAAGACAACATATGTAAAAAAGACAAAATGATGCTTGCCGGTAACCCGGTTACCGGAATATAATTAGGCATATGTCACAGAGAACTGTCACATTTGTAGAGGGTGAATTTTATCACCTGTATAATCGCGGGAATAGTAAGCAACTAATTTTTGTTGATGATATTGATAGGGATAGATTTGTAAAATTACTATACTTATGTAATTCGAGCACTAAGTTTGATTTTAGAGATGATATTGTTAAAAGTAAAATAAGTGCTTTTGATTTTGAAAGAGGTAATACAGTTATTGCAATCGGAGCTTGGGTATTGATGCCCAATCATTTTCATATTTACGCAACGATACCAGCCGGTAACCCGGTTACCGGCAAGCGGGGTGAGCTAAGTAATCCTATTTCAGATTATATGCACAGAGTTGAGAAGGCTTACTCTCGATATTTTAATGCTCGTCACAAACGCACGGGATCACTTTTTGAGGGTCGATTCAAGTCGACTCATGTTAATAACGATAATTACGCAAAATATCTGTTTTCGTATATTCATTTGAATCCTGTAAAATTAATTCAGGGCGACTGGAAGGAGAAGGGTATTCGAGATACGAACGAAGCCCTAAATTATTTAAAGGATTATAAATGGAGTAGTTTTGCTGATTTTAATAATAAAAAAAGACCGCAAAGTAGGATACTTGATACGAATGTGTTTCCAGATTATTTTCCAAACAAAAACGACTTCAGAAAGGAGATCATTGAGTGGATTACTCTCAGCCGGTAACCGGGTTACCGGCTGAGAGTACATGAGTTGACAAGATTGATATAATAGTGTATTTTTATATTCTATTGTAATTTTACATTTATCATAAGGGGCTCGAGCGTGGGCGATTTTTTGTTTTGGTTAAGGATGGTTATATTGCCCCCTCGGGCTTCCTTATGATTTATCATAGTTTTGTGTGTTTGTGTTTTTATGGTTTAGACAAAAAAGAGCGGCTGAAATTCAGCCGCTCTTATTCTATTTGGGTAGATAGTAAAATCCGCCACAATAAAGTGGCGGGGATTAAGATGATGAAATAGATTTAATTGTTGAGGATGCGCTTTGCTTCCTCTTCAGTAATTTTCTCTTGGTCCACGAGGAACCAGATATATGATGGGCAATTTATTTGGGGCGGAAGTTCTATGAAGTCCTTCTTTATTTCGCCTTCCTCGTAATACAAGCTCATGTTTTTGAAAGATTGGTTATACTATATAATAGCATATTTTTGTAGTATTGTCAAACTCTAAAATATGTTGTAAAATAAGCTTATGGCGACGAAAAATGATCTATTCTTACATGCAGACGGCGACTCATTTTTTGTCGCGTGTGAGCTAGTAAGCCGTCCAGAGCTCCGAGGTAAGCCCGTAGTTGTTGGCGAAGACCGTGGAATTGCTGTAGCTATGAGTGCCGAAGCAAAAAAACTCGGAGTCACTCGTGGTATGCCCGTATTTGAAATTAAAAAGAAATTTCCTAAAGTAATTATTCTTCCTCACAGTTTTGGGTTGTATCGAGAAATTTCAGATAAGGTGTATGAAATTTTGTTGTCTTATATGAGCGAGGTTGAGCGTTATAGTATCGATGAGTGTTTTGCAGTCGCAACGCCAGCAGATATTAAATACGCAAAAGGCGCAGAAAAATTTGTACGTGAAATAAAAAACGAAATACAAGATAAGCTCGGAGTCACTTATTCATTCGGCTTGGCGCGGACAAAGACGCTAGCGAAAACTGCTTCAAAGCTTAATAAGCCAAATGGACTTGTTGTGCTTTTGAATGAAAAGGACGAGGTGTCGGCGCTTAAAAAAACTAAAGTAGAGGATGTTTGGGGTATTGGGCGTAAAACTGTACCGAGACTTTTAAATAGAGCAATTATGACTGCGTATGATTTTGTAAAAATGGATAGCAAGCAAATTGAAAAGCACTTTTCGGAGCCGTTGCTTGATTTACAAAAGGAACTTATGGGCGAGGTACGAAGTAGTGTTGAGTCGAATGTAGACCCGAGAGATCAGAAGTCTTTACAATCTACTGCGACCTTCAAACCGTCGTCTTCGGACAAGGAATATATTTGGGCGGAATTATCAGACAATGTAGAAGAGGCGTGTGAACGTGCACGAGAGCTTCACTTGCTTACAAAATCGGTTTCATTTTTTGTTAAAAATACGGATTTTATTCATCGTGAAGGAAGCGCAAAGCTTTCATTTTATTCGGCTGATGCAGGGGTGATATTAAATGCAATTGAACCGATATTTAAAAAAGTTCTCAAGAAGGGTGAAATGATACGCTCGACAGGCATAACACTACACGCTCTAACTAAAATCGAAACAATACCTGATGATTTATTTGGAAATCAAAAAAAAGCAAATGAGAAGCTTGTAGTTGAAGAAGTTGCCGATAGAATGCGGGCAAAGTATGGCAGGAATGCGATAAAGCACGCGTCAGCTTTAAAGACAGCGAAAAAAAATCGTGGTAATTCGTTTTTTGGCTAGATTTATACCTATTTACTATTTTCTATTTAGTATTTACTATGTAACCATGGGATACAGAAAACGATTTGAAGATAGCTACCTCGACGAGGAAGAAAATGAGCTCGAGGACGTCGGAAAGACTGATGCCGAGCGTATCATAGGAATGCTGCAGAAAGAGAGTCGTACGATAAAGGAGGAAGAAAAAATAAAGCTTCTTACTGATAGATTGCTAGGTGGCGCTAGGATGCCCGGAGATTCAGGAAAAAGTGCCGTTGAAGAACTTATTCAAATTGCAAAAACATACGGAGAGCTTGGAGCACCCGATATTTCAATAACGCTTTGGTCACAAATTTCTGATATTGCAGGGGTTATAGGTAATCGGGATTTGTATTACCGATGCATGGAGGAAATGGAAACACTAAATCCTGCCGTGTACGATGAGCATCATAACGGGAATAGCGTATAGCTGTCAGCTTTTAGCTTATAGTGAAATGTATACATACAAAATGCCCCGCGTATAAGCTCGGGGCATTTTGTATGAAGCTACAGGCTAACAGCTATTAACTATAAGCTAGTTATTATACCGATTTAACCTTCAAATTCGACTTCTTGTTCTTATCAATTTTCGGCAAACGAATAGTGAGAAGACCATGACGTTCGATTGCTTCTGCTTCTTCGGGCTCAACTTCTTGCGGAAGGGAAACTGTACGAGAGAATGAACCCCAGTAAAGTTCACGACTAAAGTAATCATTTTCTGATACGGTACGACTTTCTTGGCGCTTGCCACGGATAGTGAGCATGTCTCGAGTGATGTTGATTTCTAGATCTTCAGGACGAACTCCAGCCACGAATGTGTGTACCATGATATCAGATGGTGTTTGATAGACGTCGAGAGCAAGCTCGCCATCCGTTTCCTCGTCTTTGTTCCATAGGTCTTCACCATCTTCAGATTTTGGATTGATGCGAGTGGCTTTTTCTGCTTCGTCTTCATCATGTAGACGAACTCCACCTGTGAGTCGTTCGAAAAATGATCTCTTTTTTTCTTTTGCCATGATTATGTTTGTGAATTTAGCGCAGTGTCGTCCGATTCTTGATTTACATATCGGCTCATGCGTCGTAGCTTCTCAAAGAGAAGCATTATGATAATGGTGATCACCCACAAGAATCCGAAGATCTGTAGGAAATTCTTTCCGCTGTTCTGTATTATAAAAAAATTGAAGAGACTGTGCAAGGTAACGGCACCAACTATTCCGATAAAAGTGTATAAAGTTCTAGTACCGCTTGACTTGAAGAAGGCAAGTCCGATTGATATTCCTATTATTCCACTCGCAACAGAGTGAAGTAGTGTCGAACCAAGGAAACGTAAGTGCCCAGTTAGAAAAGAAACGGTCGCAGTGCTTACAGACAGTGGCTTGATGAGATACATGATATTTTCAAGTGCGGCGAATCCAAGCGCAGCGGTCATAAGATATATAGGATAGTCTACTGGCTCATCGAGATGGCTATTGCTACTCATTATGAGAGCGAAGGCTCCGTACTTGAATAACTCCTCAGCTAATGACCACAAAATTATTAGTTGAGTATTGTTTGATGTAAACGCCGAGAGTATTCGCTCAACCGGAAGTACACATACAACTGAGAGCATTCCCGCAATGAAAGTAAAAAGTATTAGACCGAGAGGTTCTTTGTTTCCGTCTTTATCCTCACGAAGCCAAAAAATAAGCCAGAGTACTGACGGAATCAAGCCAAAAAGTATTGCAAGAGCAATTACTTTAGGGTCGTGCGAAAATCCACTTGCGGTTACATTTTGCATGTTTGTTATTTAGCAACTGTCGGCCATTTTTCTACCATAAGCATACTATCTTTTTTGTGAGATGTAAGGTGCCAGAGCTCTTCTGTGATGTACGGCATAAATGGATGCAATAATTTCAAGTTAGTAACTAGTAGATAGTAGATAGTAGATTGAGCAGAACGTCGAGCTTGCTCGTCTTCTCCGCTAAGTCTGATTTTTGTTTCCTCGATAATTTTATCGGCAAAAGTGTGCCACACATAGTGATATAACTTTTCTGCAACGATATAAAATTTATACTCGCTCATTTCTTTGGTTATTTCAGATGCGAGAGCATCAAGTTCGGCAATGTATTCTTTATCGATAGGAAGGATGGAGTTTGTGTCGATATTTTTTACATCGAAATTACTCGTATTCTCGTGCACAAATCGAGCGATGTTCCAAAGCTTGTTTGCAAATTTTGAGTAAGCTTTTATTTTTTCTTCGCCGAGGTTTGAGTCAGAGCCGGGACCTACGCCTACAATCATTGCCATGCGGAGGGCATCTGTACCGAACTTGTCGATTAGCATGATAGGGTCAACGATATTTCCAAGCGACTTACTCATTTTTCTACCTTTTTCGTCTCGAACGAGTCCGTGTAGATATACAGTTTTAAATGGAACATCTCCTACAAGATATTGAGACATAAGAATCATGCGAGCCACCCAGAAGAACAGAGTGTCGTGTCCTGTTTCGAGTATCGTTGTCGGATGATAGGTTTTGAAGTCTGGACTAGTAAGATTTGGCCAACCGAGCGTAGAAAATGTCCAAAGTCCGGAAGAGAACCATGTATCGAGTGTATCTTCGTCCTGAGTGAGATCCGCACCCTCTGGGTCAATTGAAAGAGTGTATTCGCGAGTAGTCGCATTGCCCATTCGCCATTTGTTTCTGTATTGATAGAGTTTTTCTTCAGTTGTGACGCCATTCATGACGGCACGCATAACACAAAGGAAAGACTGGTGACCAATTACGAGAACATCTTCATCGGATTTATCGGCGTAGATTAATTCCCATGCTTTTTTTGCACGAGCGATAAGTTCGTCGAATGTTTCGCCGGTTTTGTTTTCAAACATGGCAAGTAGAAGAGGGTAGTGGTCGCGAGGTTTCCCTTCAAGATCTCCACCAAAAACTTCACGGAGCTCAGGATGGATACTTGCCTGTGGTAGTCCAAGCTCATCGCAAACTATCTTTGCAGTCTCTTGCGCGCGAACCATATCCGAGGAAATTACCATTCCAAATTTTCTACCAGATAGACGCTTTGCAGCTTCGAGCGCCTGCTTTTTACCTTCTTCTGTTAGATGCGCCGTGCCCAGACTGTCGTATACATCTGCAACGTTTGCCTCAGACTGTCCGTGTCGCAGAAAAACAACCTTCTTTTCTTTTGGAAGATGAATTACTCCATTTTTGTCGTACCAAACTGGAATGCGATGTCCGTACCAAATTTGGCGAGAGATACACCAATCGCGGAGATTATTGATCCAGTTGTAATAAACATTTTCAAACTGGCTCGGCATTATTTTAATTTTGCCGCTATTTACTGGCTCGAGCATTAGCTCTTTAAGTGTTTTACCGTCGCGAGCAGAAATAGGCTTGTTTACATTTACAAACCATTGATTCATTACTTGGGGCTCTATTGTTGCGCCTGTGCGTTCGGCCGTGGCGATGTTGTGGGTGTAGTCTTCAACTTTTTCCACGAGTCCTTTTGAAGAGAGTTTTTCAATTATTTTTGTACGAGCATCTGAAATTTTCATGCCCGCGAATTCTCCAGCAACAGGAAGAAGCTTTCCATACTTGTCGATGATTTGCTCCTTGTCGAGCTTGTGTTTTTCTGCAAGCTCAAAATCGGCAACAGAATGCCAAGGGGTGATAGTCATCACACCTGTACCAAATTCCATATCAATCATTTCATCTTTTATGATCGTGGCTTCAATTGGGCCGTTTATCCATTCCACCGTGAGCTTGTTGCCGTGCTTGTATGAAGCGTAGCGAGTATCGTCTGGGTGCATGACGACGTACTTGTCTCCAAATTTTGTTTCAGGGCGAGCAGTACCGATAGTAAATGGTCCGTATTTCAAATAGTAGAATTTTGTTTTTTCTTCGACATACACCATTTCGTCGTCGGAAATAACTGTTTGACCTTTTGGATCCCAGTTTACGATGCGATGACCGCGATAGATAAGTCCATCTTCATACATGCGCTTGAAAGCACTACGAACCGCGAGATTGCGCTTGTTGTCTAGGGTAAAGGCTTCACGACTCCAGTCGAGTGATGCACCCATGCGACGCGCTTGATTTACTATCGTGTCGTGAGATTCTTGGGCAAATTTTTCAACACGTTTTAGGAATTCTTCGCGACCCAGATCTCCTTTTCTTTTACCTTCTTCTTTTTCAACAATTTTTTCTACTTTTGATTGAGTCGCTATTGCAGCGTGGTCTGTGCCCGGAAGCCATAGAGTGCGCTTGCCTTGCATTCGTGCGTAGCGAGTCATGATGTCTTGTATAACAAGCATTAGGGCGTGACCAGTATGGAGTGTTCCGGTGACATTTGGGGGAGGAAGTACGATAGAAAAAGGCTCAGCGTCGGGAGCGGTTACACCTTTTTCAACGCAAATTGTCGGATTAAAAAAACCGCTGTCTTGCCACTTTTTATAAATTCGGTCTTCCGTATCTTTTGAGCTGTACGGACGGAGTAATTTCTCCGGAATGTTGTTCGGATTTTCCATAATATGTAATTTTAAATATAGCATTTTAAGGGTTTTTTACAAAAAAATACTGGCCGGAATAAATTCCGGCCAGTGAATGAAATTTGATAGGAGGGGCATGTTAGGCTTCGACGCTTACAGTAACTTTCCCAAAGGCAAAAACAATTTCGCCAGTTTGTTCAGACACCGTAAGCGGTAAAAAATTTCCATTTGTTTCCCTGTAGCCAATTGTTGTATCGGCTGTACTTGTCGAGGGATCAAATGGATGGACGTGTTTGCAGTATTTACATTTTTGTCCCAAGTTACCATGAGTTTCATCGGTAACTGATACATGAAATACTTGTCCGTCAGGGATGTGATCGTGTTTCAAATTCTTTTTCATAATCGGTAAAATTGTCTGGTTAAAAATGGTTTGAATTTGCGCAGATTAGCAATTCGTACATCTGCTGTACGCATACAGGAGTGCCTATTTCCTATCAGGCTATTATTGTTTTAAGGAATTATTAAAAAATCTTCGAGTGAATCGAAGACTGGTGTTTGGTTTGGAGAAATTTTAGTTCAAAACAAAAATCAGCCTTCGATTAGGAAGTAATATCAATTAGAATATTAATAATAGAATTGCTGACTGCGAACTTCATATAATATAATTTATATCAATTCGCTAAAGGGGAGTCAACGCATTTATCCACTTATTTCCATACTACACATTAAATAGGGTATTTGGCAAGTCAATAAGTTTGAGTCTATAATTTGTGTAAGTAGTTATTTCAGGCTCAATACGCGAACGCACGGTGCAGAAGATGCCATAAAATGTATAGTTCCCTTAGTTGTAAAATTAAACAAGTCCTATACTAGGCATATTGCATCCATCGAGATGCACTTACTGTCCCTCCAAAATTGAAGCTTCACTTACTACGACCTCCGGCAACAAGCCGGAGGTATTTTTTTGTTGTACCTTATAGAGCTAGATTTCCTTTAGCTTGGAGTCTATTGGAAGAAAGTGGTACGGCTTTTTGGAAGAATCCAGCAATGCCTATCATTATTGCATTGTCTGTTGAAAGCCCTTTTGTTGGGAATGTTACAGGAATTGGAGATTCTTTGGTTAGGCGTGTTTTTAACTCATTGTTTGCTGAGACTCCTCCGCCAACGATAATACTTTTCGCTTTAAATTTTTTTGCTGATGCGAGTGTTTTCTTAATTAGAACATCGCATACTGCGTCTTCAAATTCGCGTGCGATTTCAATTTTAGTTTCTTCGTTTATTGGCCCATTATCACGAATGAAATAAAGCACGGCGGTTTTGAGTCCAGAAAATGAAAAATCAAAATCTCCGGAATTGAGCATTGGACGTGGAAAAGTAAATGGAGGCTGCCAGCCGGTAACCCGGTTACCGGCTGGGCGGGAGAGGGAGGCAAGACGGGAAATTTCGGGCCCGCCCGGATATGGTAGCTCGAGCATACGAGCGACTTTGTCGAAGGCTTCTCCTGCGGCGTCGTCACGAGTTTGTCCGATGAGTTTATATTTTCCAATTCCTTTAACGAGCACAAGCTCGGTGTGTCCGCCAGAGACGAGTAGTGAGATTGCAGGAAATGAATAATTACTCATTTTAATTTCGTTCTTTTTTTGTGGAGCAAAAACAGAAAGGATATGACCTTCCATGTGATTTACAGGCACTATAGGAATATCCCATACAAGAGAGAGGGCTTTTGCGAAGTTGATACCTACCCAAAGTGCGGGCTCAAGCCCTGGACCCACAGTTACAGCGATACGGTCAATTTTTGGCTTTCTAATTTTAGAAATAATATCGAGAAATGGCTCGATAATATCCTGTTCGCGCTCTAGGAGTGTTTGTATTTTTTTAACGTTTAATGTTTGAGGTTTAGAATTTACGGAATATTGTTTTGCCTCTTTTAGTGTAGTTACAAAAAGAGGAACAATATTTCGCGCGTGTTCCCGTTTTGCCATCATGGGAAAAACACCACCGTATTGTTGGTGTAGTGCAATCTGTGAAGCTACTTGATGAGCTTCAATTTTAAATTTCGGGTTTTTTTCACCTGTTACCGAAAGAAGCGCAATCGCAGTTTCGTCACATGAAGTTTCAATAGCAAGTATACGCATAGTTAGTAGATAGTATTAAGTAGTTAGTAGAAAATGCATTAGATACCTTTTACAACACGTATTTTTGCACCGAGCTTGTTTAGACGTTCTGCGATTTCTTCATATCCACGAGTAATCGAGTATACATTACGTAGTAGTGATGTGCCCTCAGCGGCGAGCATTGCAATTAGAATGACCGCAGATGGACGAAGTGCGGGTGGGCATACTATTTGAGCACCACGCAATTTTGTGGGTCCGTCGATGAAAGCTCGATGAGGGTCAACAAGACGCACATTTGCTCCAAGTTTATTTATCTCTGTGAAATAGATTGCGCGGTTTTCCCAAGTCCAGTCGTGAATGAGTGTTGTACCTTTTGCTTGTGTTGCGATTGGCACGAAGAATGGAAGATTATCATTTTGCATTCCCGGAAATGGCTGAGCGTGGAGTTTTTCGAGTGGAGCAGTAAGATTTGATGGCATGACTGTAATATCTCGGAGTAGCGTGCGCCCATTTTTTGAAAGATAGGATTTGCTTACTTTAATTTTTGCTCCCATCTGACGGAGTTTTTCAAGCTCGAGCTCGATGAATTCTATTGGGCAGTGGGTGATTGTGATTGTTGAGCGAGTGACTAGACCTGCGGAAATAAAAAACATACTTTCGATAGGATCTTCGCTGTTCCAGTGCTCCACTGTTTCATTTATATTTGAGTGTCCATGAACTGTGAGCGTCGTTGTGCCGATACCTTCAATCTGCACGCCCATTTTTTCTATAAGGAAACACACGTCTTGAACTTGGTAGTTTGGAGGGGCAAAACGAATAATACTTTTACCGTCAATTCCCGCTGTAGCAATAATCATACCGATTGCGCCAGTATCGCTGGATTCGTAGAGCACAAACTCGGCAGGATTCAATTTTTTATGAGAAATGTCGTAGGAATCTTCAAGGGTTTTTATGGAAACGCCGAGCTTCCCAAGTCCGTATTTGTGAGATGCTATTGTTCGCTCGCCCATTTTGCATCCACCGGAGTGGGGGAATGAGAATTTGTTTGACCAGTGGATGAGAGCGCCAACAAAAGTGAATGAGCGAGTGCGCTTTGCAGACTCCAGATTCATTTTTTCAATTAAGAGTTTTTTTGGAGGGATAATTTCAAGAGTATCCTTTTCTATCCAGCGTACAGATACTCCAAGTGACTCCATTATTTCAATATAACGAAAGACCTCTTCGATTTTTGGTATTCCGTGAAGGATTGTTTTTCCTTTATTGAGGAGCGATGCACAGAGCATGTTGATTGCACCGTTTTTTGAGTAGTTTGTACGAACAGAACCGGAGAGTTTTTGCCCACCAGTAACTTCGAAGTCCATGCTTTTTGAGAGTGATAAAATTTGTCTTCCGAGAAGCTCGCTTACTTTTGCAAGCTGGCTTATTGTAAGATTTTGTTCGCCCTTTTCCATGCGGGCGATAGCGCTTTGTGCTGAGCCGAGAGCTTTTGCAAGCTCGGCTTGTGTTAGCCCCCGCTCCTCGCGGAGGTTCTTGATAAATTCACCGATCTTTAATTGGTCTGATTTTGTTTTTGACATTTTACTCAGTAAATACTAAATAGTAAGTAGAAAATAGGAGATAGAAAATTCACAGGAAATTTCTATTTACTAGTTTATATCATATATGATATATTAGCAATATGCCAATTCGGTCAGTACAAAATATTCCACTTTCCAGTCTCTCAACATTTAGAATGGGTGGGATTGCAAAGCGCGTTCTATATATAGAATCAGAAGAAGACTTGAATTTGTATTTTAATGAGAAACCAGAAAATGAAAAGTGGTTTTTGCTCGGCGGAGGTTCAAATGTTGTGTTTCCGGATGGTGACTGTGACACAACGATACTCAAACTACATTTTGGTAAAGTGGAAATCGATCAAAGAGGAGATAAGGTGTTTTTAATTGCTGATGGAGGTGCGAACTGGGATGAAGTTGTGTCGATTGCTGTATCGCAGGGTCTTTCTGGTATAGAAGCTCTTTCTGCGATTCCCGGAACGGTTGGAGCAACTCCAGTACAAAATGTAGGAGCATATGGCACAGAAACTATGGATGTTTTGGAGTCTCTTCGTGCGTATGATGTAATAGAAAAAAAATTTGTTACATTTTCAAATCAAGAATGCGAATTTACATATCGAGACAGTATTTTCAAGCGTGGAGGAAAAGGGAGATACATCATTACGCAAGTAACATATTTGCTTTCAGCTGACGAACCAGATGTTCCGCAGTATCCCGGGGTCGCTGAGTATTTTGTTAGCAAAAATATAGTTCGCCCGACGCTTCAAGAAATTCGTGATGCGATAATCTCAATCCGCGCGAAAAAACTTCCCGACCCAAAAGAAATTGCATCAGTCGGCTCATTTTTTAAAAATTCGATTGTTTCAAAAGAAGTCGCTGGAAAATTGCTCGAAAAATTTCCCACTATGAAAATATTTCCTGCCGAAAACGATACGATGAAAGTTCCGTCAGGTTGGATTATTGAACAGGCGGGATTTAAGGGAAAGTGTTTTGGAAACCTTTCTGTATATAGTGGTAATGCGCTTGTGATTGTAAACGAAGGGGGAGCGACCCGCAGAGAACTTCAGGAACTTATTGAAAAAATACAAGGAGAAGTAGAGGAAAAATTTGGCATTAAAATCGAGCCCGAGCCCGAACTACTTTCATTCTAAAATATGGGTAAAAAAAGATATCCACAGGTGGTATTTTAGGCACTTGCGTAGTTTATTATTCTATTGGATAATTTAAGTAAGTTAACTTAACAGCCATGGCACTCAAAAACTTACACGCAAGTGATGCATTTGTAAGAGTAACAGAGCGAAAGAACAGAAGGACTAACCGCTTCATTTGCGGTTTGGTAATCGGAGGATCTTTTCTCGCCTACCTTGTATTGCATTTCATGCATTAAAAAAGTCGAGCTAAATGCTCGCATTAATCGGCCGTCCCACTAAATGGGACAATGGCTGATTTTTTTTGCTAATTTATACAGTTCAAGCTTAAAAGCTTTGTAGCTTTACAGCTCTAAAGCTTGTTGAACATCCGTAATCATTTTTTGAGTATTTTCGCGCACAATAGATGTGTATTCCTTTTTACTCATTGAAAGGTCGTCACTTGAGAATGTAATGCTTCGTGCTGAGTGAACTAGCGCTCCAAGTCCGTCACTATTAAACGATGGAAGTGTGTCTTTTGCCGTGCCACCTTGCGCTCCGTATCCGGGAACAAGAATTATAGCCTTCGGCATGAGTTTGCGGAGACTTTCAGCTTCGTGTGGGAATGTAGCACCAACAACTGCGCCAATTGAACTATAGCCAGATTCTCCTGTGGTCTCGTTTGCAAATTCGTTTACCATTTTTGCAACACTATTATATAGAGGCTCGTTTGTTTCTTTTAAAATTGCATCCTGAAAATCTGCAGAGCTTGGGTTGCTATTTTTTACGAGAACAAAAATTCCTTTGCCAAATTTTTTACATACATCTACGAATGGTTGCAAGCTATCGCGCCCGAGGTACGGAGAGACGGTAAGTGCGTCAGCATTAAATATACTCGCATCTTCTCCTAGAATATTTGCCTTGCCGAGGTATGCATTTGCGTATGCTTGTGCTGTAGAGCCGATATCATTTCTTTTTGCATCGGCTACCACGATGAGCCCAGATTCTTTTGCGTATTTTATTGTGCGCTCGAATGCCCAGATACCAGAGAGGCCGTACTGCTCGTAGAATGCACTTTGGAGCTTCACTGCTGGCACCAAATCTTTGATAGCATCGATGATAGCTTCGTTGAATGCAAATATAGTGTCTTCAACTATTTCATCGCGAGAAAGATCGGCACCTTCGGCAGGGAAGAAGTCTTTTGGAATGAGTTCAAGGCGAGGGTCGAGTCCAATAATACAAGGATTGCCTTTCTCCTTGATAGCTTCGATGAGTCTGTCGGCAAAGTTTTTCATAACAATATAATACCTTTTGTAAGTAGATTCTCAAAACTACACTAAACATGTATCTTGACAAGCTGTCAATAAAGTACTATAATATAGGGATTAGCCGTGAATTTCGCCGAAGAACCCTTTATTTATAAGGCTAATCTAATTATGAAAAAATATATATTCGCAGGTGTTCTAGCGGTATTTTTGGGGATTATCACAAGTCCGAGTACTGTGTCAGCTGGTGATTGTGATATTGATTCTCCGCCTTCGATCACAATTACTTCTCCAAACGGTGGAGAGGTTTTTACTGCTGGAGAAATAACTACTGTTTCATGGACAAGTTGTAATCTAACTGGACCATCAATTAATATAAATTTCGTTCCTCCAGACTCATGGACACTTCCATTTGGATTTGCAACAGGAGTAGTTCCTGCCGATACATTTTCAACATCACTGAATATTCCTCCGACTTCACTTTTTACACCTGACGGTCTTCAATACGGAACATTTTATAAAGTTCGTGTTTCAGATTCTGGTGATGCTCTAGTAACAGATTTGTCGGACTCAGAATTTACCATAAACCCTGAGGCAACATTACCTGCCGTTACGACAGTTTCTGCTACGGCTAGTACCTCAACAATAGAAATTGTCGGCTCACTTACTGATATGGGAGGTACGGATAGTGTTTCAGTTACATTTCAGTTGAGCACTATGCCTAATACAGATTTTCCAATAGCGTACTCAATGGACCCGATGACTTCAACAGGTACTTTTACTACTATGTCTGGTGGTCTTGCATGTAATACTCTTTATTATTTCCGCGCGGTTGCGTCAAACACAGCTGGAACGACTTATGGTAATGAGATGACTGCTCTTACACAAGCATGTCCGACTTTGCCAGTATTGACTACGCTTACACCGGCATATCTCGGTTCGACCAACGCACAATTTCTTGGAATGCTGGAAAATAATACAGGACCGGTTACGGCACACTTTGAATATGGTCCAACCGAAAGTTATGGTTCGAGTGTTCCAGCTAGTACACCTCCGTTTGTTGGTGGTTATGCAAGCTTGGATTTCTCCGGACTAACATGTGGAACTCTTTACCACTATCGAATAGTAGGAACAAATAGCGTTGGAACCGGATATGGAAATGATGTTACTTTTACAACGAGTAGCTGTTCTTTTGGTATAACAACTGGATATACAGCTCATACAGAAGATTTTTACAATTCATACGACGCGGTATTGTTTGGAACAATACACGGGACCCCACCAGAAAATGTGACATACGGCGTAGAGTGGGGTACGACATCTGCGTACGGAAATTTGGCGGAAGATGTACAAGTCCTTCCCGATGTTACGAACGTATTCGGCGGGCGTGCGCGAGATCTTATTTGTAATACTGAATATCACTACCGAGCATTCGCAACTTTCGACACGGAAACAGTCTATGGTGATGACGCATCGTTTACCACATATTCATCTCCGTGTGCGCCAGTAACTTTACCTGCTACTTTAATTCATTCATACAATGCTCAATTGAACGGACGCTTTTCTATCGTCTCTGGAGTAAGCAACACCGCGTATTTTGAATTTGGGACAACGACCGATTACGGTTTGAACGTAGAGGCAACTCTTCACCCAGATACTACAGATATATTTATTACAGCGAATACTTCGACAGTTCTTTCGTGTAATACTCTGTATCATTATCGTGCTGTTGTTGCTACTACTGGATCTTCTTTTCTTGAGTATGGAAACGATGAGCAATTTACAACTCTCCCATGTTCGACGGTTGAAACAAATACAGCATCGGGAATTGCTCAAACAAGCGCAACTATTTCCGGAACGCTTACGCGAGAAGAACTTTATACTTACTATTCACATTTTGAGTATGGAACGACCATAGAATATGGAAACGTAACAGAGCTAGCAGTGCAGAGTACTTCTCCTGTTACGTTTACACAAGCAATTTCTGGATTGACCTGTGGCGCTCTTTACCATTACCGTGCTCAGGCCTCGTTTACAGAAGTAACAACACATTACGTTCCAAACTTTTCAACTATTTATGGGGCAGACATGACATTTACTACGCTTCCATGTTCATCTGGTGGAGGAGGTGGAGGAATACCACCACCGCCTGCATGTGATCTAGGGAAAGTGGATGCAAACAAAGATTGTAAAGTAGATATCCTAGATTTTGTGATTCTGATGGCGCACTGGGACGAAACTGGAGCAAACAATATTGGAGACTTTAATAATGATTTGAAGGTTGAGATTTTAGATTTTGTGCTATTGATGGCTAAGTGGACACATTAATTATTGATTATAAAAAATATATGAAAAAAATAACTACAATCAAAATAGCAACATTTCTTGGAGCATTAATGTTTGCACTGCCAGCATTTGCATTTGGCTCGACCACTGCATCATTTAATCCAGATGAAATAAGTGTGTCTCTTGGGAACGAGTTTACCGTAACTGTTTCCATTGATTCACATGGAACAAAGGATTTTGCAGAAAAAATTAAGATAAACTATCCTGCCGATTTGGTAGAAGTTAAATCTTTCACTCAAGCTCCAGTATGGATGTCGCTCAATCAACCTAGTTATGATTTGATCGATAATACAAACGGTATACTTATAAAGAGTGCTGGATATCCAAACGGATTTTCTACACCTACAGCTTACGGGACAATTATATTTAAAACGTTGAAAGCTGGAAACGGAAAAATCACTTTTAATGGTGATTCAAAGGCATTTCAAGAAAGTACTCAAAGTGAAATTACAGGTAATTCCGTAGTCATAAACATTACAAGCGGTGGTGGTGGGGGAGGAGGGAGAATAATTAAAACTGAAGATGGTGGAGGAACAAAAGAAATAAAAAAGATTACAGGCACTACTACTCCAACAAAAAGCAAGCCTATAGTTCCGGAAAAAGTAGAAGAGATTCCTCTTATGGCATCGGCGACAGGAACAGGGTTCAATGTTCCGCTCCCGTGGATATTGGGAATAATAATTCTACTATTGCTAGCGCGAATGTCGTACCTTGAATACAAGAAGTATCAAGAAAAAAAGAAAAATAAGGGTTTAAAATAAAATTTATACTAATAACAAAAGCACCTATTTGGGTGCTTTTGTTATTAAATAGGTATATATTTGGTAGTGTGCGTTACGCAACTTATTATAATTACTTATAAATCATGCTAAAGGAATTTAAACAATTTTTACTTCGAGGGAATGTCGTTGATCTTGCTGTGGGTGTCGTTATTGGAGCAGCCTTTGGAACTATCGTAACTGCGCTTGTTTCTGACCTGCTTACTCCACTCATTGGAGCTATCGCCAAGGTTCCAGATTTTTCTGGTTGGTCATTTACTATAAATGGAAGCAAGTTTGCGTACGGGCATTTTTTGAATAGTCTAATATCATTTATCTTGGTAGCTTCTGCGGTATTTTTCTTTATCGTTAAGCCAATGAACATGCTGATTGCACGTTCCAGAAAGGAGGCTCCGTCTGATCCGACAACAAAAAAATGCAAAGAATGCTTCAGCGAGATCCATATTGAGGCGAAGCGTTGTGCGCATTGTACGCAAGTGATTGCATAAAATTATGGATAAGCTACCTGAAGGGAAGACTCTGGAAATGATAGTGACTGAACTTGTAGAGCACTACGGGTGGGAAGAACTTGGCTTTCGTATAAGAATAAACTGCTTTGTCGTAGACCCGTCTATAAAATCGAGTCTGACTTTTCTGCGCCGAACTCCGTGGGCGAGAAAGAAGGTGGAGGATTTGTATTTGTACACGGAGCGGAAGGGTCTACTGTAGATTGAATTTTATTCGTTTTCTGCTACTCTGTATCAGTATTTTAAACATGCGCGGTTAGCTCAGTTGGTAGAGCGCGTCATTGACGTTGACGATGTCGGGGGTTCGAATCCCTCACCGCGCACCGCATAATATAATAATGGAGGCGTGGCTGAGTGGTTTAAGGCACTGGTTTCGAAAACCAGCGTCGGAGAAATCCGACCGTGAGTTCAAATCCCACCGCCTCCGCCAAAATTGAAAATCGGAATCGGAAGCAAAAATGCGGTCGGCGCGAAGCGCCGTCTGTTCTGCATTCCCCCCACAAAATCCTGATTCTGCAAGGATTCGCCACGCTCCGCGTGGCTCAAAAAGTACGGTTCGATCCTTAATCTGAAAGTTCGAACCTACTTTTTTGAATTCCCGAAAAATCTTTTCGGGAATTCCCTCGTTTGCCAATTCCATATTGTTTATACTGGATTTTATGAATCTATCAGCAAGTTCGAACCGATTATGAGATTTTTTCTCAAAAGATGATAATTTCTCTTTGAGAAGCTGTTTTTGGCACATTAGCTTATTTTTAGACTCACGATATTCCTCAAGCGAAAGTGCGTTTTCCAAATAAGCGTTCATCAGCTTCTCTATTTTTGTTTCCAAAAGAGAAATTTCATCTTTTGTCTTTTGAGAAAAAATCTCACTCGATTGGGTTTCTGATTGCCGTTCTTTCTCGTTTTCGGCAATCATCCAGTTTGCCCAATCGAGAGGCAAAGAAACTTTTTGTAATTCCGTTCTGACTTGAGAAGTGATGATTTCCTCACGAACATATTTTTGCTCACAAGGATTTTTCCGTTTGGTACAACGGAGGTAGTTATGACCTTTTTGTGTTTCGGTGGTAATAAAACAGCTACATTCCCCGCAGCGGAAAAATCCTCTATACAAAAATGGTTTTAAACCTTTGGAATGTGGCTTGCTCTTTCTCATCATCACTTTTTGAACGGAATCAAAAAGTTTCTTCGTGATAATCGGTTCGTGCTTACCCTCAAAAATCTCTCCGTTGTATCTCATTAGTCCCGTATAGATAGGATTTTTGAGGATTTGCTGATAGTTCGACACCGCAAGTTCCTTTCCGCTTTTTCTTTTCAATCCAAGTTCGTTAAATTTGTCGCGGAGTTGGCGTAAAGTGAAAGACCCAGACGAATATGCCTCAAATGTCTTTTTAATCAATTTTGCAGTTTCAATATCGGGAATAATTCCAGCACCTTTTATATTCACATATCCGAGCGGAGACATTTGAGGCCATATTCCGTCTTTCACTTTGTTACGATGACCTCGCTTGATATTCTCCGACAAATTGTCCACATAATACTTGGATTGCGAAAAAGCGATGCTCAACATGAATTTTCCTTGCGGTGTCGGATCACACCAGAAAGTTGGGAATTTTAGCTCGGCAATCTTTCCCGTATCGAGCAGGTAAATAACTTTTCCACCATCAACACTATTTCTCGCTAATCTGTC
>JAGOPR010000007.1 GCA_017991895.1 Minisyncoccota bacterium | reverse complement strand
GTTTCTTCTCCAACCTTCATCATCTGCACCATGATCTGTGGTACATGTGGATGTTTCGCGAGTGCGTCAGAGAAAGATTTTCCGGCCTTAACTTGTTCAGTACAGTCTTCAAGGATCGTACGATAGACCTTACTTCCCACCACCTTACTTGTGATCTCAAGTGCTCGCACTATAGAGATTCCAGATGCAAGCATTGTGTCCATGTTGTCAGCGATTCGAGAAAGATAGAGTTTTGTATAAAGCGGACCAAAAACGGGTACAGACAAGCGTAGATTGTCGATATAGTTCTTGCCTGTTTCAGTCTTAGTCAAACGCCATACATAGGCTACTCCGATAACAATTAGAATAAGTACAAAAATACCATAATCAACGAAGAAGGCTGAGATCGCAAGAATTATTTTTGTATAAATAGGAATTTCAGTTCCAGAAGACATAATGATTGCACCAAGTTTTGGAATAACCATCGTAAACATGAGCGTCATAACAGCAAAGAATATTCCGACAACGAATCCTGGGTAAATAAGTGCATTCTTGGTTTTTGCGTTCAATTCGTATTGACGGTCGAGATAGTCGGCAAGGTATGCAAAAACTTGTGAAAGTTTTCCGGATTCTTCCCCAGACTTCACCATGTTTACATAAAAGTCAGAGAAAACATCTTGATGTTTTCCAAGTGCATTAGAAATAGACATACCCGCTTGGATATCGTCTGTAACCTCCAAGAGCTTTCTCTTGAGTAGTGGATTCTCCGCATTGTTGGCGAGCAAAGTAAATGCTTTAAGTGCTGAGACCTGTGCCTCGAAAAGTGTTGAAATTTGACGAGAAGCAATAACGATATCTTTCTCCGGAACACTCTCAAAAAATGAACGCTGGAGAAAAGACTTTTCCTCCGCACCCTTTATAGAAACAACAATAAAACCACGACGTTGAAGTGCCGCGATGGCAAGGTCTTTATTTGCCGCGTCAATATCACCTTCCTTTTTTTCGCCTGTATTTGTTACTGCTTTGTAGTGGAATGTCATATAAACAGTATATTAGTAATTAGTATATTAGTAAATTAGAAAAAAATATAAATATATTGGACTGTCTATACTCTTGTATGTTAGCTTACTAATATACTGCACTCGAGTGATTGTTACATCAATCTCTCGAGTGCTTTCGGATTTGTAGAATATGTATAGGCACTTTCCATTGTTATCTCCCCTGCGCGCACAAGGTCTAGAAGTGAACGATTCATATCCATCATTCCACTCTCACTTCCTGTTTCGATTACAACGTCTATTTCGTGTGTTCTCTTTTCACGAATAAGGTTTGATACAGCGTTATTGTTTATGAGAAGCTCATATGCGAGCGCGAGCCCTCCAGTAATTTTTGGAATAAGACGCTGTGAAAAAACCCCTAGAAGCGACTCCGCAAGTTGGCTACGAATCTGATCCTGCTGACTACCAGGGAAGGAATCTATAATACGGTCGATGGTCTGAGCTGCAGTATTTGTGTGAAGAGTCGAGAGCACAAGGTGTCCTGTTTCCGCCGCGGTTACAGCGGTTGAAATTGTTTCAGCAGAACGCATCTCTCCAATCATGATTACGTTTGCATCTTCACGGAAGATAGAATGTAGACCATTTTGAAAATCCTTTGTGTCGATACCTACTTCACGCTGATCAATAATCGAATTTTTCTCAACAAAGAGATATTCGATAGGGTCTTCGATCGTCATAATGTGCTCAGATCGTTCCGTATTTATAAACTCCACCATTGCTGAGATTGTAGTAGATTTACCTTGTCCCACTGGACCCACAACAAGGAAAAATCCCTGTTTCTTGCGCGCAAAAGCTTTGAGTACTTCTGGAAGCTTGAGTTCAGCTAGAGTCTTAACTTTTGGAATAACACGAAGCGCCATACCTACTGCACCTTTATGATAAAAAGCATTTCCGCGCAAGCGAGTACCATCAGTATGTTCGTATGAAAAGTCTACTTCGAAGTTTTTTATGAAGTAATCATACTTTTCTTGACTCACCATCGACTTAAGCATCCCGAGAAGATCTTCTTGAGTACACTTTTTTTGATTAACGAGCGTTATGAGCTGTGTAGCCACGCGAATAGACGGAAAACGCCCTGCAGAAATATGCAGGTCGGAGCCTCCTTCTTTTATAATTATATCAACGAGCGCTTCGATAAGTTGTTTTGGATCCATGGAGCTAGTAAATAGTTAGTAGAAAATAAAAAATAGTGAGTACATTTGTGTTTAAGTTCCTACTTTCTATTTACTATTTTCTACTTTCTAATATTTATTTATGTTTATTAATAATATCAGTTACTTGTGCAATGACTTCTGCTGGGGTGGTTGAAGCTTTGACGATGTACCCCACCGCTCCGAGATCAGTACCACGCTTGATATCTGCTTCTTGACCACGGTTTGATAGAACAATACGTACAGCTTTCTCTGCAAGTTTCTCTTCCTTCATTTTTTCTAAAAACTCAAACCCGTCAACAACGGGCATTACGATATCTAAAAGTATTACTTCAGGAACAAACCCCCCACGGAGTTTCTCGAGTGCTGGGAGAGCACCTAGTGCGGTAGTGACATCAAATCCACCCTGAGAAAATTTGAGTGCATACATGTCGAGCAAAAAAACGTCGTCATCAACTATAAGTATCTTTTTGTTTTGCATATAGGTTATTTATATTCTGTACTGCCTAAATAGTATACCACCCTAGCAACAGTCAAGGTAGCTACAAATTATAGATCTCTTGAAAAGGTATCTTTCCTTCAATACACTTTAGTATGGCATTCTCGCGCATGGTAATAAACCCTTTTGCTCGAATAAGCTTATAAATCTCAGTATCTACGGGCTTTCTAAGTATTAAAGCCTGCAAGTCAGGGTCTGTCGGATACATCTCAAATATCGCCATACGCCCGCGGGTTCCCACAGGACACTCTGCCGATGGGACTGCCTCTGTAAAATCACCCGTAAGTGGAAGCTTTGCCTTAAATTCCGCTGGTAGATCAGCAAATTGCTTCTCGCTCATCTCACGAAGAGCCGACTGATTTGCTGTTGGGCGTACAGAAGAGGCACAGCTCATGCGAGCAAGACGTTGCGCGATTGAAAGCACAAGCACTGGAGCAATAAGGTACGGGTCGATACCCATGTCTATAAGACGCGGAATAACACCGATTGCGTTGTTTGTGTGAAGCGTAGAAAAGACAAGGTGACCAGTAAGCGCCGCTTGAATTGCAAGCTGTGCTGTTTCAGCATCACGAATTTCTCCCACCATTATTATGTCTGGGTCCTGACGAAGAATTGAGCGCAGTCCTGAAGCAAATGTGTAGCCGATTTCTGGCATCACCTGCGACTGGTTTACATCAGGAATGTGATATTCCACTGGATCCTCAAGCGAAACAACGTTTGAACTTTCACGATCAAGCTCATTTAGTACAGAATAAAGTGTAGTTGATTTACCAGATCCTGTTGGACCCGTAATTAGTATCAATCCGTATGGTCGAGCAAGTGCATCTCGCACCATCTGAAGATATTGGGGAGAGAGCCCTAGTTGGTCTAGAGACTTCACGCCCTTCTCACTATCCAAAATACGCATCACAACCTTTTCTCCGTAGTACGAAGGAAGAGTAGATACACGAAAATCAATTTTACGTCCAGCAATCTTTGCAGAAAATCCCCCGTCTTGTGGTTTACGCTTTTCATCAAGACGCATCTTCGCAAGAATTTTTATACGCGCGATTACTCCAGCGTAAACATTTACCGGAAGAATAATAGATGTATGAAGCTGTCCGTCCACACGAAAACGCACTTTAACCTTATCCCCTGTATTTTCAATATGTATGTCAGAAGCATTTCCCTCCGTTGCATTATTCAAAATAACCGCAACGATTTTGATTATCGGCGCCTCTTCAACAATCTTTTCTTCTTCCCCCGGCTTCAAACGCTCTTGAATATTTTTTGTATCGTCTATAGTAACCTCATTGGCCTTTTCGATTTCAGCATCAAGCTCAGAAAGCGCCTGATCGACAGTACCAGAAAGACCTCGATAGCCCTGCATTATAGTCTTATACGAAGATTCGGTGATTAGAAAAATTTTAAACGGTATCCCATGCTTCTCAGCAATAAAACGTAGAGCGTCGGTAGCTTGAATATCATCTGGACTCGCCATTCCAACAAGAAGAGTACTGTCTTCCATTCCAATTGGAACAAAGTGGTAATGCTCAGCAGAATCTTCTGGAATATATTTAAATAGCTCACTACCAATTGTTTTTGGATCTACCTTTTTCTTCGGTAGCCCGTAATACATGCTCTTTACATCTAAAATAGCCTCTTCAGATACTCCACCTGAAATAAGCGCCTCTTCAATATTTCCGTTAAACTTTTCAGTTGCAACAGAAAGAAGCTCATCAACTTTATCGTTTGATATAACTCCCTGTTTAATAAGTTCTTCGATAAAAGGTGTCATGAAGCCTTATAGCTTTCAAGCTGTAAAGCTTTACAGCTTCTTAAATTCTTAATTCGTCCTGCGTGTCTGTGTCGAGCTTGTCTGCGCCGTAGTCCATGTTACCAAATTTCCAGCCAAAGTCTGTCCGGCAATCGTAGCCATCGCCTTTACATAATATGTAGTATTCGGAGTTAGTGAAGAGATTGTTTCAGCAAAAGCCCCTGGAGTAAGCTGTGGTTTTGGTGTAGTCGTCTGACCTAGGCTTGCACTGGTTCCATAAGCGAACCATCGTGTAACACCTTCCCCGCCTTCGTTTAGCGTTCCGTTAAGCACACTAGAGTCACCCCTTACATCCGAAGGATTACTCGTAGAAATCTGTGTCGATAGCCCTGATGAGTCTGTACCGATTGGAGAAAAAGGATTTGGGCGTCCAGGATCTGTGTCTGGCAAAAGTGGGCGGTTAAAATCTTGAAGTGCTAAGAAAGCTGGATCAGAAAAAATTCTGTCATCAAGCTTTATCGACTGAATAGACAAAAGACTAGCTAAGAAATCATTATTCATTTGAATATTGTTATCTTGAGAAGCAATTGGGATTTCGGATTCTACACCGCTTCCAAACCCAGCCGTTGTCTCAAGTCCACCATTACTACTTCCGGTATCTCCGACAATAAAATATTTATAGCCGAAGTAGCCGACAGCTCCAACGATAGCAACTATTACAATTATTTTGATAGCTGATTTCATAATTTTATCCTTTTAGCCAGTAAGTTCTAAGTTTAACAGTGTAAAGATATCCAGCTGTACCAGTATTACCGACAGAAAGACCGACAGGTGAAGTACTAGATCCCTGAGAGACAGCTTGGTCTGAACTAAACTCAATAGACTGAATATCTGTAATACGAAGAGCAGATTCAACATCTTTCAAGAATTTCATGAAGTTTTCATAAGAACCTGTGGTCGAGAACGACAAATCAAATACTCCGTAGTCACGTGTTGCTTGGGCTACATCGTTTGCTCCCACTGCCTGCAATGACGAATCGGCAACTGGGGTTGTAACTTTTTTAGTAGATTTTGCATCAAACTTTGTAGAGCTTACCGTCATACCATAGGCTTGAGCCATTCTCTGCAAATCAATAATCAATCGAATATTGTCAGTGTTGTCTGGCAAGAGCTGTGAAAGACGTTTTAAGTCTTCCGGCATAAATGAATTGTATTTTGCAGTTAACGCATCACGTTCTGCCTGCAACTTCGCCGAAGTCGTAAGTGCTTCATTATACTCCGCCGCTTTAATTTTAAGTTCCTTAATCTCCTTGTATGTAGGATTAGTAAACATTAGAAATGTTACTACTGAGATTAGGACTAGAATTATAGGTGTGATGAATTTCATATAATTTATTACTGCAAAGGCTCGACAACACTGTCGTCAGTTATTGGAAATGTCGTTCCGTCTGTCGAACTATCCAAAGAGCCCTCCTCTGTTTCAGTATCAGCAAGAGAGTCTTCCTCCAATTTATTAGCAAGACTTGTAACAAATCTAACAAAGTCTGGTTCCACATTAAATACCAAATCGAAAGTCACAGTTCCTGTTCGCTCCTCAAGTACAAGTGATGAAAAGAGTGGATCCTTGATATTTTTGTTCATGGAAAGATTGTCCGACTGAAGCGCGATAGCAGTGTAGTCGCGTGCGCGTCCAGTCATTTCAACTTTCACCAATCCCCCCGGTGTATCTGGTGTTGTGAAAGTAAACTTCGTGTATTGAACTGTCTTTAATGTGTGTCCCTCGAGCGCACGAAATATTGGAGTTACAGCAATATGGTTACTCAAAAGCATTCTCGAATTATTTAAACGACGATCTGTCGTCTTCAATTGTTCAAGGAGAGCAGGCTCAAACTGATTGCGAGCCGCTGAGAGCGATTCTTGCATACTATTAATACTTTTCTGAAGATTCGCTCGATAAAAATATGTCCCCCCAGCTGAAGCAAGTGTGGCAACAAAAATAACAACGGCAAAAAAGGAAAAAATAGAAGTATGCCCTTGCACAGGAATTCTCTCTTCGGCAAGAGGCTTCTTTGGTATAAATGATGTTTGAAAATTATTGTCCACGAGAAAAAATAATTAGAGAAAATACACAACGTGCAGGTTACTTCTCTATTGTAATACATGAAGCATATAACAAGCAACAAAAAAACAAGGAACATTGGTGCAAAACATAGCACCGTTCCTTGTTTTGTGTTTTTCGTTCTTTAGTTAAAGCTATTTCACTACCTTCTTGAGCGCCTCAATATAAGAATTGAGTGGATAAGCACCGTCAATCATTACCTTCCCGATTATTACCGATGGCGTACCCTGCACACCAAGACGCTGTCCCTCGGCATAACTATCCTCGATAAGCTTCTTATACTTTGCCATATTTGTGTCTACAGCTGCTGAAACTTTCTTTTGGTCTATTCCTTGTATCGTAGTTATAAGTTTCTCAATACTTGCGCGATCTCCAAAGCCTCCATGCTCTTCATCTTGTGAAGCGACCATTGCTTCACGCCAGGTAAAGTACTGTGCTGGATAAAGATCCCATATCGCTCGTCCAAAAATCGCACCAGTAGTTGAATCATCACCTAGAAAAGCAAAGTCTTTGAAGATTATTTTAATTTTCCCAGTATCAACATAGTCAGTTTTCAATTTACCAAGTACCTCGTCATCAAATTTCTTACAGAATGGACATTGATAATCACTAAAATATGCTACCGCTACAGCGTTCTCCTGCCCGATAAATGGCTCGCCTGCAACTGTTACATCCTTAACATTAACCTTCGCTGGAGCAACTTCTGTATCACCCCCATTATCAACTCGTGCGACACCTCCGCGACCAGACAAGAACACGGCTCCAGCAATAATTACTCCAGCAATAATAATCGCCGCAGGGATTGATAATTTAAGTTGTGATTCTGCTTTGGGTGTTGAATTCTGTGGAGATGTTTGTGTTGGTTCCATATTTAAAAATAATTAACTTGTAAGTTGTATAACTATATCATATTTCTTTTTTTACAAACCATTAACCTTGCTTTTTTTATCGTTTAGTGGTATAATATAAAGTAGATTCTTTGAAATTTCGGTTAGTTTTATCAGAAAAAATGTACAGCCTTGCGCCTATCCCCTAGATGAGAGCAGTGCTGTACATTTTCTCATCTAAAAACAACCATCAAAAAATGAAAAAGCTCATCATGCTTACTTCGATTATTGCATTGTTCTTCGCAGAAATTGCAAAGGCTCAAAAGCCACTCATTTTCAAAACAAAGGAGCTGGAAAAATATGCTCCGAGCAACACAGCTCCATCCGCAACATTGATTACACGGCGGTACGATACCAATAAAAGGCTTGTGCTTGAATTCAAGCATTGCCAAGACAACAGGGTGGAAATATACCACCGCGAATACAGTCGGAGTGGAAACCTGACTGCAAATACGACAATGCTTCTTGAAAAAAAGAAGGACCGCTGGAAAAAATACATTCTTGTCCAGTATGAGAAGCGTGTTCTCAAATATAATTCAGATGATTACTTTACAAGAGAGAAAAAATTTAGGAAAGTCACGCAGGAGCAATATTCCGAAGAAATGAACAAGGTAATCGCTCTATTAAAGAGCCAATAAAAAACCAAAACCATTACAGAAAAACCATTACGGCTGTAATGGTTTTTCTATTACCCTAGCTTCCTTAACGCTAACCCGAGGGCAACTGCAAACTCCGGTCCAGTCTCAGCAAGTACCTTCGTAATAAAAGCCGGCACTTCAACCTTGTCAAAAGGGTTTCCTTTTATTGTTTCCACTCTAAATGTCTCTTGTGCTTGTTCATGAAAACCTTTCAACATCGAGCCTGCGCCAGTCAGGATTATCTTACTGATTGGTTTATTGTATTTACGTTCAAAATTTGAAATCGCAGATGCAGATTCTGAAAAAATATAGTCAACGGCAATTTTTGCAATATCGGAAACCTGTTTGTCATTTCCTGTTCCAAGAAGCCCAATATCACGCTTCCTGTCTTCAGCTTGTTCAAACGGAATTGAAAGTGATTTTGAGATATTACTTGTGATATCAAATGATCCACGATTTACGATATGAAAACTTCGAACAATGCCGTATTCCACAATAGCTAGTTTAGTTTTTGATGCACCAAAGTCTATAAGCAAAACAGCTGAAAGTTCGTGCGCAAATGTTGAGCGAATAGCAGAAAATACTTCAATCTCAAAAATATTTGCATTGAGACCTGAGTTGCTGGCAAGCTCGCGATACTTTGCAAGGGTGTCGTTGTGAATCGCTGCCGTTAGAACCTCACTCTTTGCTGGAATCTTACTCTCGCTCCCGTCCTCTTCATAAAAGCCTTCTTCCTGATGCGGAATAACCCAATAATCGAGCGATACTTCCGACACTGGCACTGGAATATATTTACGAGCTTCTGTCGGCACTATATCGGCAAGCTCCTTTTCTCCTATGGCAGACGGCAATTCAAGCAAGAAAACAAGCGACGCGGAGGACGGTATGGAAATTGCCGCATCTTTGGTAGCGATAGCGCCTTCTTTTAGAGCATCAGCTAACGCCTTTGTTAGATCTGCCGTCGGCAAGTTTGTAGTAGCTCCAACATCGAGTTTTGCATATGGGCCAAGAGCGAGAGTACTGTATGTTTCAAGAATGGCCTTCCCTCCTTTTTTCTTCAATTCGACAAGTTTGATTGAAGAAGTACCAATATCAATACCCACAGCACTGTCGGGTGAGCTTAGTGATGTAGGAATATTTAAATGTAATTTATCCATAAATTCAGTTATAAGATTCATCCGGTAGTAGAAAATGACATGGCGCTTTCAGCGCAAAACCTATCAAATTCTATAATATTGTTAATCAAACGACTCATACTTAAACCCAAATATCACTCCTCAATTTTAATGTCATTTTTCACTACGGGATTCATGAGGAGCGAGCATGCAGAACACATATAGTATATCTCAAAATTAATATCCTCGCACCAAGTGCGAGGATATTAATTTTCGAGGACCCCTCGGTTCTCGGCGTGTGCAATGCTCACTACTCTCCGACCCTCTTTCCTCGCCCACTTATACCCAACAGAAATAGCTGAGTATAGGTGGGCTCTGAATCAACAAAAGGTGGAATTACCGATTTTCTATCGCCACCTGTGATGAGCTAGCCAAATTCAAACCACTGTCAGGTAATTCGGCTAGAGCTTTCTTGTTCCAAAGTTCTGGATGCTCTAGACCGAGTGCCCAAAGTGAGTAACTTTGAATTCCTTTTGATTTTGCAAGAGCGAGTTTTCGTTCAAAACTTTTTCCGTCTTCATACCATGCCGTATATTTAATATTGTCCTTGGCGTATGTTAAATATGATACAGAGTGCTCATCGGAATGACCGTTCGCTAAAAACGAACCTGAGGAAATAATTGGTTCAAGTGAAGAATATCCACGCGCACGCACACGCTTCCCTGTTTTGTCGTTCCAGACCCATGCATACGCAGGAATACCGATTGATATTTTATGTGCAGGTATTTTTTTTAAAGAATAATCTATAACTTGCTCTACCCATGGCAGTGACGCCACAGGTCCAACAGAAAGTGAGTCATCGTAAGCCATCACTGAAATAAAATCGGCAGATTCTCCGAGGGCTTTATAATCAAAAGCTCCCGTCCAATTTTTCCAAGACCCCGGCCCATATGCGAGCGCATCATCAGAATGAAGTGGCGATACAGCAACAGAGAGCTTCAGTCCTGCTTTATGAAAACTTTCTGCACTCTTTTTTACAAAACTAGAGTAGAGATTGCGATCGGTATATAGCATATGCTCAAAGTCATACTGGTAACCGATATATTTTCTTTTCTTCGCTTCCTTAATAAGTGAATTGACCAAAGTTGTTTGTGCTTTTTTATTAATCAAGAAAGCATGTACTGTTTTTTGATTAAAATTTTGGTTAGAAACAAGTGGCATAACTTTTGCTCCATGCTTTGTAGCAACCTCTAATACTTCCTTTTTCGGTACGCCAAAAAGTTTTCCTGCAGAATTTACGGTATACGTCTGAGGTGAAATTATGTCATTTGCACTCACGTGTTCTCGAAGTGAAGCAAGCGACTTCGGCGAGTTTGTTACGTACAAAAGTGCTTGTGGTCCATTTAAGGAACTTTCCGTCTCTGCAAAAACAGAAACAGGAAAAAATCCCCCGTAGACCAGAGTAGCGATTAAGGCTATTTTTAGCATGTAGATCTGTCTGTTGGCCACACTTATATTTTACCACGTATACCCATACACCTACTTTTATAAAAGTAGGTGTATGGGTATACTTCTACCATCATGAAAAAGAAAGCTTCCTGCCCCGACTGTGGCAATGCTCCCGTAAACCACAAACTCGAGTGGGTTTCGGCCGTGCTCGATAAATTTTTTCAGCCAATATCTCGCCCCATGGAATGGATTTGGCGAGTCCTCGAGCCGATTGCGTCCGGACCACTTTTTAATTATGTAACCCCTATCATAATGAAATCTCTCGTCGCGGTTCGGCTCGCTAGCTTCAAAGATGCCCCCGATGCAAAAACCGGTGGACGAAGTCGCGTAATGTGGGAAGAAGCCATCCGGCGCGGAATTCGCGTGCGTGAATTCCGCCTATTCCATGTTGGACAAGAAGCTTTCATCGCAACCTACAAAGGCCAAACAAAAACATTCATGGGTCTTCCACGCAAAGGTACAATCGACTCAAAAAGTCTCGCGTGGATGGATGACAAAAAAATAATGCGGGAAAAATTTGCCGAGGCAGGTATTCCTGTAGCGAAAGGTGGAGCTGTGAGTTCGTGGAGAGCAACAAAAAAACTTTTCAACTCGCTTTCAAAGCCAGTAATAATAAAACCCGAACGAGGCTCGCGCAGTCGACATACAACAATTCACATTGAAACTCTCGATGATTTAAAAAAAGCATATAAGTGTGCGAAAGTACTTTCTCCATACCTTGTAATGGAAGAGGAACACAAAGGATTCGTCCATCGAGGAACTCTTGTCGGCGGAAAAGTGGCTGGTATTTTACGCCGTGAACCAGCCTCTGTTGTTGGAGATGGTGTTCATAAAATTTCCGAACTCATAGATATAGAAAACAAGAATCCACTTCGACAAGGACCAATATTTCATACAATTACTGTCACAGACGAAGTTATAGAGGAACTAGCTCGAAACAATCTGACAACTGAAAGCATTCCTGAAAAAAATATTACAGTCGCGCTCGGTCAAAAGGCTAGTCGTGGAGTAGGTGGTGGCGCGACAGACATGACAGATGAAATTCACAAAGACAATGTTGCAATGCTCGAACTCGTTGCAAAAGTTCTAGACGATTCTCTCGTTGGAGTTGATTTTATGATGATTGATGTCACACGCTCATGGCGCGAACAACCAAGGTGCGGTGTAATTGAATGCAACTCAATGCCTTTTATCGACTTGCACCACAACCCGCTAAAAGGAAAACCCCGCAACATTGCGGGCATGGTTTGGGATTTAATTTTCTAAAGTTAAACTAATTTTGAGCGAACTTTTCACAAGCCTTATCAAAAGTAAATTGAGGCTCGTTTGAGTTCTTTTTATCAGCAACTATCATGCGAACACATTTTTCTTGAGTCACATAGTCGCCAAGAAATTTCAAAAAATCTTCTCGTCTTTCTTCTTCCCCTATTTCTCGGAAGTGCTTTATAGGGCGAGCTTCTGGCGTGTATTCATAATGCCCACGGATTTCTCCATCAGAAAAAACTCGGAGATGATATTGCTTTTCAAAACTCTCGAGTCGGCGCCATGATAAAACCTGTCCTTCGTCATGCCAAGCAACGAAATGATTGCCGAAATTCCAGTTCTCACTCAAGTGCTTTTTTAAATCTTCCAGATTATAACCGTTCGCAAGCCACCCAAGTTTGTAATGCTGACGTCCACCCTTATGTAGCCACTTGAAAAAATGTGCAACGTAAGGCCAAACAGGATATAGGCCCTTCCAGATTTGCTGTTTGATTTTATTAGTAGCTTTCACTCGCACATTGTACCAAAAACCAAAAAGGAGTGTTAGTGGCACAGGAAAGAATCATATTTATTCAACTCTCATTTATTATAAACGTGGTTAATTTTGAGATAGGTTCTTTAACAGGTAGAATAGTTCTCATGAACAATCGTATAGAAAAAGACTCGCTCGGAGAAGTAGAAGTCCCAGAAAATGCTTATTATGGAGCACAAACCGCACGCTCAATAGAAAATTTTAATATTGCTCGCTCGACCGACAGAATGCCAAAGGAGATTATTTACGCGCTTGCTATTGTAAAGCGAGCTTCTGCACTTGCAAACGCAGAACTCACTGATTTACCAAAGGAAAAGGCTCAAATTATCTGCCGTGTTTGCGATGAAATTCTTGAAGGGTCACTCGATGGAGAATTTCCGCTTGTCATCTGGCAAACAGGTTCGGGCACGCAGACCAATATGAATATAAATGAGGTCATTGCAAACCGAGGGCACTATATAAATGGTGGGGCGTTAAACGACAAAGAAAAAATCCTTCATCCAAATGACGACGTAAATAAATCCCAGTCTTCAAACGACGTATTCCCTACTGCGATGAATGTCTCTGCGCTCAAAAAGCTTGAAGAAGTAACCTTGCCGTCGATAAAAAAACTTCGTGATTCTATCGCAAAAAAATCAAAAAAGTATTCCGATATCGTAAAACTTGGACGTACCCACATGATGGATGCAACACCGATAACACTCGGGCAAGAGCTCAGTGGGTATGTATCACAACTCGACCATGGAATCCGTACGATCGAAAATAGCCTTCCGCATTTACGCGAGCTAGCACTTGGCGCTACAGCTGTAGGAACAGGACTTAACGTCCCAAAAGGTTTTGCCGAAAATGCCATAAAGAAAATAGCGAAACATACGGGACTTCCGTTTGTAACTGCGGAAAATAAGTTTGAGAGCCTCGCTTCAAATGATGCGATAGTTGAAGCTCATGGAGCTCTCAAGACTATTGCAGTATCTCTCATGAAAATCGCAAATGATATTCGTTTTCTTTCATCCGGACCACGCGGTGGTATCGCGGAAATAAAAATTCCTGATAACGAACCGGGGTCTTCAATCATGCCGGGAAAAGTAAATCCGACCCAATGCGAAGCACTCGCCATGATTTGCGCGCAGGTTATGGGAAATGATGTTGCAATATCTGTGGGTGGAATGAACGGACAGCTTGAGCTCAATACATACAAGCCAATGATGATCTCAAATTTCCTTCACAGCGCTACTCTCCTCGGAGATGGCTGTGTTTCGTTTGCTGAAAAATGTATCGATGGACTTGAGCCAATAGAAAAAAATATTAAAAAGAATCTAGACAACTCTTTAATGCTCGTGACAGCTCTCGTTCCAAAAATTGGCTATGACAAAGCGTCAGAAATCGGCAGAAAAGCTCACGCCGAAGGCACAACGCTCAAAGAAGCAACGCTGGCTCTAGGCTACGCAACCGAGAAAGAATTTGATGAAATCGTAGATCCAAGAAAAATGGTCTAGCGAGAATAATTGCTTTTTCTAAGCCTAAAGGTAGTATGTTGGTAATCAAATCAACAGTACTTGGAAAAGAGACCGGGAAGTCGAAAAACAAGGGAAATTATTCTTTTTATCATTTTAGGTGCGATCGCTGTACTTTCAGGTTATGGAACAATGTGGTTCTGCATTGAATCTCTAAACATACCCTATACAGTATCCTCCTTCATTGGAACAATTGTTAACCTACTTGTAAGTTTTTACCTCCAAAGAAAATACACATTTGATAATAAAGACGGGTCAAATCTAAAAAAACAGCTCGCACCTTACTTATTAATGCGAACTACAATTATTATTGTAACCCCGCCCTCAATGTATTTATTGGTTGAAAAATGCAAAGCTAGCTACACAATTGCCTTCATTATTCTTACAATTATTTTCAGCGTTGTAAGTTACATTTTTTCAAAAAAGATACTTTCCCCCAAGAACTCGTAACACGACAAGTGTAATGAGTTCTTTTTTATTTACACACTCTGGTTTGACATGATTTACGTAGAGTTGTAGTGTAAAGAAAACGATTAATAAAAAGCCGAGGGGTTTCTGACCTTTCGGCTTTTTATTAATCACCCTCGTAAATTAAAAATTATGAAAATACAAATGCAACAAACAACCGACTACTTCAAATTAACCGTATACATTGCCATCGGTTACTACTTTGTCCATCTGGCGATTCCCCACAATTTAGATTTGAACCTGTTTTTCTGGATTGTGCTTAGCTTCCTGCCTATTTATTTAGGCATTGTGCTACTTTTTGACCCTATCAGAATAGCGGGCTGGGGCTATAAAATACCAATGCTTGCAAGTGTTTGTGGTTTTATTATCACAATATACTTTTGCCTTGTTGGCGGAGCCCATGAAAGAGAGGACTGGATACGTGGAGGCGGAACTTGGCTAAGTTTTTACGTTCTGATATCAAATGTACTCTGGGCAAGTTACTACAAATGGTGTAAAGATACACATAAGTATAACAATGCGATTGAGGAAATGATTAAAAAACTAAAAATACTGAAGGCCGAAAATCCTGATCAAGTATTCAGTATCCTTGAGGACGAGTACTCACCAGGAGAACTCCTGACAGAACTTGAAAACAAAAGTCAGGGCATTGAAATTTACGTTCGTGCCTACATGAAAGGTGAACTGTTTGCACTTCGCTAAATTTGCTAAAAAACTACGGCTCCAATGTAAAAGACTCCTTTTCATTGGAGCCTTTTACGTCTACTAGTACTCGGATTAACGAAGACGGATGCAGTGAGAGGTGAGAAGCGAATACTTGGAGCTTCGCAAGACCTTGAGTATTCCGTACTCGGAAAGCGAAAGGTGTACAGCTCCTGTAAGGAGTGATCGAAGCTCGCGACCAAGACGTACTTGGAGTAAGTTGCGGAAGCGAACGAGTGAAGCAACGAAGAAATGCGCCGTTTGCGTTAATCCTAGCCCATGCTATGGCGCAAACACGCGCAATTTTCTATTAGCACTCCAAGCTTATGCCCTCGTTTAATCGCTCGGTGTATCTTTGCCGAAACCCTTTGGTGTTCAATTTCATTTTTGTATTTCGGTCCAAGTGGCCTGCCTAAATACTTTTCAATTTCTTCTACATCTGTAAGCACATCGCGCCATGCTTTTGATTTTTCAGCGAACCCGACAAGACCATCTCTGTACAAAAACTTTCCAGCAAAATACAAATCGTGTTTCAGATTTATATAATTTTTTTCGATGAGTTTCAAAGTTCCATCTTTACGTGCTTGCGCAAGACCTCGTCCTGTACCAATAATCTCCGGTGGAATTCCAAGTGAGTAAAGAGCACAAGTAAATGAAATCGCGCGTGGTAATGAAACCTTCCCTATCCCTCTTGAGTATCCAAAAAGTCCCGTGTGTTGCACACGCTCACGACGACGTGGAATATGCGAGGCAACCTGATTTATTTCCGGCGCAAGACCTTCTATCGTCTTTCGGTAGTAGTTCTCAAACGGTCGGATAGCATCAGTAAGTTCCTGCTCCTCAGTTTTTGTTATTTCTACAATTTCACCTTTTGGAAGCTCAACATCGAGCTTTTTAATTGCTTTAATAACCTTCGCTTTTGGAAAGTCATATCGGAAAGCACTCTGAATCGTGACTGTCTGCACACCTTTATATTCATTTATAAACCTGCTTGGAGCAATAGGGTTGAGGCCTCCACGAAAAGGCAGTGTTCCGCACCCAATCACTGGATACATCGGAATTTTGAATTTCTTTTCAAATTTCTTAAATCTTGAAAGTGCAATTTTTATCGCCATCACTGTCGGCAATATTCCAGAGTTGAGTGCTGGATCAGAACGTGCCACAAAAGGACGAATATACTTCGGATTTTCTTTAAATATCTTTTTGTGTAGCTTTACGTATTTCTCGAGTATTTTATCTGCATTTATTATCGTGTCTGCCTGCTCAAAAAGTGGAACAATCATAATATGGTTCAAGAGGCTCGTATCAAAACGATTGAGTGGATGTTTTAGTGAGACAATCTCTTTAAAAGCTTTCTGAATTTCAATTAGCTCCTCAGCATTTTCTGTCATTGGTACAACCACCTCAAAAAGTGGCGGTGTATGCCAGCCAATACGCTTTGCCATACTTGCTGAAGTAGCGATGTTCATAAGCGCACGAGCCATGCGAAACTCAGTTTGTACTTTTGGATTCGGTAGTCTAAATGTTAGGAAAAAATCTTTTCCAATTGGATACTTTTTGAAAAACTCATAGTTCTTTGCGACAAATCTCTCAAGGACAGACTCGTCCACAAGCTTGCCTTCCCAATCCCACATCACTTCACCAATCCCGAGCTCAAAAAAGTTTCGGTACGATTCTTTAGCTTCTTCTCCAATAGGAATGTAAGCTCCACCCTTATGCCAGAATGCCTCACAGGCATGGTCTGGATGTTGAGTTGCCATCGTGGTCGGAATTTTCCGTTTTAATTTCATATTTTTATTGTACTACCTTGATAGTAAAAATAAAAAGACCTCCGAAGAGGTCATTTTATTATTTCTTTCCTTTAAGTTTCTTTTCAACTGCAGAAATGTTGAGAGAAGCCTTAAGTACAGTATCCGGGTTGATTGAGATTGAATCAATACCAAGGCCGACAAGGAATGCTGCAAAGTCTGGGAAGTCTGATGGACCTTGTCCGCAGATTCCTACTTTCATACCACGCTTGTGAGCGACACGAATGAGTTCTGTGATAAGTTTCTGTACTGCACCGTTTCTCTCATTTCCAATGTGTGCGATGAGCTTTGAGTCGCGGTCGAGACCGAGAGTAAGCTGAGTGAGATCGTTCGAGCCAATAGAAAATGAGTCGAATATATCAGCAAACTCGTCTGCTTGTAGAATGTTTGACGGAATTTCTGCCATAACGTAAATCTCAAGCTTGGATTTTACGGTTACAGTCTCTGCCTTCATGTTTCCTTTTTTAACAACTACCTTATACTCTTTCTTGTCTTTCTTGTCGCGCTTGAGTCCATACTTTTCCATGAGCGCAACAACTTTTCTTCCTTCTTCTGGAGTTCGGCAAAATGGCACCATTACCTTCAAATTCCAAAGTCCGAGCTCTTCGCGCACTTCTTTTACTGCGCGACATTCAAGTTCAAAGGCTTGCATAAAGTTTGGATCATAGTAACGAGACGCACCACGCCATCCCATCATTGGATTTTCTTCAAGCGGTTCATAGATTGAGCCTCCGATAAGTCCGCGGTATTCATTACTCTTGAAGTCAGAAAAACGAAGTACGACTTCATATGGATAAAATGCAGCGGAAATTGTAGCAATACCAAACTTCAATTTTTCTACATAGTATTCTACTTTGTCATCGTATCCTTTTGTAAGTGCATCTATTTCTGCTTTGAGTTTCTTATCAGTAAGCGTCTTGTAGTTTATGAGCGCGTTCGGATGAATCTTTACAAAGTTTGAAATGATAAATTCTTCACGCGCGAGTCCTACCCCTGAGTGAGGAAGACTAGCATGTGAAAATACGAGTTGAGGATCAGCTACGATCATTTTCACTGGAGTATTTGGCTTCTGGAAATCCTTGAGGTCATGTTTCTCGTGTTTGAATTTAAGAAGTCCGGCATACACCTTACCCACCTCTCCTTCACTACAAGACACAGTGATATCCATTCCATTCTTCAATACTTTTGTCGCCGTTCCAGTTCCAACGATAGCAGGAATTCCAAGCTCACGCGAAACGATAGCAGCATGGCTTGTTCGTCCTCCAGCATCAGTGACGATAGCAGAGGCGATTTTCATGATAGGTTCCCAATCTGGATCAGTGATTTCTGTAACAAGTACTTCCCCTTTTTTAAACGTGGAAAGCTGTGAAGCATCTTTAATGTATCGCACTTTTCCTTGTCCGATTTTTGCTCCGACAGCTGCGCCTTCTGCAAGAAGTTTTCCAGTTTCAATCAGTTTATATTCACTAAGTACAACACCGCTCTTCCCACTCTCTACCGTCTCAGGTCGCGCTTGTACGATATAGAGTCCGCCGGTCTTTCCATCAAGCGCCCATTCAATATCCATTGGTCGCTTGTAGTGCTCTTCAATGATTGCACCCCAGCGAGCAAGCTGGAGAATCTGCTCGTCAGTAAGCACAAAACGATTGCGTTCTGATGGTGTTGTAATTGCTTCTTTTGTTACCTCCGTTCCACCGGTAGAATAAACGAGTTTCTTTTCCTTGCTCCCCATTTTCTTCCCAACGATAGATTTAAATCCTTTTGCGAGTGTTGGTTTGAATACTACGTATTCATCAGGAGTCACGATTCCCTTCACAATGTATTCACCAAGACCCCATGAGCCGTTGATGATGATTGCATCTTTAAATCCAGATTCTGTATCGAGCGTAAAGAGTACACCGGAAGCACCGCGATCTGATCGCGCCATTTTTTGTACAGCCACTGATAGAAGTACGTTGAAGTGGTCGTAGCCTTGGTGCTCTCGGTAAGAGATAGCACGGTTCGTAAAGAGCGATGACATACACTTTTTGATTGAAAGAAGTACTTCGTCGACACCTGTGACATTAAGATATGATTCCTGCTGTCCAGCGAATGATGCATCCGGCAAATCTTCAGCTGTAGCACTTGAACGCACAGCAACATCGAGATCTTTTGTTTTGATTTTGAGTTTCAAAGCGAGTGCTTTATATGCTTCTTCAATTTCACCAGAGAGCTCTGGGGGGAACGTCGCTCCCATAATAGCTTCACGCACAGCGTGACCAGCTTTTTCAAGCGCCTTGATATTGTTTGTATCAAGACCTTTCAAAATACCTTTGATTTTTGCATCCAAACCGTTTTTTTCTACAAAGTAGCGATAGCTCTCAGCCGTAACTGCAAATCCATACGGCACGGCAATTTTCTCGCCTTTTCCTGCTCCAGCACTCGTGAGATTTTGGTACATTTCGCCGAGGTTTGCATTCTTCCCTCCTACGATGCCTACATCACCTTTCCCGATTTCATCAAACCACAAGACAAAAGCTTTGTTGCGCGCGCTGGTATTTTGTTTCATTAAAAATTGCGATTAATAGTAATGTTTTTCCGAGGTCAGTATAGACCAAATGCCCGATTTTGTCGAAACGACAAAATCGGGCAAGACTCAATCGATAGGCACGAAAAATGCCTGCTCGACCAAGCATTTTTCTGCTGTCGAAACAGGCATAAACTTAATGATTAACCGGCAACCCATGTTTAGACCTGTAGCGTAGCTCAACATAACCATCCCTAAGTATAAGCACCGCGGTAAAAAAATAATTCCACCATTCGGCAATGTACCAAGCACAGGCGTTACAACTTAATGTAAAAATTTTAGTTACCAAAATTGCAACCGGTAAGCAAAGGACACACCCTATAAATGAAAAAACGAGCATCCTGTCAACTTTTACATTGTAATCCTCAAGGATTGATATGAACATAGCAATAAAAGGTACTGCTAATATCACGATGTGTTTCCATGAAAACTCCGCGTCCATCCCCTGCATTGCGCCACTAAGATTTTTTGCGAAAATAATGGTTCCGATGCTCATTAGGAGCATTACAATTATAAGTTTCTTTTTCATAAGAAATTTTTTTTAAAAAACGTGAAAGAATATTCAAACATTAAAATAATACTTCACTCATGTCAATATTCGCCACAAATTCACTTTTGGGTTAAAATCACCACATGAATCCCGTAGTAGAAAATGGCATTGCGGGTAAGTGAAAGTTCAACGAGGCGCCAAAATAAACAATTATCAACCTAATTAGTAATGGCTAAAAATTTCGCCGCAAGGCTATGCCATTTTTCACTACCGGATGAAATCCCTACAAATATCGTCACGCGGAGCGAACGTCATCGCCTCGCCTCTTCGTAAGTTCTTGCCATATATGTATGAGGCAGAAAAGAAGGGCATTAAAGTTTATAAGATGAGTGCCGGTGACCCCGACCTTGAAGTTCCGGAAGAATTTTTTGCTGAAATAAAACGCTACGGTAGCAAAAATCTTCCTTACGCTCCTTCTCCGGGAATTGTGGAGCACGTTGACGCATGGATTACCTACTACAAACAATTTGGAGTAACAATCGAGCCAAAAAATATTATCCCTACCGTAGGCTGTGCTGAAGCTATTCTTCTTGCCCTAATGGCCGTTGCCGATATCGGTGATGAAATTCTTGTATTCGAGCCACTTTATGTAAGCTACAAATCATTCGCGGTGATGATAGGCATAAAGCTCGTTCCAATCACACTCAAAGCTGAAAGTGGATTTGCAATGCCGGCAGATAGTGAAATTGAAAGCAAAATTACAGACAAAACAAAAGCTATCGTCGTTATCAATCCAGACAATCCAACAGGTAAACTCTGGAGCGAGGAAGAACTTGCACGCATTCTTGGAATTGCGAAACGCAACAATATTTTCGTCATCGCCGATGAAACATACCGTGAAATCCGTTTCGACGGTCGCACTTCTTGCATGCTCGCAATGGAAGGAGCAAAAGAAACAGTCGTACTTGTAGATTCAGTTTCAAAACGTTACTCAATGCCCGGAGCTCGCGTCGGATGTCTTGTGTCTTACAACTTGGACATCATGGGTGCTGTTTTAAAATTTGCTCAAGCTCGTCTATCAGTTGGCACACTCGAACAGTATGGGCTCATTCCGCTCATGTCAGATTCAAAAAAATATACTGACCCAGTCGTCGCAGAATATAAAAAGCGCTGTGAAGTTGTGTATCAAGGATTAAGTACAATGGCAGGAGTGGTAGTCACTCGACCAATGGGAGCATTCTATATATACGCAGCATTGCCTGTAGATAGCGCAGAAAACTTTGTTAAGTACATGATTAGTGAATTTTCTGATAATGGCGAAACAGTCATGATTTCCCCAATGCCCGACTTTTACATAACAGAGGGACTTGGTGTGAACGAAATCCGTATTGCCTATGTACTACACGAGGATAAATTGGCTCGTTCGATGGAGATATTGAGAAAAGGACTCGAGGCTTACCCCGGCAGAATTTCGTAAATACGGCGCATTTCTTTGTTGCTCGCTCGTTTGCTCCAGCGCTGTATTCCTAATACAGCTTAGTCGTAAGCCGAGCTTCGCGTCGCGAACTGCATCCGTATTAACAAAATCCTGAAGTCGTCATAAAAACACCGCAAACTAGTTTGCGGTGTTTTTGATTGCTACAAAATTCTTTTTAATCAATTCTTTTTTGTAGATTAGACCTCTTCCCCCATTCCCTTTTAAAAGCTCATCATAAGTAGGGATTTTATAAACCTGTATTCGTGCATCCAGAAAATCAGAAAATGCCAAAAGTGTTCCATCGTCCGAAATATCAAGCGCTGTAGGCTGATTGCCACCTACAATAGCATCAAGAATTTTTCCATTTGTCGTATCGTATAACACTACTGAGCCGTAGTCTGGACCGGGGACGTAGTAATTTGTCGGAGAAAAATTATGGCCTCGGCTTGAAACATAGAGAACTTTTTTATCAGGAGAAAGTGCAATAGTGTTTGGATGACTATCAGTTCGCGCAAAACGAGAAACCGTGTCATTCGCCATATCAATCTTCCAAATTGTATTCCAAGCCATATCGGAGATATACAAAACCCCACGTTCCTCATCAACAGCAAACGAACGCATCGCACCTTTATTTTTGAAAATTATTTTCCTAGTATCATCTTTCAAATTTATCTTTTGAATTTCTCCGCTGTCGAATCCAGCAACATACATATACATGCCGTCGCTCGTAAGATACGTACCGCGAGGTGTTTTTACTGTCTTAATATTGCGAATAAGTTTCCCGCTCTCCAAATCAAATTCTGATACATTGTTCCCCAGCCAATTTGAAGCATATAATTTTTTGCCGTCCGGAGAAATCTCAACCACTTTTGTCCAATTACTCTTTGTATTAAATACTCGAAGAATTTTCTTTTCGGTTGTGTCTATCTCAAATACCCGCGCAGTCTCCATCTGACTCACATATGCTTTTGTTCCATCTTTAGAGAAAACAATTTCCACCCCGCCCCCGTTATTAAGATTGATATCAGTAATCTTAGCTCCTGTAAGCGCGTCGAAAACACTCACTCCCTGAGTCTTGTTCATAAGAAGTGCCGTCCAAATTTCAGAACCATCAGGCGATATAGCGACAGCTTTTGCCGCTGGAGCACCATAAATATTGAATTGGTGTGACACAATCTGGCCCTTCAATTTATGTTTCGCAAAGGCTGGAGTAACTAGGAAAAAAGACACCGCAATAAACGAGATTACAAACACAATCCTATACCTAGTTTCAACCATAGCGGAAGCGGTGAGATTCGAACTCACGGACCGAATTAACGGTCGACAGTTTAGTAAACTGTTGATTTAAACCACTCATCCACGCTTCCGTCTGGAGACTATACAATATATTCAACATTTTTGAAACCAAAGTGAAATACTACAAATAATGTGCTAAAGTGAGAAAGTTTTTAAAGGAGACGTGTCAGAGTGGTCTAACGTACCTCTTTGCTAAAGAGGCAGGGGCTTCATAACCCCTCGCGAGTTCGAATCTCGCCGTCTCCGCAAGCTTGCCATTTATGGCAAATGAGTATTATTAAATACGGATTTTCGGAATAAAAAAAGGCAACCCTGATGAATTTTTCTCGAACTTTGGAATATGAAAAGCTTTGAATTAAAAATTGAACGTGCAAAAGAACATCTGCAAGAACTACAAAAAGAGATGGGTACTTTTTTTGTTGCTGCACCATATAAGGTTGAGACAAAACTTAATGCAGACCGTAAAATTGTTTATTTCGTATCTGAAGTTAAGGAAACGCCCGAGAAAATGGCTGTCATTACTGGCGAAGTAATTGCATGTTTACGGAGCGCACTTGATAATGTGGCATATCAGTTAGTTTTGAACGGAACCGGTGCCTCATTTTCTACTGAGAAAATATATTTTCCTATTTCTGATGATTTAGCTAAGTACGACATAAATAAGGTAAAAATGCTGAAAGGTGCAACTCCGGCCGCTATAACAGCTATTGACACTATGCAGCCATATAAAGGAGCCAACGATCTACTGTGGAAACTGAATAAATTGAATAATATTGATAAGCACCGCTTACTTATTACGGTAGGTTCTTCGTTCAGAAGCGCAGACCTGGGGGCATATATGCTACCGATGATGCGAGAGATGCGGAAAAATCTTCAGCAGGCGCATCCTGAACAATACCCTGAACCTATCCCGGATATAAAACTCAGTGCTTTCTTTGCACCGGCAGACAGAGAGTTCCCATTGAAAGTAGGTACTGAACTTTTAATCGGAGCAATAGATGAAAAACCCAATCCAGATATGGCTTTTAAGTTTGAAGTTGGTTTTAATGAACCCGAAGCAGACATAACAAATGGTGAGCCTCTTATGGAGACTTTGCAAAACATGATGCAGGCAGTAGAAAAAGTAGTTATTGATCTGAAACCGTATCTTTAAATGGATAAATTTCAAACGCAGAAACCTCTAGAAATTTCAGTAACTTAATGTAATGCCTTACATGCGGATATTGCTTTCCAGCTTACCATTTTGAGATTCGAGCCGTACTTTTGAATCCAAGATTGTCAGCAAGCTGCTGTTGGGTCAAACCTTTTAATTCACGATAATGACGAAGATTGTTTTGTATTGTGCTCATATAATTTAAGAGTAGGTTAAATGATTTGCCATTAATAGGAGGATAGAAATACCAAAAATGATATTAAGCCACTCGTGGCAAAATGGAATGATTTAAAATTGTTTGCAGAAAAGGCTTGCCACGTTTAGCAAGATTGTATATTTTAATAAGTTCGAGAAACACATAATCTTCCCCGCAGTGCATACACAAAACATACTCGTGTTATATTTAATTCATGCAAAATGAATTTTCAGGTGATTTTGAGAAGTTGCTAAACCCAGCCAAATACCAAGTATTTGTTTTTTCGTGTCCGGCATCTATTCCTATAAACTTCGCACGACACCTATGGTTTGTGGTAAATCAAAGAGGACTTGTTTCTCGTTTTGAAGTACTCCATAAAATAATCGAAGGAAAAGAGCACTGGGGATATTTACATAAAGACGCCCTCCCTCTCTTTTCTGGAACACTAAAGTTTCCAATATTTTCAAGCGAAACATGGGACGATGTAAAAATAATCGATGCTATTGAAGGTGACGAAAATTCTACAGCTCGCGAAATATCGGATACAATTGTGCACTCATTTGAAACATATGCATTCAAAGACAAATATTCCCTGCTCTCATCAAACAGCAATAGCTACGTAGGGTGGATTCTCTCACAGTTTCCAGAATGGAACATCAAACCTCCATGGAACGCTTTTGGCTTAAATGGACATACAACAAAAAAGATTGGCACTGGCATCGTACATGGAAGATTCCAGCCACCGCACAACGGGCATCTCCGATATATTCTTTCTGCACTTGAAAAAACAAACCACCTCTACATTGGTATCTGTACTCCAGAAATCTGCACCCGAGAAGAGTCTGAACGAACTGGGTTTCCTTGTACTGCCGAACTCAACCCCTTTTCATTCGAAGAAAGACGCGACATGATCGCACTCGCACTCGATGCGGAAAATGTAAAACAAAATAAATATACAATAATCCCATTCCCAAGCGACTACAAAAACATTAAGGATATATTATTACCAAACACTGTATTTCTAATGAGCATTACAGGAGACGGTGACTCTGCAAAAATTTCCTTTATTAAAAAAATGGGTTACGACGTCAAAACAATATTGACACTAGATAAAGATGTGGATCGCGAGCGTAGTGGAAAAGTCCGTGATTCTGCTACAGAGGGTGCAGACTGGAAGAACCTCGTTCCCCCTGCCGTAGCAGAATATATAGTCAAAAATGGCCTAGAAAAAAAACTAGTAACAAGCAAAAAAGACACTACGGGTTAATTATAATTTATATTTTGAAGTTTGGACTTTACGCCGTATACTATCCCCATGTCTACAACAGATGACCTGATTCGTGAAAACGAAGAACTAAAACGCCAAAATGCCACAAAGAGTGACTTAATTTCAATCTCTGCCCACCAGCTCCGCACAAGCCTTTCAGCAATGAAATGGATACTTAAGATGTTTATAGACGGTGATTTCGGTACTCTTACAGCAGAACAATTAAATTTCATGAAAAAAGCGTTTGAGTCAGACGACAGAATGATTCGTCTTGTAAATGAAATGCTCTCTATCAACCATGCTGAAGACACCCTCGAATCGATGCACACAGAGCCTACAGATCTCGTCAAACTCCTCGACGAAGTTGTCTTCGACTTCACAGGAGAATCCTACAAGAAAGGCATAGAACTTATATTTCTAAAACCAGATCATATAATCGGGCCTGTTATCGTAGACCCAGAAAAAATCCGTGTCGTTTTCCAGAACCTAATAGAAAATGCTGTGAAATACTCAAACAAAGGTGGGCGTGTTTTTGTAAACATAGGACAAAAAGACGGCGGGATTGAAGTATCTGTACGCGATACAGGTATAGGTATTTCTATCGAGGACCAGCCAAGTATCTTTGGTAAATTCTTCCGAGCTAGCAACGCGAAAAAACAAGACTCTGTAGGATCAGGTCTTGGTCTATACACAACTAAAAGTATCGTCGAGCGTCACCGTGGACGAATCTGGTTTGAGAGCAACCAAGGCACTGGAACGACCTTTTATGTACACATCCCCCTCGACGTGGTACAGTAGCGATGTCTGAAAAGGCGTGTTAAAATACATATTATTGATAAGTAATTAATGTAACGAAAGTATGGCAAAGAAAATCCTAATAGTTGAAGACGATAGTTTCCTCCAAGGGCTTGCTCTAACAAAGCTTGAGAAGGAAGGATTTAGTGTAAACGGAGCATCAAACAGCGACGAGGCAACCAAAATACTCAACGGCGATACTCCTGACCTTGTGCTTCTCGACCTTGTACTTCCAGGGATAGACGGATTTGGAATCCTAAAAATGATCCGTGAGGCAGAAAAAACAAAAAACACTCCTGTCATAGTTTTCTCAAACCTTTCTGAAGACAAAGACATCAAACACGCAAAAGACCTCGGAGCAACAGACTACATGGTAAAATCCAATTTTACTCTTGATGAGCTCTCCGACCGAATAAAGGAAATCTTAAAATAAACTCCCATTGAAAAAGCCCCGCTTCGCGGGGCTTTTCTTTTTTGCCAATAATAATGGCGTTAATTAATATCCATCGGTGTAGTGAGCTTTTTTAAGCCACTCGATGAAATCTTCATAGGGGACTCCATTTGCGGCCCCTGACGCACTTTTGTCGGTGTTGCCTACTTCACTAAGCATAAGCGGTTTTTTAAAAAATATTTGTGATAAATTCATACTACGATTTTTTAAGAGAATGTCAAAATACGCTATACTAACTAGATGTTACTAACCGACGAACTCATAAAACATTTCCGAACATCCGACGACCAGAAAAAGGCCCTCGCTCGACTTGGAATCAAAACTATCCGCGACATTCTCTATTACTTCCCTACTCGATATACAAATGTAAGTGAGATCAAGCTGATACAAGATGTCGTCTCTGGAGATACTGTCACTCTTTACGGGCGTATCAGCAAACTCAAAACACGAAAAGCATTCAAAAGCAAAATGCCTATGGGCGAGGCTCTGCTTGAAGATAGTTCCGGAACAATTCCTATAATCTGGTTCAACCAAGCTTATATGGCAAAGATGGTGCACGAAAGCGACTATGTGGAATTGTCAGGAAAAGTTGCTGAGGGGAAGCATGGACTATTTTTATCAAACCCGGAGCTTAAAGAAAAAAATGCTTTGCCGATAGATATGCACAATTCGATATTCGGTAAAGGCGCCCAAGCTTCGGAAATATATGGATTCCCCATCTATCGTGAGACTCGAGGTGTAACAAGTCGATTTATATATCACACTGTGCAAAAAATAATTGCTTCTGGGCTAGTCCAAACGATGGAAGATTATATCCCGAACGATATATTGAAAAAATATAATCTACCCAAGCTATCAACCGCACTTGTTTGGATTCACTCCCCTCAATCAGAAAACAACGCCGAGGCTTCACGCAAACGTTTCGCTTTTGAAGAAGTATTCTTCATTCAGCTCGCACGTAAAATCGAACGAGAAAACTATTTGGAGAATAAATCATTTCCAGTAAATCATGCCCGCGCTGACATCGACGATTTCATAAACCGATTTCCTTTCAAACATACAGAGGCACAAACTTTGGCTATCAATACAATGCTCGCCGATATGGCAAATCCTCATCCAATGGCAAGACTCCTCGAGGGTGACGTAGGTTCAGGAAAAACTGCTGTCGCAGCGACTCTCTCGTATGCAGTAATCAAAACAAGGCCTGACGGTAAAAATTATGGGAATCTGCAAGTGGCATATATGGCACCCACAGAAATTCTCGCCACCCAACATTTTGAAAATTTCATTCAATATTTTAAACACACTGGCATTTCAGTCGGATTGATTACAGGCTCGGGATGCCGAAAATTCCCAACTAAAGTCGCTTCCGCACAAGAACCATGGACAAATATTTCACGTACACAACTTTTAAAGTGGGTTGAAAATGGAGAAATCCCAATCCTTATCGGCACACATGCTCTCATACAGAAATCTGTAAAGTTCAAACATCTCGCTCTTGCCATCATAGATGAGCAACACCGCTTCGGCACAATGCAAAGAAAAAAGCTCGTCACAAAAGAAGGATTTGCACCGCATCTCCTATCAATGACGGCGACCCCAATTCCCCGCACGCTTGCACTCACTATTTACGGAGACCTCGACCTTTCTATTCTCGACCAAATGCCAGCTGGGCGAAAGCCAATAATCACTGAAATTATTCTTCCGACAAATCGCGATAAAGTATACGACTTCATCAAGACTGAAATGAAAAATGGTAGACAGCTTTATGTAATTTGTCCGCGCATCGACGAACCAGACCCCGAGAAGGAAGGCGCTGTACAAGCTCGCTCAGTAACTGCTGAAGCGAAACACTTACAAAAAGTCTTTTCAGGATATTCCGTCGGCATCCTCCATTCCAAAATGACACCGGCAAAAAAAGATGAAGTGATGGAGGATTTTTCTTCGCACCAGATCGATATTCTCTGCGCAACATCAGTAGTGGAAGTGGGAGTCAACGTTCCAAACGCTACACTAATCATCATCGAAGGGGCAGAACGCTTCGGCCTTGCCCAGCTTCACCAGCTTCGCGGACGCGTAATACGAAGCAACCACCAAGCTTATTGCTATCTCTTTGCCGAATCAAAATCTGACAAAACTGCTGACCGATTGAAGGCTTTAAAAACTGCTAAAAATGGTTTCGAATTATCCGAGCTAGACCTCGCCCTCCGTGGCGCAGGTGAGCTTGGTGGCACAAAGCAATGGGGTATCACAGACCTTGGCATGGAAGCCATAAAAAATATTAAAATGGTAGAAGCAGCACGCACTGAAGCAACAGCAATCGTACAAAGAGACCCAAATCTTACAGAATATCCACAAATGAAAGAACTCGTGGAATCAAAAAAACTAGAAACACACTTTGAGTAATCAATATTGTATTGTACCCCAGACCATAGGAATATATTAATTCTTATCTTTTACCTGAATCGATTTCATCCGCTTCGAAAAATATTCCTCAGCTTCATCTACGTCACGTTCCAAAGTCTCTACCACCTTCTTCTCTTTTATAGTAAGAGCTCGCTTAACAGACGGTTTTTGAAGTATCTTCATACTCTCTTTTAGGTCTTCACGTATAACATCAAATACCTTATGAGTAAGGTCGCGTGCAAGACGAGGGTCTTTACGAATATTTCGGTGAACAACTCTGAAGTGATGGAAGAAAAGATAAAGTGTCAAAAGAAGTAGGAAAGACAATATTACTACTGGAATTGATATGGCAATTGAATCTATAACCTCTAAGCTTTTTTGAACATATGATGAACGCTCGACTAAGACATGGACCCTCTCCGAGCTAGGACTTAGGTGAATTACGTCGTTAGCAACAACTGCATATAGTTCAACTCGCCCAACACGTTCAATGTTTTCGCTGACGAAAGAAAATTCTCCGTTCAAATCAGACTGTACGTTGTAGCTTTTTTCTTCACCATTTGAAGAAACAAGATAAACTTTCACCATTTCCCCCTTGTAGGTTTTACCCTCAATTTCTATCTTGCCCCCTTTTTGAATAGCGCTTAAATGTTTCGTTATAACAGGTGCGTCGAGAACAGGAGTCTCAATCTCAAAAGTTTTCTCTGCATTATTTCCTGCCTTGTCGTAAGCTCTTACTGAAACCTTGTGCGTTCCTGATGTCATTCTAGGCAAACTGATATTCACAAAACCCTTTATTGGTGTGGCATTATTTTCTAGCATCTTATCGTCGACTGCAATAGAATACTTTGCAACTCCGGAGCTGACGTCAAAACTTGCTATATTTATCTTTACGATGTCTTCAGAATCGATGTCTTTTTCGAGTGTAATATCTCTAGGAGGAAGAGTGTCAATCAACACCTTACGATGCGCAGTCTTACCCCACCCATTTATGTTTTTAAACCGAACATGCAGATATGAAACACCATCAGAAACATTCGTAAATTTCTTACCAGAGATTGGCGGAGTATACGTAAGCGTAGGAAGACTAAATGGTTTTCCATTCCAAAGTAACTGTACCGCTGTTACCCCAGAAGGAATATCCCATCCTAAGGCAACTTCTGACGTTGAATACCAAACTTCCGGATTGGGTACAGTATCTGAAATCACGATAGGCGCGAGCGGGACTCCTCCGAGATCTTCCTCAGCACTTTGTTCTATCTTCGGAGATTTTATAGAATTTGAAATTTGAAAAATAGCAGGAGTCTTTGTAGATAATACATTTGTCCCTAGTCCATCGTTTGCATATACCGAAGCAGAAGAAAATGAAAGTTGAACAGCGCCTGCGTTCTTTGCACGAAAAACAATACGCATTATTGTCCCAGCTATTCCATTATAGCCGGGGTTTGGAGCACCACCGTTAAAAGAAACTGTGCCATTACTATTTGAATATGACGGCTGCTCAACCCAGATGCTAAATATTGAGCCGTTGAGATTAATCGATTCAACCGATAGTAAATCTGCCGGAAAAGAAATTATACCCTCAGCATTATTAATTGAAGTGCTATTGGTATTTACAAGTACGGTTGCAGTAATAAATTCATTTTCTACAACTTCCGACTTACTAATAGAGAGTGATAGCCCAGCGGCATGCGCAAAATTAGTTCCCCCCAAAAAAAGAGCGAACGTAATTACAAATATAAAAAGTATTTTTTTCATTTTATCGCTTCGTAAATGCTTTCTTTTTAAAAGTAATAATTATGACGCCGAGGACAATAAGGCTAGATATCAAAATAACAGCTACCTTGTTTTGTGATTTAGATGGAGGAGAAAATTTCTCAGTACGAGAGTTTCCAGAAAAATCTACAGCTTTAATTTCAATATTCGATCGTAGACTTTGGTCACGTAATACATAAGGGCTACCTGAACGAACAGTTGGAAAACCCTTCTCGGAAACTTCGTAGTACCTTATTCCAGATCCACTATCTTTCGTGTAAAAGCTAACAAAATATTGCCCATCGTAAAGTGCCAAATCTCGTCCAAATTCAATCGTAAAAGGCAGGGGTGGCTCTTTGTCAGAAAGAATTAACTCATTCAAATCACTCCTTTTTTCTGCGACAGATTTCTCAACATTAACCAAAATAGTCTTCTGTACACCGTTGATTTTTGTCCCATACCCGTCAGCCATATATCCAATTACTTCCTTGGAGTGAAAACTTATCGAGCCCGAGGCTGTTGGCATAAGTGAGACAGAAAATAGTTTCAATTTACCCCCAGAAACACCGGAAATCGAACCTCCCGTAAAGGTAATAATATTTCCATCCACAGATGGTTTAATCGGCCAAAATGAAAAAATTGAACCTCCAGTTGATACAGCAGAAATTTGTACTGGTCCATTTATTACTACTTTTCCGTCCAGAGAATTTATTTCTTTTTCTTCGGTATCCAAAAATACTGAAAATGAAACTACGTCCCCCTCGCGAACTTCGTAAATTGGCTTTTCTACATATACAGAAAGTGCGCTCACTCCATGAGGTATTAAAAATATGCCCAAGAAAAATGCAGGAAAGATTAAACTAATTTTTTGTAATTTAATTTTCATAGTTTTATCTTTTTACAAATAAAGTTCCGCTGGTTCCCCACTGCGAGAGCATTATGGAAAAGTCTATGGAATTTACTTTACTATCTTGGTTTATATCAGCACATGCATTTTTAAACGGCGGATTTGTCTTCCAAAATGCGAGCAATATAGAAAAATCTACTGAGTTGACCTTGTTGTCATGATTAAAATCTGCACCGATACAAGCCGTGGAAGTTGAAACTGGTAGAATTCCTGCGCCTCCACCTCCACCGCCGCCACCACCACCGCCGCCGCCCGAAGAAGCCTCAGAGATTGTAAATGTTCTAGATGAACCAGAACTCTCTGTACCGAAGTAAACTACCACTTTAAAGTAATATGAGCCTGCATCTGGCACTGTTGCTGTAAGATTTGTGTTCCAGTCCTCGCCAGGGTTTATAAACTTTGCTCCAGTTCCGCGATAAATATCATCACCTCCTCCACATTCGTCAGAAACTCCTTCCACAACACACCATTCATAATCATATTCATAACCAGCGAGACCTTCGTTTGTAATTGTAAGATTCGCGCTCGCATTTGGCACAGAAGTTGCGGTAACACTATTGATGATAACTTGTGCTGGTGATCCTGCGACTACCCAATAGTCATTATTCTTAAGTGTTTTTCCGCTTTCAACCTCCGAAGAAACCACGGTTTCCCAAACCCCCTGTGTTGCGCTTCCAGAAAGTGTATACGTATACTCGTAAAGGCCGGTTCCAATACTCGTTATTGAAATACCAGAAACTACTGCGTTACGGTCAGGATCATAAACAGTAACAGTTGGTGTCGCGAATGGTGCGGTTGGAACACTTTGACTATTGCGAATCTCAACTTTTGCACGATATAAGTTACCTGTTTCTACCGAGCTATAATCTGACATTACGATTGTCCAATCAGCTGTTTGGTTTGAAAGTGATGCACGTGATGAAATCGTTGCATTAATATTATCTGAAAGCAATTTACCAACGGACCCAACTGTTGTGTGACTCGAGGTTAGCGAATCCCAAACATCAGCAACTAGAGTTCCAAAAGAAGAAAGTGTGCGTGTTGAATATTCCCAGACACTAGCCGGAAGCGCTGTAATATTTGCCCAAGTTATAGTATCTGTTTTTGCTTTAATGGCAGAAACATTCCCCGTACCAACCTCTGTTATAAGTGTTGCAACATTAGTCTTAACTGTAGTTAGATCTGTATATAAAGATGTTGAAGTCACGGTAAAAGTTTTATCCACCTTTACAAGGTCTCCCCCAACAAGCGATCCACAAGTTATGTATGCTGGCCAGATTCCAGCTGTCTCACCTCCTCCGACAGAATAACTATAGTAATGCCAACCGTTCGCATTTTCAGTCATAGCTCCCCCGTTTACTCGAATTGTGTTTGTTGTGTCGTATATCGTGATAGTGCAATCTGCGGTTGAAGCTGTATAGTCATCTTCGTATACAAACTCACCTAATACAATCGTCCCTCCAAGTTCGATTGTCTGATATGTAGCAAGAGCACTAGTAGTTAAAACAAAAAAACCAACCAAAAATATCGGCAGTACTATCAATAGGGTTTTCGAAATTCCAAATTTCATTACGGCTATTACATTATATGCAACATCTCGTCGCGAGTACAGGGAAAGAGTTAATTTCCCAAAATAAAAGGTGGTCCTCATTTTTTCTGCTATAATATTAATGTAAAAGGGATACATAATCTGCGCGTAATGAACGACACTACAAACCCAAACCAAGAGATTGCAGAAAGCGAAACTAACGTCGTGCATTCTATTTCGTCTCCGAAGGAAAGTCGGCTTGTTAGTGACGAAAACAAACGCATCTTCCTGAAAATACTAGGAGTGTCTGGCCTCGGACTTATTGCCTCTGCAATCTTTCCCAAGAATGCAGATGCGTTAGTAGTAGGAAGTACCCCAACATCAAATGTTGTTGGTTTGAAAAATTCCTCAAACACTCGAATTGACCCTGCTACGGCAACAGGAACAGGAGTTACGAAACTCTCAACAAGCCTTAGCGCTTCAGGAACTGTTCGAACACCAGATTCAGGAAAAAAAATTCGTGTTTACATGACAAGATTCTCACTTACAGCTGACGCAACATCAGTATCATTTAGATTTACATCTGGCGGAACAGATTTCGAAAAATACGTTGCTCCAAAAACAGGAGGTCTGTATGGCGCGCGCAATCATCCAAACTATGTTGAAGGTGGAGTAAATGAAGTACTTTATTGTGCCATCAGCGGAACAACAACAGTACAAATCAATGTGGATTACCTCGAAGTTTAAAGAGTATGCACGATTCACTTGAAATTACTGGCAAAGTTGATATCAAAGTCTTCGACAATGAAGGTACTTTGAAGACCCACCACAAGATACACAACACGGTCACAACAGTAGGCAAGGAACACATCGCCGATCGTTTTGGCTTACAGGCACAAGACCCAATGATAACTATGGCAATAGGAACAGGAACACCAAGTGCAACGGCACTCGGTACCGAAGTGTCACGCAAGGAATTCCAGTCACAAACCTCAAGCGGTCTGACGTGGACATATGTTGCTCAATGGAGTATTGATGATGATTTTGCAGGAACAATTACTGAAGCCGGTATTTTTAATGCAGAAAGTGGGCTCGGTGGAGTTATGCTTTGTTCTTCATCTTTCACATCTATCGTAAAAGCGCTAAATGATTCTCTAGTTATAACTTGGACGATTACAATCGCATGACGACCAATGAAAACAATTTGCCTGAAACTGTAGCTGAACTTACTGAAGAGCCGGGTTTTTCAAAAATGGAAAATCTGGTTATTGTAACTCTCGCAGAACAAAGTGGTTCGGCCCTTCCAGAAAACACAACGGTAAGTACTACAAGCGCCGAACAACCACTAATCGACAACGGTATTGAAATGTCCAAACTCATCCGTCAGGCGATTGTGCGCAAGCTTGATATCGAATCTGCTGGAGCGCACCCGCTTGTAAACCAAGGTATTCAAACTGCAAAAGCAATAGTCATAGACCTATTTAGTAAAAAAACTGTCGCTGAGCTGTCCGAAGAGGAAATCGACCCGATACCACCTGAAATCGAAATAATCGAAGAGCCACCGGTTATACAAGAAGAAACTCCTCCTCTACCAGAGCCAGAAACTATCCCAGAAACACCAGTCCAAGAAACAATAATAAATGAAACAAGTGAAACAGTAACTCCACCAGAAGAGACTGAGATTGTGGCCGAAGTGCAAGATGAGCAACCTGAAGAAAACCCTCAAATAGAGGTCATTGATGAAGTTGTGGAACCCCCTATAATTACCCCTGTAGAAACCACTGAAGATACTGTCATACCAGAACCAAGTATTCCGCAAGAGAATACGAACGAAGTGATAGAAGAAAACTAGAACCTATTACAAAATAAGCTATAATAAAAATATATGGCAATCACAACACTAGACGGAGCACTCGCAGGGATGCAACCACCAGTAGAATTCGCAAAAGCACTCACTGGTACACTAGTCGCTGGCCGTCCACACTCACTACTCTACACAGCTGGAATTCCTGGGGCTGGAGTAGCACCTTCTATCGGAATCGGCGGTACGACGCTTACAACATACGCAGGACAACTACCTTTCACAAACCCAGGCAGTGGTAATACATATCTCGCTCGTTTCCAAGCTCAGTGCACCCAAGCTGGGACACTACTTCTCTGTGACCGGCTTTGGCACAATAGTGGTATCGATGTAACAAACACAAGCGAACAAACTTTTACAAGTTCTGTACAAATTCCTGCTCGAGATGCGAATGGTACAAACAATGGTGTTGGGGTGTATGCGGGGGTTGAAGTATCTTCTGCAACAGGTGCGGGAACTCCGACAATCACTATTAAGTATACAAATTCTGATGCCACGTCAAACCAAACTGCTATCAACGTAGTATCAACGGTGGCTTCATCTATCGCTGGAACATTCTATCCAATTGGGCTCGCTGCTGGCGATAAAGGAATTCAAAAGGCTCAATCTATAACCCTATCCGCAACATGGACAAGCGGAACGATTCACGTAGTCTTATACCGTGTGATTGCCAGACTAGAGGTACCTGCTCAGGCCGGTAGCGCGATTGATTCACTCACAAGTGGATTCACTCAAATGTACAACGACAGTGTCCCCTTTCTAGTATTTATTCCGAACACAACTACGACTTCAAACGTTAATGGGCAAGTAATTTGGACTCAAGGGTAAATCTATGGCGATCACCACCCTAGACAATGCAATCAATAACATGGGAATGCCGATTGAGATTACAAAATCGGTCACCGGTACGATAGCGGGAGGTCGTCCTCAATCATTGTTTTATCTAGCAGGTAACCCCCCAGCTGCAACAGCCCCGTCTACAGGATTGGTAGGTGCAGCTCTTACAACATATGCAGGACAAATACCTTTCACAAACCCAAGTAGCGGAAATACTTACCTTGCTCGTTTTCAAGCGCAAGCGACACAAGCAGGCACTCTACTTCTTTGCGACAGACTTTGGCACAATAGTGGTATCGATGTAACAAACACAAGCGAACAAACTTTTACAAGTTCTGTACAAATTCCTGCTCGAGATGCGAATGGTACAAACAATGGTGTTGGGGTATATGCTGCAATTGAAACTTCTGCAACAACAGGAGCAGGTGCGCCAACAATTACGCTTAAATATACAAACTCAAGTGGTACCGCTGACCAAACAGGGACAAACATTCTTGCTACGTCAACAACTGTGGGAGCTTTTTACCCGATAGGATTAGCGACCGGAGACGTCGGTGTACAAAAAGCTCAATCAATTACACTTTCTGGTTCATGGACAAGCGGAAAAATTCACGTCGTGTTATACCGCGTGATTGCAAGATTAGAGATACTCCCCAATACACAGTCTAGTGCAATCGACGCCTTAACAGCTGGCTTTCCACGGGTATATGACAACAGTGTCCCCTTTCTAGTATTTATTCCAAACACAACCACGACTTCAAATATTACTGGACAAGTAATTTGGACTCAAGGGTAAATCTATGGCTACTACACTTAAAGGACAATCTCGTATGATATCTGCATTTGGATTTCGTAATAGAACGAGCAGTAAATTTAAAATGCTCCGACATGAAACTGGCTCCATGGAGTACAAATCCATTAACCCGTGGAAAGACTGGTACCTCGCTGGTTTTACAATCACCAACCACACACTCTCCCTTACCGATCAAGTTGGTGGAAATATTTTTATCCTTGCTGATTAGCCGATGGAAGGCTTCGTCCCAACAATGAAAAAATTCCTTCCTTTCTTGGAGGAACTCCGCCGTAAACTTACAGTTTCGGCTTATGTGTTTATCGTATCTTTCGTTACCGGTTTTTTTCTTTCTGTACCCACACTAAAATACTTCGTTGCATTCTTCAACATAAGCGGAGTTACTATCGCAGCAACTTCTCCTTTTCAATTTGCCAATATTGCAGTAGATATAGGATTTTTTTTCGCTTCTTTCGTAACTCTTCCAATTCTAATATATCAAGTATTCAATTTTATTTTCCCAGGACTTACAAAAAAAGAACGTTCATTATTATTACTTTCAATACCTATCTGTGTAGGTTTATTTGTAATCGGATTTTCATACGGTTTTCTAATTTTATACTACTCGTTTGACTTACTAGCAAAAATAAATGAACGAATAGGTATTAAAAATATCTGGGACATCGGACTATATCTATCACAACTTTTTACGACATCCTCCTTCCTTGGCATTCTTTTTCAGTTCCCATTAGTTCTTACCTTACTCGTAAGAATCGGGGTTTGCTCATCTGCTATGTTACGACAGAAACGTCGTATTGCAATATTTATTGTATTTATAATAGTTTCTTTACTTCCTCCAACCGACGGGTTATCATTAATAGCGATGTCGTTGCCCTTGGTCGCACTATATGAGGTGACCATATTAGTAAATAACAGGAAGAAATAAACCATGTTTGGACTAGGAACAAGAGAGCTCATAATAATCGCCGTCATAGGTATACTACTCTTTGGATCAAAAAAAATCCCAGAACTCGCAAAGAGTTTAGTAGATGCATTTCGCCATCTCCGTGGCGCATTCAAGAGTGACGACGACTCAAAAAAGAAATAACTAAAGCTAAGAAAAACCCGTACAATTGTACGGGTTTTTCTTAAAAAAATTATTATTGCGTCTTTGTATGGGCATCTCGTGCATGTTTTTGAAGATCAGCAACCTCGTCTGTCTCATCCATTATCTCCCCCACGAGCTGTTCGAGTACGTCCTCAAATGTAACTACTCCTACAGTGCCCCCGAACTCGTCTTGAACGACCGCCATATGATTGCGTGTTGAAAGAAAAAGTGCCAAAAGGTCATCAACGCGTTTCTTTTCCGACACAAATACTGGGGTCGTCATAAAATGCGAGACAAGTTCCTTGTCGTTGTTGTGTACGAGCGCCGCTAGAATCTTGCTCGTTTGAACCACTCCTACAATCTTATCTATAGAATCAACAAACACTGGATAACGAGAATATGGCTTGTGTGTGAGCACAACAGCCACATCACGAACGGGTGAATTCGCTGGAAGTCCTTCAATGACAGTTCGAGGTGTCATGATATTTTTTGCAGTCAGGTCATTGAGCGTAAATACACGTTGTATAAGCTCACGTTCATCACGCTCGATTGAACCTTCAGCCTCGCCCATTTCTGAGAGCATTTTGAGCTCGTCTTCAGATACTACTTTATTCTTTCGAATAAAGCTTTGCATAATATGCTCGACAAGATACGTAATCGGAGTAAAAAATTTTGTGATTATATATACAGCGGGAGCAAAAGCGAGGGCAATAGGTTTGGCATAATTTTCTCCAATAAGTTTCGGGAGAATTTCTCCAAGCATGATTATAAGAGTAGTAAGAATGGCAGAAATAATACCTATAACTTCGCTACCGTATATTTGTGTTGCAACATACCCCACAAAAATAGAGCCCACAATAGTGACTGCATTACTCAAAATAACAAGGGTGATTATCGTGTGCTGTATTCGCTCTTTTATTTTAAGAAGTGCTTGAGCTCCTCGCTTTCCCTGTTGTGCAAAAAGCCGAGCTTGAGCAAGTGACACAGTAAAAAAAGATGCCTCAAGACATGAACAGAGAGCATCTGCTAGGACAACAAGAATAATTATAAGTATGAGTTGAGACATGAAAATTTAGTTTATTGCCCTTGTCGTCACAGATAAAATTCTGATGAATTTTTCCGCGACCCCGCCTCACGCCGTCGCGCTCCGGCTCGGACAAGTCGGAAAACTTTGCCCCGCAAACTTTTCCGTACTTGTCCGCCCTCTTGGATTCGAACCAAGGACCCCAGAGGTATAAGCTCTGTGCTCTAACCAACTGAGCTAAGGGCGGATATATACAATGCCTATCCTATCAAAAAAGTCGCCTTTCGGCGACTTTTTTTCTATTCCTCCCTAGATTCCATCGGAGAGTTGGCCTTCGCCATCTCTGCCACTACGTCCTGTTTCTTTTTAAGTTTAATACCATGAGCTTTGATTATTTCCTCATATTCTGGCTGTTCGAGCGTTTCCACCTCAACAAGTTTGCTTGCAATAGCATCAAGACACTTGCGGTGATCCTTCAAAACCTTCTGAGCTCGTGCAAGATTCTCATCCATGATTCGCTTTACTTCCTTGTTTACCATCGCGTGCGTTGCCTCGGACATTTCTCCATCAGCTCCTTGTCCACCAAACATTGTACGTCCACCATCACTTTCAAGCGCCACGGGGCCAATCTCGTCACTCATTCCCCATCTAGTCACCATTGCGCGTGCGAGCCCAGTCGCTACCTGTAAATCATTTGATGGACCAGTCGTGATATCGCCAAAAATCATTTTCTCTGCCGCGAGTCCGCCGAGAGCCATTGCAATGTCATCAAGAAATTCGCTCTTACTTTGAAGTTTACGTTCCTCAAGTGGAATTTTTAATGTATATCCGCCAGCACGTCCACGTGCAACAATCGAAACCTTGTGTACAGGATCAGCAAACGGAAGAACTGAGGCAACAAGCGCGTGTCCGCCCTCGTGGTATGCAGTGATTTTCTTTTCTTCTTCAGTAAGTAAATGACTCTTGCGTTCAGGTCCCATCATGACTTTTTCAATTGAGCGTACGAGGTCAAACTGAGAAACTTTCTTTCTGTTTTCTCGTGCCGCTAAAATAGCTCCTTCGTTCATTAGAGAGAAAAGGTCAGCTCCAGAAAACCCGCTTGTACGCTCAGCAATAATTTTTATATTAACGTCTTCAGCAAGAGGCTTTTTGAGCGAGTGGATTTTAAGTATCGCTTCACGATCAGCGCGGTCTGGCAAATCAAGCATAACGCGTCGATCGAAACGTCCGGGGCGAAGAAGAGCGGGGTCGAGCACGTCGCTTCTGTTTGTTGCCGCCATAACAATAACCTTATCGTTTGGTTCAAATCCATCCATTTCAACAAGAATTTGGTTGAGTGTCTGTTCACGTTCATCATTTCCTCCTCCAATACCGCTTCCACGCACGCGTCCAACTGCGTCAATTTCGTCCATGAAGATAATAGCCGGTGCCGCTTTCTTTGCACGCTGGAAAAGATCACGCACACGTGAAGCTCCAACTCCAACAAACATTTCCACGAATTCAGAACCGGACAAATGGAAGAACGGTACATTCGCTTCCCCCGCAACGGCACGCGCAAGAAGTGTCTTTCCAGTCCCTGGAGCGCCTGTCAAAATTACACCCTTCGGAATTCGTGCTCCGATATCAAGAAACTTCTTTGGGCTCTTTAGGAAATCTACGATTTCTTTTAGCTCTTCTTTTGCTTCCTTAGCCCCAGCGATATCTTTAAATGTAACGCGGTGGTTTTTGTCGGAAGGGTCGGTCATGCGTGCCTTTGACTGTCCAAAAGTAAACGCCTGCATGCCACTTCCCTTTGCTTGTCGTGTGAGTAGCCAGAAAAATACAACGATGATTATTACAGGTAGAACTATCGGTAGAATATTAAATAGCCAGTAGCTCACACCACTTTCAGTAACTACCGTAATTTCTGTACTACTTATTTTTTCAGATGGAACACCATAGTTCTTAAGAGTCTCAGAAAGCGAGGCCTCGACTTCTTTTTTAGCATTTACAATAGAATCATCTTTCAAAAGCACTTTAAGTTTTGCTCCAGAAACTTCTATCGATTTCACGTTGCCCGATGAAACACTTTTTGCGAGCTCTGAGAGTGAAATATCTTTCTTCTCTGTCGTCTTTCCCGAAATAAGAATATACGCCGCCGAAATGAGCATGAAAATAAGCACGGCCATAGCGATATGGCGAGCAAACTGAGGAGCTTTTACAGGAGGAACTCCTTGTGGCGCCTTGTCGTTATTCTTCTGGTTTTTGTTGTTAAGTGGGGGCATA
>JAGOPR010000006.1:37412-41485 GCA_017991895.1 Minisyncoccota bacterium | reverse complement strand
AGTTTTCCACAGTTTTGATAAAAAATCATTGCGTGCATGTGTGTGATGTAGGATAATTATTCTAGTTGCGTTTGGTTTAGTTGTAAAAAATATTTTTAATTATTTTTTACACGGTCGGAATCGAGCGCCTCTTATAAATTTAATTTTGAAAAAAATTTATGGCAGCAAAAAAGAAAGTTGCAAAAAAGAAAGTTGCAAAGAAAGCAGGAAAAAAGAAGACAGCAGCAAAAAAGAAGCGATAAATTCTGTTTTCCACTTACGAAGCGCGCTCGGTCGAAAGACCGAGCGTTTTTCGTTTTCACCCGCCTAAATTTCACACTCAAATGAAAGATTTGACTAACATGTTGAAGCGCAATTTAATGAATTAGAATGCTCTTCTTGTATTAGAAATTTAGGCGGGTAAATGTTATAGTGATTATCCTATGTTTAAAGGTATTTTTGGTGACGGAACTCAAAAGCTACTCTCTAGCGCAAAACCTATTGTTTTGCGTATAAACGCGTTGGAGGAAGATCTAAAAGCTTTAGATGACAGTGCTTTTCCTGTTCGAACTGTAGCTCTTAAAGAAAGACTTGTAAAAGGGGAGTCTCTAGATGATATTCTTCCGGAAGCCTTTGCTCTAGTACGAGAAGCCTCACGACGAACTCTCGGTCAGCGTCACTATGATGTTCAGCTAGTGGGAGGTATAGCACTACACCGTGGAAATATTGCCGAGATGCGTACAGGAGAAGGAAAGACGCTCGTTGCCACACTTCCAGCATATTTAAATGCACTTACAGGAAAAGGCGTGCATGTTGTTACCGTCAACGATTACCTAGCTCGACGTGATGCTGTTTGGATGTCACAGGTTTACAATTTTCTCGGACTTTCGGTCGGTGTTATAAACTCACAAGGAGTTTCTTTTATATACGACCCGACACATACTGAAAAAGACGCCGAGCGTGACGGAGTTGCTATATATAAAGTAGTGTATGAATTTCTCCGACCTGCAAGTCGCCGACAAGCATACGCTTGTGATATTACATATGGAACAAACAATGAGTATGGTTTCGACTATCTCCGCGACAATCTTGCGGGGAGTGAGCAACAGCTTTCTCAACGTGAGCACAACTTTGCAATCGTCGACGAAATAGACTCAATCCTTATCGACGAGGCTCGTACTCCACTTATTATTTCAAATGAGGCAGAAGAGTCAGAAGGTTTTTATCGTACCTTTGCTGACATTGCAGGAAAGCTTTCTTCTCCAGACGATTATTCAGTCGATGAAAAACATAAAGCCACACAGCTCACTGATGCTGGAATAACAAAAGCAGAAACTCTACTTGGTATAAGCAATATTTATACGGAAAAAGGTATCAAGTATGTTCACCATCTTGAGACGGCTGTTCGTGCGAGTGCGCTCTTCCAAAAAGATCGTGACTACGTCGTACGTGATGGGGAGGTTGTAATAGTTGATCCATTTACAGGACGTATGCAACCGGGGAGACGCTGGAACGAAGGTCTTCATCAAGCCATAGAGGCAAAAGAAGGAGTTAATATTCAAAAGGAAACTCGCACCGCCGCTTCTATTACTTTCCAAAATTACTTTAGATTTTATTCAAAACTCTCCGGTATGACGGGTACAGGTAAAACTTCGGAAGAAGAATTTCGTAAGGTTTATGGACTTGATGTCATATCTATTCCAACGCATCGCACAAGCAAACGTATCGACCATAACGATCTTATTTTCCAAACCGAGAAAGGTAAGTGGCAAGCAATTGCAAAAGTTGTTCGCGAGAAACATGAAAAAGGTCAGCCAGTACTCATTGGTACAATTTCTATTGAACGCAACGAGCTTCTTTCTGCATACTTGCGTGAAGCAGGAGTGCCTCATACCGTGCTCAATGCAAAAAATCATGAAAAAGAAGGTGAGCTTATTGCTCAAGCTGGTAAACGTGGAGCCGTTACAGTTGCTACAAACATGGCGGGTCGTGGTATCGACATTATTTTAGGTGGGCTACCTGCTAGCGATGAATCTCGAAAAGAAATTCAGGATCTCGGTGGATTGTTCGTAATCGGTACAGAACGACATGAAGCACGCCGTATCGACAATCAGCTTCGAGGACGTGCGGGCCGACAAGGAGATCCGGGCGAGACACAGTTTTTCGTATCACTCGAAGATGATTTGATGCGCGTTTTCGGTTCTGACCGTATCAAAAAGATGATGGGGCGTTTTGGCATACCTGAAGATGAGGCGATTGAGAATAAGCTTATTACCAGTTCACTTGAAAGCGCTCAGAAAAAGATCGAAGGATTTCATTTTGATGCTCGTAAATACACACTAGAATATGACAATGTACTTTCACATCAGCGTGGAATAGTTTATGCTCGTCGTCGAAGAATGCTTCTTGCTAAAAAGGAGGACATTCTCGCCTATATAGATGAATTTACAAAAACAAACGAGGAAATAATCAAACTATTCAACGAAAAGAGAGGCGCTGTAGGTGATGACACTTTCATTGAAACTTTCCGCCGTATCGTGCTTCACGTAACCGATATGCTTTGGACGGAACATCTGGAGACTATGGATTATTCACGCTCATCAGTAAATCTTCGCGCGTACGGAGGTCGTGAGCCGCTGGTTGAATACCAAAAAGAAGGGCTACAGCTTTTCCGTCATATGGAGAATGCCTTTCGTGAGCAAGTTGTTGGACTTGTCGGAACTATCTCCGTAAATACAACAGATAGCCTTGCACCAGAGCCAGAGAAAGCACCAGTTAAGTACAGTGAATTCCATCAGGAACCCGAAGAATTGACTGGCAACCGTGCGCAAGCCGAGCAGTCGTCGTATGACGGCAAAAGGGAAGCCGACTCTCTAATTCCACCGAAACAAGCGAGCGAGGGTCCAAAAGCAGGGCGGAATGACCCGTGCCCATGTGGCTCAGGCAAAAAGTTCAAAAAGTGCCACGGGGCGTAAATAGAATTTGTATGAAAGAGCTTAAATTCGCTCCGGCATTACGACCCCTTGTTTTGTCAGGAGAAAAAACTTGTACTTGGCGACTTTTTGATGAAAAGGATTTCGAAATTGGTGATGAGGTGAGTTTTTGTGGTGGAGGATCGGAGTTCGCTCAGGCTGTAATAACAAGTGTACGTGAAAAACGACTTGGTGATATTACGCCTGAAGATGAAATCGCCGACGGTCATGAACGATTTAGCTCCACTGAAGAACGGTTAAAAACATACCGCGGGTACTACGGTGATCGAGTAACGCCGGATACAATGGTCAAAATACTGAAGTTTAGTCTGGTTAAACCTGAGGATTATTAAAAAAACCATGGAGATAGTCCAGAACCCAGCTGACTTCTTCAAAAGCCAATCCCTAGCTTAAATATTACCCTACATTTCTAGACAAGTTGTCAAGGAAAATTGTCGAAAAAACCCTTATATTATAAGGGTTTTTTCATTTTGACACATACCAAAATTGTGGCATAACTATTGACTTTTATTGCGGTCTGTGATACTATGTAAGGGACCAATTACGGTAAGGGTGAAAGCCTACATCGTATAGGTCTTTTTTGTTATCAGGCATGATAACTCAAAGTCACTGAGAAGTAGACGTTCTGACGGAGCGTAACCGTCACACTATGCAAAAAACGTTTAAAAACATCATGCAGTCATTCGTTGTCTTTCCTGTTTTGACAGCGAGTCTAGCACTTTCTCCGTTTACGGGAATCGTTGCTGGATCACCCTCTGCAGCAGCTATATTTTCGGACCAAACAAGGACCCTTTCCAGTGAGGAGGCTGATAACCAACAGCAAATCACCGAAAAGGCAGCTAAGATAGACACCTATCTTACAAAGCGTGGTTCACCGCTTGCGGGTTACGGACGTAAGTTCGTTGAGGCCGCAGAAGCGAATGGGCTTCCGACATATTCAGTAGTCGCAGTCGCGATTATCGAAAGTGGAGGAACAAATCCATGTTCTACAGACAAAGACAATTACTTTGGATGGGGATCATGTAAGGGAGAAAAATTCAATTCTGTTTCTGACGCAATCGATACTGTTGCTTCCACTCTTGGAGGAAACAGTGACAATCC
>JAGOPR010000006.1:34641-37312 GCA_017991895.1 Minisyncoccota bacterium | reverse complement strand
CCATCGCAGAGTATTACGGTGTCTCCAGACTTTAAACGAAGTACGTTTCGCCATTGCGAAACAAGCTCGCTGTCAGTAATAGCAAGGTTCTTAGTATTGAAATTAAATTCGCCTATAAATCGGTGTAGTCGCATAAAATCAATATATCACAAGAACATTTAAACTATAATTATTTCTATTTTATTAAGTGGCCACTTAATAAAATAGTAGATTGCATTAAATTATAATTTAAAAAGCTTTCGGAGTTTCGAGTCTCCTTCGAGAGAAGTAACCTTTAAATATAAAACCTCATCGCCAAGTTCAAAATAGTTCTTTACTAGAGTAATTATATCTTCGCAAGGGAAGGGATACGCCCAAACACTTGCTTGCACTTGCCGAAAACCAAATCTTTTTAGGTGACCCCGAAGAATGTCACGAGAGACTTGCCTCTCTTGTGGAATATCGAAAATAACAATATGCCAGACTCCATTCCACTTAATATTGCTCTGTCTGAGTTCGATTCCTTTTTCAAGGATGATCTCGGAAACACTTTTGCCTTTATCAGATATCGATGCTCTGATTTTTCCATCTTCATACCGAAAATAAACTAGTCCCTTAGACTTAAGTCTCTGTATCGTCGCAGGAAAATTTCGTTTTTGGTTTGCAGTTTTAAATATATTGTAAAAACTCGGTTCGGAACCCTTTTTAGGAAGTTCGATATCTTTTACCCCTAGAAGTAATTTGAGGATGTCTTTCTCGATTGAGCCGATGCGGTAGCCTTTATAAGACAATGTCATGTATAAAAGTATATTCTCACTCTTCTATTTTAACAAGTGGCCACTTTTTAAAATAGAACTAAAAATATATAAAACCTATTTTTTATTCGGTTAATTTTCCAGCTTTAATCTCAATTTTGTCAGCACGGCGGAGTCCACGCTCCATTTTTTTAGTGAGAATAGTTGTGTGAGGTAAATCATCAAGTGCTACCGCTATTTCGTACCAATCCTCATCTGATGTTATCCAATCTGTTCCAAATTTTCCGATGACATCAAACGGTTTTGAATAACTTCGCAAAGTTTTTTTGCCGTCATTGGTGAAGTACTCATGAAAGTATGACATAACAAGCTCGCGCACTGACGTATAGATCGGTTCTCTGTATCGAAGTACTGCATGGCGGGTTTTCGAAATTGCACCGAAGTATCCATCATCTTTAAAAATAGTGATGACGTGGTCTACGTCTTTGTTGTTATTTTTACCCACCCGTAAGTCGAGCAGGTACGATTTCCGTTTATGGTATGTAAATATCACATGAGCGAGTAGTGCTCCTTCAATACAGCTTGCCTTGCCTGTTGAAATAACTAAACGAGGGGAACGAACGATATGCTCATTTTTACCCGTAGGCTTTTTACCAAGACTATTTATGTAGTCTTGAATCTTCTTTGGTGTGTTCAATTTACGGAATAGGGCTACTTCCTTTTTTGCCAGTTTTAGCTCCATATATGTATCATTATAGACCTCTTTCACCTTGATAAACAAGGCTAAAAGCCCGATTTGCATGATTCCCAATTTTATGCTATAGTTGACATATGAAGAAAACTACTTCGTTAGTTGAAGCTTTAACGTTTGACGATGTTCTTGCTAAACCGCGTGCAAGTAGTGTGCTCCCGCGCGAAGCTGTTACGAAGACAAAACTTACTAAAAATATTTCAATCGCAATACCGTTTGTTTCTGCCGCCATGGACACTGTTACTGAAAGTGCCATGGCGATTTCTATTGCAAGACAGGGAGGTATTGGTTTTATTCACAAAAATCTCACTGTTGAACAACAAGCTCGTGAGGTACATCTCGTAAAGCGTGCAGAAAATACTCTCATCGCAAATCCGATTACACTTACAGATTCTGCGACCGTTGGCGAAGCCACAAAAATAATGCGCGAGAATAGCATTAAGGGTATTCCAATTGTAAATGGAGGCAAGCTCGTTGGTCTTCTTACTCACCGTGATGTTCGTTCAGTACACGACAAATCAATGAGCGTTCGAGATGTAATGACAAAAAATGTTATTACCGCAAAGGCAGGAGTTTCAATAGAAAAAGCAGAAGAACTTTTACTTACACACAAAATCGAAAAGCTTCCTATTGTGGACAGTAAGGGTGCGCTTGCCGGACTTATCACATACAAAGACATTCTTCGTTCACGTCAGTTTCCAAATGCATCAAAGGACAAACAAGGAAGACTTCTTGTTGGCGCCGCTGTCGGTGTTGGAGAAGCCATGATGGATCGCATTTCTGCCCTTGTTAAAGCCGGTGTTGACGTTGTTGTCGTTGATACAGCTCACGGACACTCAAAAGGTGTTATCGAGATGGTTAAGTCTGTCAAAAAGAAATTTCCAAAGCTCGAAGTTGCCGCTGGAAATATTGCTACTCGTGAAGGTGCCCAAGCTCTCATCGACGCAGGAGCCGATGCTGTAAAAGTTGGTGTTGGACCCGGATCTATTTGTACTACTCGTATTATTGCTGGAATTGGCGTACCACAGCTCTCCGCTATTATTGATGCCGCCGAAGCTTGTGCAAAGGCCAAAGTGCCAATCATTGCCGACGGAGGAATTCGTTATTCAGGTGATGTTGTAAAAGCTATCGTAGCCGGTGCTGATACAGTTATGGCTGGCTCACTATTTGCCGGCACAGAAGAATC
>JAGOPR010000006.1:0-34541 GCA_017991895.1 Minisyncoccota bacterium | reverse complement strand
GTGCAAAGGCCAAAGTGCCAATCATTGCCGACGGAGGAATTCGTTATTCAGGTGATGTTGTAAAAGCTATCGTAGCCGGTGCTGATACAGTTATGGCTGGCTCACTATTTGCCGGCACAGAAGAATCCCCAGGCGATACAATTCTCTTCGAAGGTCGCCGTTTCAAAGCATATCGAGGAATGGGCTCCGTTGAAGCAATGGCAGCCGGTTCAAAAGATCGCTATTTCCAAGATGCAGAAGATGATTTAAAGAAGCTTGTTCCGGAAGGGATTGTAGGACGACTTCCTTATAAAGGCCCTCTTTCCGAAGTACTCACACAGCTTGTTGGTGGACTACGTGCAGGAATGGGGTACCTTGGTGCAAAAACTATTTCTGATATGAAGACTGCAGAATTCGTAAAAATTACCCAAGCAGGACGTGCAGAAAGTCACCCGCATGATGTAACTATTACCCAAGAAGCTCCTAATTACTCTCGTAACAAATGATAGAAAATAAGCAAATGGCGCATTTCTTCGTTGCATCGCTCGTTTGCTCCCGCAACGTACCTCAAAGTACGTCTTGGTCGCAAGCCTTACTCGCGCCTCGAACTGCATCCATTTTCTTAATTTCTAGATATAAACGATATGAATAACAACAACGAAGCAAAAATCGACGTAGTGTTAGGGTTACAGTGGGGAGATGAAGGAAAAGGAAAAATTGTTGACGCCATTGCAAGTGAGTACGATCTCGTTGCACGTTTTCAGGGTGGCGCGAATGCAGGACATACAGTAACAGCTGGAGATCAGACTGTTATTTTGCACACAGTTCCATCTGGTATTTTATGCGCTCCAATGAATCTTATCGGTGCCAATGTCGTGCTAGATCCAGTGAGTTTTAAAGAAGAAATGGATAATGTTGAGAATTTTTCTCCAAGCGCGAGAAAGCGTCTTGTCATTGCCAAAGAGGCAAATCTCGTACTTCCAACTCACAAGCTACTCGATAAGGCGACTGAAGAAAGCAAGGGTGTTGGCAAAATCGGGACAACTCTTCGTGGTATCGGACCAACATACATGGACAAGGTAGGACGCCTCGGTATTCGAAGCGGTTACATTTTTGAAGCTGACTTCATGGATCGATACAAAGTTCTTACTGAGCACCATAAGATGCTCTTGTCTGCAATGAATTTTAAAATCGACTCAGAACTTTTTGCAAAGAATGAAAAAGATTTTTTTGATTGCATCGAATATCTAAAGACATACAAATTTGTCGAATGTTCAAACTTTGTTCACGAACAGCTCGCACTAAATAAAAAAATTCTTGGTGAAGGAGCTCAAGGCTCTATGCTCGACATCGATCACGGTTTCGCATATCCGTTTGTTACTTCAAGTAACACACTTGCCTCAGGAGTCTGTACAGGCCTAGGAGTAGCTCCTCAGAAAATCGGACGTGTTATCGGAATTTCAAAAGCTTATGCAACACGTGTTGGTGGTGGACCGTTTCCATCTCGCGCAAATGAAGAAATGGAACCAAAACTTCGCGAATGGGGTGGAGAGTACGGAGCTACTACCGGACGTCCTCGAGGATGTGGATGGCTCGACCTCGTAGCTCTCCGACACGCAGTTCTTCTTTCGGGTGTTACAGAAATAGCCCTCACAAAGCTCGATATTCTATCTATGTGTGATGATATTCCAGTTGTTACTTCATACCAGATAGGTGATAAGACTGTCACAACTATGCCTTTTGAAACAGAGGGAAGTAAGATTGTTGCCAATTATGAACATTTCAAAGGATGGAAGACTACAATCCGAGGAGCACAGAACGAAAAAGAATTACCAGACGAAGCAAAAAAATACCTTGCACACATTGAACGTATCGTAGGCGTACCCATTTCTATAATTTCGACCGGTCCCGCTCGTACAGAGATGATCGTCGTTAAAAAATAATATTTATATATAAAACTATGCAAACTACTCGTATCGATGTCATTCTTACAATCCCCGATGCTCGGGCGAAGGGGATGATGCGCGATTTCAAATCGCACGGTGCAAAGAGTATTACAGATGTTGTAATAGTTGATTCATATATTACAGATATTCCGCTTCTTCCGCATGAGGTCACGAAAGTTGTATCATCTCTTACCAATCCGCATATCGAAAGGGGTTTTGCAAACGGCAAGATACTAGCCAAGCCTTTTTCTGTCGCGATAGAAATCGCGTATTTGGCAGGAGTTACCGACAATGTTGGAACAACAACCCAAGAAACAATTTTTGATGTTATTGGCGAGAAAAAAGATGGAATAGTTTCATCTGCGAGAGTTTACGTTTTATACGGAGATATTACAGACGAGGCGCTTTCAAAAATAAAAAAGTCTCTACACAATCCTCTTATCGAACGTGCAACCATTGTTACATGGAAAGATTACATGAGCGGGAATGGATTCTCAAAGAAAGTTACTCGTGTTTCACTTTATTCAAATGCCAAGGCCGACAAAGTGTCGCTTGATGTATCACCGGACGAGCTACAAAAAATAGGTACTCTTGGTATCGCAAGTACAGATGGTGTGCGTCGTGGACCACTCGCCCTCTCTTTAAAAGACATGGAAACAATTCGTGATTATTTTAAAGGTGAAGGTCGCAGTCCGACAGATATTGAGATTGAGTCTATTGCTCAGACATGGAGTGAGCATTGCAAGCATCGTATTTTTGCTTCACCAATGGAAGGTATTCCCGACGGTATTTATAAAAATTACATTAAGCGCGCCACTGTTGAAATCAGAAAGGCGAAAGGTAAAAAAGATTTTTGTCGCTCAGTTTTTTCTGACAACTCAGGTATCATCGACTTCGACAAGAATTGGCTAGTAACTCATAAAGTAGAAACACACAATTCACCAAGTGCGCTCGACCCATTCGGTGGTGCAATCACTGGAGTAGTAGGTGTAAATCGCGATGCTATCGGTACAGGGCTTGGTGCAAAACCAGTCGCAAACATGTATGGATTTTGCGTGGGCAATCCTACTGACGATAGACCACTATACCGAGACGCAAAATGTAGTGAACAGATGCTATTGCCTCGTCGTATTCTAGATGGTGTTGTGCGCGGAATAAATGTGGGGGGTAACTCATCAGGAATTCCTACTCCACATGGATTTCTTCTTACTGAAGACCGTTTTCGCGGTAAGCCACTTGTCTTTGCCGGAACAGTAGGACTCCTACCACGTAAAGTTCTCGGTAAACCCTCATGGGAAAAATCTGCAAGCGCTGGCGAATATATTGTTTCCGTAGGTAATCGTGTTGGCCTCGATGGTATTCATGGAGCAACATTTTCATCAGTTGCGCTCGATTCAGGCTCTCCGGCAACCGCTGTCCAGATTGGTGACCCGATAACTCAAAAGAAATTTTCTGACGCAATTGTAAAAGAAGCTCGAGACCTTGGTCTCTACACAAGCATTACCGACAACGGTGCTGGAGGAATTTCATGTGCTGTCGCTGAAATGGCTCGCGAGGCAGGTGGTTGTGCAGTTGATTTAGAAAAAGTTCCAGTAAAATATTCTGGACTTGCGCCATGGCAGATTTGGATTTCAGAATCTCAGGAACGCATAACGCTTTCTGTACCAAAATCAAAATGGAATAAGCTTGAAGCTCTCTGTAAGAGTCGGGGAGTCGAAGCGACAGTTATTGGAGAATTTACAAAATCTGGACGAGCTGTAGTTTCTTGGGAAAATAATGTTCTTATGGATTTGTCCCTAGAATTTTTACACAACGGTTGGCCACGCGAGGAGCTTCTGGTAAAAAAAGGAGAGCATTCTCCGACTCCAATCTCTCCGAAAAAATTTGGTAATCCAGAAAAAGAGCTCCTGTCGTTACTTTCTCGTCCTTCTATTTCGTCACATGCATATATAGCGGAGCAGTATGATCATGAGGTTCAAGGAAGCTCAGTTTTAAAACCGATAGTTGGACGCGGACGTGTGCCTTCGCCGACAGCTGTAATAAAACCTGTTCTAAGATCACCTTTTGGAGTACTTATGACCAGTGCGTTATACCCAACATATGGAGATGGCGACACATACAATATGACATCTTCAGCTATCGATACGGCAGTTCGCCAATCTTTGGTGGGAGGTGCATCGCTTGATGCTATCGCGATTCTAGACAATTTCTGTTGGTCAAAATCTGATACTCCAGAATCTCTCTATGAGCTTCGTGAAGCAGGACGTGCATGTTATGAGACAGCAGTTATATATGGAACACCTTTTATTTCTGGAAAGGATAGTATGCACAATGATTTTAGAGGTTATGATAAAGACGGAAAGCCCGTTGCGATTTCAATTCCCCCAACAATCCTTATCTCCGCTATTGCTGTAATGCCTAACGCTCTCGATGCAGTATCGCTCGATTTTAAAAAAGCCGGAGACTATATTTTTGTAATAGGTGATACACACGATGAATTTGGCGGAACTCATTATGGCGCAATGGTGGGTGGTGTTACTAAAAATGTTCCAAAAACAGACGCAAAAAAATGGTCAACGCTCTACAAGAAATATTCTCGCGCAAGAAAGTATACGAGCGCAGGATTTGCCGTAAGCCACGGTGGTCTAGGTGTTGCCCTTGCGAAAATGTCTATCGGAGGCAAACTCGGTTGTACAGCTGATATTGGAAAACTTTCTGGCACATGGACATCTCCACAAGGAGCACTCTTTTCTGAAAGTCAGGGACGTATTGTTTGTACGGTTTCATCAAAGAACAAGTCTGCATTCCAAAAAATTATGGGAAAGAATTGCATACTTCTTGGACGAGTTACTGACGATGAAAAGATTGTTATTACACAAAACAAGAAAAAAATAATTGAAACATCGGTCGAGAAATTAGCCGGTGCATTTAATAAAACCTTTAAGGGATACTAATATGAAAAAGACTATTAAAAAACCAAAGGTAATTATTTTTTCCGGTTACGGTCTCAACTGCGAAGAAGAAACAAAGTTTGCTTTTGAAGAAGCAGGTGGCTCGGCTGATATCGTGCACATCAATGATGTCATCGCGAATCCAAAAATTCTTGATAAGTATCAGATACTCGCAATGCCGGGAGGATTTTCATATGGCGATGATACAGGTTCGGGAAAGGCGTATGGCAATCGTTTGCGCAATCATCTAGCCGAAGTTATCGCGGATTTCAGAAAGCGCGACACACTCATGCTCGGTATTTGCAACGGATTTCAAATTCTAACAGGAGCAGATATTATTGAAGGAGCTCTTACATACAACGAGAGCGCTCGATACATCGACAGATGGGTTGATCTCGTACCCGAAGGACGAAGTCCATGGACAAAGGGTTTAGGTATGATTTCTTTACCTATAGCGCACGGAGAAGGAAAATATATTCCACCAGAGGGCGATATAAAGAGTATGGAAGATAGTGGTACAATAGCCTTTCGGTATGCAGAAGGAGATATGTGTGAGTATCAAAATCTTCCGGCAAATCCGAACGGCTCGACAGGAAACATTGCAGGAGTGTTTTCAGACGACGGACGTATTTTGGGAATGATGCCCCACCCAGAGCGTGGAATATTTTTCCACCAGCGACCCGACGCAATGGTGCTTCGTGAAGAGCTAAAAGCTAAAGGCAAAACAATACCAAAATACGGAGACGGTTTTAAATTATTCCAGAATGCCATCGATTATTTTAAAAAATAATCGATGGCACCCCAGACTTGATCTGGGGCCTAGGTTTGAATTTTCTACTAATTACTAACTACTATCTACTTACTATTTTATGGAACATCTTGGAGAAAAATGCGGAATATTCGGAATCTATGGCAAGGGATTAGATGTCTCTCGTCTTTCATTTTTCGGTTTGTTTTCTCTCCAGCATAGAGGACAGGAAAGTTCTGGAATTACTGTAGGAAACGGAGAGGCTCTTTACACGCATCGTGGAATGGGTCTTGTTTCTTCTGCCTATACTGAAGAGCATTTAAAACGTCTACAGGGATTTCTTGCTATTGGACACAATCGATATTCAACAAGTGGCGACTCAATGCTTTGTCATTCTCAGCCGATTGTCATAGATGAGGTTATCGATGTTCAGACTGACCCTCACAACGAAGATTCTTCTGGTGGTATCGTCGCACTCGCTCACAATGGAAATTTGCCGAGCGTCGAAGCACTTAAAGAATTTTTAAAAAATACAGGTGTCCGTCTTGATCATCGAAGTGATTCTGAGCTCATGACCGAAGCTATTGCTCACGAAATGAACAATGGTAAACAATTACAAGACGCAGTTAAGGCAGTTCTTCATTTGTTTACAGGAGCATACGCACTTGTCATCGCCACACCGACGACACTTCTTGCCGTGCGTGATGGATTTGGAATTCGACCACTTTGTCTTGGAAAAATAAATGGGGGATTTGCTGTTGCGTCAGAATCATGCGCGTTCAAATCAATGGGAGCAACATTCATGCGCGAAATTGAACCGGGGGAAATGGTTTGGTTTGACGAACATGGTATGAGACAAGAACAAGTTATCCCACCAACACCAAAGCTCGACCTTTTCGAATTTGTATACTTCGCTCGTCCAGATTCAACAATTGCAGGGAAGCTTGTTTATGATGTTCGTCGCAATTCTGGAGTTGAACTAGCTCGCGAATTTAAAATAAAAGCTGACATTGTGGTCCCTGTTCCAGAGACAGCAATTCCCGTTGCTATCGGATTTTCAGCAGAGAGTGGTATTCCTCTTGAAATGGCGCTCGTAAAAAATCGTTACATTCATCGCACGTTCATCGAGCCAGAACAGCACACGCGTGATCTTGGAGTGAAGCTCAAGCTTACTCCACTTGCGGAAGTCCTTGTCGGCAAGAGTGTCATTATTATGGATGACTCAATTGTTCGTGGTACGACAAGTCGCCAGCTCGTGCAGGCAATATTTGAAGCAGGCGCAAAAGAAGTGCACTTTTTGATTTCATCTCCGCCAGTTCGTTTTCCAGATTTTTATGGTATCGACACCCCACAACAGAAAAATCTTATTGCTTCACAGAAAACAGTAGAAGAAATCCGCGAATTTCTTGGAGCAACATCGCTTCACTTCATCTCTCTTGACGGACTTGTAAAAGCGACAGGACTTCCACAAGAGCGTTTCTCAACATCATGTTTTACAGGGGAGTATCCGATTGATTTACATGAGCGAACAGGGGATTTTACGATGGAGGTACCCAAAAACTAGTAAGTAGTAAGTAGATAGTAGTTAGTAGAAAATACCCATAAAATACTAAAATAACCCTTAATTTAAGGGTTATTTTAGTATTGACAGATTGGTATATTATATGGTATACTATACGTAATAAATCACTCGTTGAAATCGGTGAAATTGTTAGAAAATTTAAGCGCTTACCTAGGTGTAAGCACTCAAATTTTCTAATAATTTTAACCATCTAATAACAAAGTTTATGAAAAAACGTTTGAACAAGAAACAAAAATCAGAATTTGCCTTCGACGAAACCGCAGTATCTGAACGTCCTCAGGCCGCCCCGATTACAGCAAAAACAGGAAAAATGTTGAGTACACAAAAGGGCCTTGTAGAAGGCACAATTGTGTATCCGGTAAAGTACATCGCGTCAGCGGAAAATGCAGGCAATACCTGTGTTAGCCCTAACGAGGATGGTAGTAATTCTGTTTTTGTTCACAAAGATTCTGTTCACTGGAATTAATTTTAAGCCGTTCCGGTAAGAAGCAAAAAGCTTCTTCATCACTGGAGCGGCTTTTTGTTTGCCCGAGAAGTCATATATAATGCCAGTATGAAAATTGCACTTCTTATTTCAGGCGGGGGGACTACGGCGGCTCGGATTATTTCCGAGTGTCGTTCTGGTGGAAGACTCGAAGGTATCGAGCCCGTGCTTCTTATTGCAAGCCGTCCTGATGCAGGAGGAATACAAAAAGCCCTCGATCTCGGAATGCCGAAGGAAAATATTCTAGTTATGGAGCCAAAGAAATTCCCAACTCCGGGGACATTTGGCAGTGCCATAGTTTCTGAGTGTGAAAAGCGAGGTGTAGAATTTGTCGGTCAGTATGGCTGGATGGTAAAGACTCCTGAAAATGTTATCCATCGCTACAAAGGCATGATGACCAATCAGCATCCGGGGCCACTTGATATTGGACGACCAGACTTTGGCGGACACGGAATGTATGGCGCTCGTGTACATGCAACTCGCATCCTTTTTGTACAAAAAACAAATCACGATTGGTGGAGTGAAGCTACAGCTCAGCGAGTAGAAGTAGAATTTGATAAAGGTGCAGTGCTAAAAAGAGCACGCGTTCCGCTGTACCCAGACGATACACCAGAGACACTTTCACAACGCATGCTTCCGATTGAACACGAAGTGCAGATAGAATTGCTTAAAGATTTTCGCGACAATACTGTGCACGAGCTTCTGCGTGAGAATCCGCTCATCACACCTGACGAATATGAAATGCTCGAGAAGTGCAAAAAGGAGGCGATAGAACTTTATCCTAAAGGATAGTATCAGGCAGGAAAAAAGCCAGATGTAGAGTCTGGCTTAGTCTTCATAGATAATTTCTTACAATAGATAGCTTGGTACTGGTTCTTTTTTGAAAATGAAACTTAAGATGTCTCCAAAAACTGGAGTAGGGATTTTTTCCACCGGATTTGGAATTTCAATAAAAACACATCCTGTGGAGCATTCCTTCGTTTTTGATTCGGGCAATAATTCAACATCTGATATTTTCAGAAATCGATATTTTTGTACGATTGATGCAACTTTTATCCCAAGCATGAATGTAACAGCGCGCTGGTAGGCATCTGTTTCGTGTATTGGACGACCACTTCTAATTTTTTTGATGTCGCCGTTTGTAAAATAATAGTTTCGCGCTCTTTTGCGCTTCGTCGGATTTGGCTGTGTAATTGGCATAATGGTCAGTTTTGGTTTGATTTACATAATAACATGTATATCGGTATACGTCAATTTATAGCATCATACTAATGATGCTATAGTAGATTTATGTCAAAGAGGAACGTTTTACTTATTGGAGGTGGAGGACGCGAGCATGCTCTAGCATGGAAGCTTTCCCAATCTCAACTTTTAGAGAAGCTATACATTGCTCCGGGTAATGGTGGCACAGGTAGTCTGGCAGAAAATGTTCCAATCCCTGCGAGTGACATAAAAGGCTTAGTTCAATTTGCACGTACTCATAAGATTGATTTTGTATTTGTCGGACCAGATGATCCGCTCGCACTTGGTATCGTAGATGCGTTTGAAGCAGTAAATATTCCAATATTTGGCCCATCAAAGCTTGCCTCGCAACTCGAATCCTCAAAAGCATTCGCGAAGGATTTTATGATGCGTCACAGTATTCCAACATCGCGCTACGCGGTCTTTTCAGATTTTGAAAGTGCAGTTTCGTACGCAGACAGACAGACATATCCGATTGTAATCAAAGCCAGTGGGCTTGCACTCGGTAAGGGCGTAATAATCGTAAAAACAAAAGATGAGGCACTCGAAACACTTCGTCGTATTTTTGTAGAAAAAGTTTTTGGAGATTCAGGCAACGAAGTAGTAATAGAGGAATTTATGGAAGGTGTAGAGTTTTCCGTTCATGCATTTTCTGATGGACAGACAATTAGAATTTTTCCAGCCTCGCAAGATCATAAGCGAGCACACGAGGGTGATGAAGGTCCAAATACAGGTGGAATGGGAGTCGTCGCTCCAGTGCCTTTTGTTTCAAATGAACTCCTGTCGCGGATTGATAGAGAAATAATTACTCCAACAATAAAAGGAATGGCAGAAGAAAAAATACCATTCGTTGGAATATTGTATCCGGGGATTATGGTTACACGTGAAGGTCCAAAAGTTATTGAATACAACGTACGCTTTGGCGACCCAGAAGCACAAGCTTACATGCGACTACTCGAAACTGACTTGCTTGCTATAGCCATCGCATGTGTGGAAGGACGCCTGAAAGAAATAGACATAAAATGGAAACACATGTTTGCCTGCAATATTGTTATTGCCGCAAATGGATATCCTAGCGCGTATGAGAAAGGCGAACACATTGGAAATATTGAAGAAGCAGAAAGAATTTCGGGTGTTGTCGTATTTCATGCCGGAACGAAAATCGATACATCCGGTGCGCTAGTTTCTTCTGGAGGACGAGTCCTAGGAGTATCATGCCTTTCCACTAGTTTGCCGGAGGCATTAAAACTCGCATACGAGGCAGTGACCAAGATTTTATATTCCGGAAAGCGCTACCGCTCTGATATAGGCAAGAAGGCACTTATCACACCAAAGATATAATTTTTTACCCGTACACTTACTGTTTTGATGCCCAAAGGGCGAGGAGTATGGCTCTTTCAAAATAGTAAGTGTGCGGGTATACTGCATATATGAAGGTCATTTTCTACGAAGACAACCTAGTTTCAGGGCTTTTCCCGATTACACTTGCTCGACCTGCCTTCGATATTCGCACCGGCGGATATACGCTTTTTGAGGCAACTCGTTCCATTTTTACAAAAGCCACATTTTATGGAAAGTTTAGAAGTGAAGTTAAGGAAGTTTCTGGAGTATTAGATTTTTCTTCAAATGCAGATTCCTCAGGTCCATGTCTTGTACTAAATGCACGACTTGCCCCAAGTCTTTCATGTTTAAAAGATATTTTTGAAATGATTGGGCGAGGGACAGACGAACATACCTTTTTGGTAAAGGGCGAAGTGGTAGGAGTTTTTTCCCAAAATATATCTGAGGAGCAAATAAATAATCTTTCAAATTTAGTTCTTGGTGAAAAGCATGAAATCATCGGAACACTTTTTTCTCATCCAGAAGACATCATTTTTTTTAATCGAGAAAATCTTGCAACGAATCTTCAGATATCTACGAAGAGTATGCGCTCAAAAAAGCGCGGACTATACCTTGGTAAGAATACGGAGCTTCCCAAAGAGTGCGTTGTCGATACCTCAAAAGGGAATATTGTAATTGGTGACAATGTTTCTGTCGCATCTTTTTCAGTACTCAAGGGTCCGCTTTTTATCGGCGACAACTCATTTGTAAAAGAATTTTCAGTTCTTGAAAACTCAACTATTGGACCTGTGTGTAAGGTTGGCGGGGAAGTTGAAGCAAGCGTTATTGATGCATATTCAAATAAACAGCACACTGGCTCCCTTGGCGACAGCTACATCGGTCGCTGGGTGAATATTGGTGGAGGCACCACTGTTTCAAATCTAAAAAATACATACTCCACTATTGCCGTTGGTGGACGCGATACATTCTCGCAGTTCCTTGGTACGATCGTGGGTGACTATGCAAAAATTGGAAGTAACACATCAATATTCCCCGGAAAAGTCGTCGGAGTTTCATCTCATGTTTATTCTACTGTCATTGAAGATGTGCCGTCATTTTCTAGCTACGTAAGGGCTGGAGTTTTCTTTGAGCTTCCGGTTGCTATGGCTGAGAAAATACAAAAGGCTATGGCGACGCGACGAATGATAAATTACACCGACAAAGATACCGAATTGTTCAATAAAATGTTTGAACAAACACAAGAAGAACGAAACAATAAAAAGGTCAGCAAAGCGAAGCTTACTTTCTAATAATCTAAAATACTATGGAAAAAATTCTAATTATCGGTGCATGCGGACAGGTGGGTTCGGAGCTCACCCTTGCGCTACGAAAGACATATGGCGGAGATAATGTGTGGGCGAGTGATATTCGCGAAGAAAATCCCGTACTAACTGGTACTGGTCCATACCTTACATTAAGTGCGACAGACGCTGAGAAAACAAAAGCTTTTGTAGAAAAAGAAGGCATTACACAAGTGTATTTGCTCGCAGCGCTTATGTCAGCTACTGGAGAAGCAAATCCAAAATTGTGTTGGGAGCTCAACATGGAGGGTCTTCGCCAGGTGCTCAATCTTGCCGTAGAAATGAAAGAGAAAGGTAAGCCGTTTAAAATTTTTTGGCCGAGCTCTATTGCTGTGTTTGGAAATACCACACCGAAAAAGAATACATCACAGCAAACAGTTATCGAACCAGCAACGATGTACGGCATCACAAAATATGCAGGCGAGCTTCTTTGTCAGTATTATGCCAATCGTTACGGTGTTGATGTTCGTTCTATTCGCTACCCTGGGCTTATCAGTTGGAAAACTGCTCCGGGTGGTGGCACGACGGACTACGCCGTGGATATCTATATACAAGCGCTCAAGACTGGTAAATACACGTGTTTCCTATCTGAAAACACTCCACTTCCAATGATGTATATGGATGATGCAATTCGAGCAACTATCGAGCTCATGCAAGCACCAATTGAAAAATTGAAAACGCATATGGCGTACAATCTTTCTGCAATGAGCTTTACTCCGCGCGATGTGGCCGAAGAAATAAAAAAACACGTTCCAAATTTTGAAATTAATTATGCACCAGATCACCGCCAAGCAATCGCAGATAGCTGGCCGGGCTCTATTGATGATTCTGTCGCACGAGCTGAGTGGGGATGGAAGCACGAGTTTGATTTACCAAAGATGACAGAGGCGATGCTTACAAACCTTAAATAATCTATGTATTCAAAAAATTTATCTGAAAATATTCAAAAAGAACTCGAAAACCTCAAATCTTTGGGGAAGTTTAAGGTAGAGCGTGAAATCGAAGGCTTACAAGGCCCCGAGGTTACTTTGAATGGCAAGAAGGTTCTCATGTTTGGTTCAAATAATTATCTTGGTCTTGCCAATCATCCTGAAATAATAAAATCCGCGCATGAAGGACTCGACAAGGAAGGCTATGGTCTTTCTTCTGTGCGTTTCATTTCTGGTACACAGATGATTCACCGAACGCTGGAGAAAAAGCTCGCCGAGTTTCTTGGAACTGAAGATTCAATTTTATATTCGACAAACTTTATGTCGAATCTTGGCTTTTTTGCCTCACTTGTAAACGAACCATTTGGAAAGGAAAGTTGGAAGGATACAATATATTCTGACGCACTAAATCACGCCTCTATCATTGATGCATTCAAGCTCTGTAATCGCGAGCGTTTGGAAAAGCGCATCTATCCGCATAAAGATTTGGCAATGCTTCGCCAGATGCTTGAAGAAGATAATGCAAAAGATTTGCGATTTAAAATCATCGTGACTGATGGTGTATTTTCTATGGAAGGCGATACTGCCAACCTCGCCGAACTAGTGAAAATTGCAGATGAATTTGGGGCACTTCTTTTTGTTGATGATGCGCATGCCGTAGGCGTGCTTGGCGCAACAGGCGCTGGTACACCGGAGCACTGTGGTGTGCATGGAAAGATCGACGTACTTTCTGGAACTTTCGGCAAAGCGCTCGGAGGTGCCATTGGTGGATATGTAGCAGGAAAAAAAGAGCTTGTAGATTTTCTTCGTCAGAAATCTCGCACATATATGTTTTCAAATTCTGTTCCACCGTCAGTTGTAATGGCGTCACTTCGTGCACTTGAGCTTCTAAAAGAAGAACCGGAGCTCATAGAACGCGCACATGAAAATGCCGATTTATTCCGAAGTGGATTAGAAAATCTTGGTTTTAAAACACTTGAAGGAAGTCATCCGATTGTTCCGCTCATGTTGGGTGATGCCAAGGTTGCTCAAGAGATGAGTAAGAAACTTCTCGAAAAAGGTTTGTATGTTGTCGGGCTTTGGTTCCCCGTGGTACCAGAAGGCGAAGCGCGACTTCGTTTCCAAGTATCAGCATCACATAGTAAACAACAGCTGGAAAAAGCCCTGAAGATTGTAGAAGAGGTGGGTAAAGAGCTCAGTTTGATATAGGAGGAAATTCTGCTAAAATAAGTGTCTATTAGTAATAGACACTTATTTTATATGGATAAAAAACCACTTGTAGGCATAGTTATGGGCTCAGATTCAGATTTGGCAGTGATGTCAGAAGCCACAGCTGTGCTAGAAGAGTTTGGCGTTCCATATGAAATCTCAGTGGCTTCTGCACACCGCGCTCCAGCGCTCGTGCATGAATATTCTACATCTGCTAGATCTCGTGGTATTAAAGTTATGATGGCCGCCGCTGGAGGCGCTGCTCATCTTGCCGGAGTTGTATCTGCGGTTACTACTCTTCCAGTTATCGCCGTTCCAATAAAATCAAAATCACTCGACGGACTTGATTCACTTCTTTCAATGGTACAAATGCCTCCGGGGATTCCCGTTGCTACTGTTGGGATAAATTCTGCGAAAAATGCAGGACTTCTTGCGATTCAAATTCTTGCGACTTTTGATGAATCACTTTCGCAAAAGCTTGTTGAATATAAAGCAAAAATGGCATCTGACATAAATACTAAAAATGAAAAACTTCACTCGCTCGGCGTGAAGGCTTACTTGGATCAATCTAAATAATATGGCTGAAGATGCTTACGCAAAGTCAGGTGTAAATATTGATGCTGGAAATGAAGTTGTTCGCCAGATAAAAGATATCGTAAAAGCTACGCATTCAAAAAATGTACTTGTAGGCATCGGAAGCTTCGGTGCTCTTTTTGATATTTCTGATATTGCTAAAGAATACAAAAATCCTGTTCTTGTGCAGAGTGTGGATGGAGTAGGTACAAAGCTAATGGTGGCAAAACTCGCCAATGACTATTCAAAAGTTGGAGCAGACATCGTCAATCATAGTGCAAATGACATTGTTTGTATGGGAGCGAAAGGTCTTACTTTTCTAGACTATGTCGCACACGAAAAACTTGATGTAAATGTTATGGGAGAAATCATGCGCGGAATGGCCGAGGCATGTCGTGAAGGCGGGATTTCACTCATAGGTGGTGAGACTGCTGAAATGCCAGGGGTATATGTTTCTGGCGAGCATGATATTGCAGGTGCGATTACAGGAGTAGTTGAGAAAGATAAAATAATCGGAGGAGAGCGTATTTCAGTGGGGGATGCAATCATCGGACTTTCTTCAAGTGGTTTGCATACAAACGGCTACTCACTCGCTCGAAAAGCTTTTTTTGATACTGCAAAACTTTCTGTAAATGATACGTACGAAGGTTTAGGAGAGACAATTGGACAAGCTTTGCTCCATGCGCATTTAAACTATGCTCCTGCAGTGCTTCGCCTTATCGATAGTGGCGTTCAAATAAATGGTATCGCGCATCTCACAGGTGGAGGATTTATTGAAAATATCCCACGCGTGCTACCAAGTGGAGTAAACGCACAAATCAAAAAGGGAACATGGCCCATTCTTCCTGTATTTAATGCGATTATAAAAATCGCTAATGTTTCGGAATCTGATCAATATCGTTCATTCAATATGGGTATCGGCATGGTCCTCATGGTTCCACAAGGAGATAAAGCTCGTGTCATTGAAATGCTTGCGACTGAATCAAAATTCAAAGCATACGAAATTGGCGAGGTGATAACAGGAGAAGGAAAAACAGTTTTGGTATAGTTAAACGCCGGCTAGTTGAGCCGGCGTTTTTCATAAGCTGAAGCGATTTCTTCGCTTACAATTTTTTTCTTAATTTTGTTATCATCTATTTCGTTTGCCCACGTTTCTTCAAATTGGTTTAACCATGCTCGGATTTTTTCTCCATCTATGTTTTTTAGTTTTAAGAGATATATCGAGTCTGACCCAACTTTATCGTACGCATTGAATGAAATAAAAATATCCTTGTATTGGGATTTCGTGTCCTGAAATACAAGTACAATCCAAGAGGTGAAAACATATTCCACCTGCCAAGATACTCTAAAGGTGAAATATATGTTTTTCATACTCAATTTTTTTATTTATACTACAATACATATAGATAAAGTCAATTTGATACAAATAGAAACCGCGTCAGAAACTCAGTTTCTAACGCGGTGATAGGGTTTGTACCCGTTATTCTTCGGTTGTAGAGGTCCACTTTTTTGCTGGGCCAACAAGTCCGGTATCTACGAGGTCACGTACGTAGTGTCCGCCTATTTCTGCGCGGTCATCTTTTTCGTACTGGTCTGCATGCTCTACAGACTTGGCCACCATAATTACCGTAATCTCCGGCTCACCATCTGTCGGGAATATCAATACTTTTTCGAAGTGAGCTGTGTGCATTACCTCTTTTTTATGTACATCGTTAAGGTATACCAACACCTTATTCATATCCTCTGCATTAAGCACGGGGATAATGGCAAAGAATCTCTTTTTCATAATTTTTGATTAAGAAGGTTAAACAATGAATTTCTTTCTACCATTTAATTTGCTTAAGGTCAATGATTTTGAAAATCATGAAATTTCAAGTAAAATAGGCGTCTATGATACCTATCGAAACTCTTAAAGAGCATGTCGGTTTCGTTCTTCACGAAACCAACCTTAAAAACATGGGCGAAAAGAAAGTGGGCAAGGTTCGAGATATTTATATTCAAAAAGATAAGATTATTTTAGTTTCTACCGACCGCCACACTTCTTTCGACCGTATCATTGCGCATATTCCATGCAAAGGTGCAGTGCTTACTGGAACGAGTCATTTTTGGTTTGAGCAGACCAAGGACATTGTGCCAAATCACATCATCGATATGCCTGACGCAAACGTAGTCGTGGCAAAAAAATGTGAAGTTATCAAAGTGGAAGCAGTCGTCCGCGGGTATATGACTGGCTCGACAAATACATCTATCTGGATGCGTTACCAAGCAGGTGAGCGTAATTTTGGTGGCCATACATATCCAGACGGCATAAAGAAAAACGAGAAACTTCCTGAGCCAATCTTTGACCCCACAACTAAAGAGGACGAACACGACCGTGCTCTTACTATCGACGAACTCATTGCCGAAGGTTTTGCTACAAAAGAAGTACTCACACAACTCAAAGAGACCGCACTCGCACTCTTCAAGCGTGGACAAGAAATTTCAGCAAAGCATGGCCTTATTCTTGTCGATACAAAATATGAGTTCGGCCTTGATGAAAATGGCGTACTTACTCTCATTGATGAAATTCACACGCCCGACTCTTCTCGCTACTGGAAGCTTGCTTCATACGACGAACGAATGAAAGAAGGAAAGGATCCTGAAAACTTTGATAAAGAATTTCTTCGTCTTTGGTTTAAAGACAATTGTGATCCATACAACGACGTAACGCTTCCTGAAGCTCCGAAGGATATGGTAGCTGAGCTTTCGCATCGTTATATAGAAATTTACGAGACAATGACGAAGAAAGAATTTAAAATGGATTTTTCTAAGCCAATAGAAGAACGTATACAAGCTAATCTTGAAAAATACAATGTCGCATAGAGAAATAGAGGCACTTTCGCCACTTGATGGACGCTATGCTGACAAGGTAGCAAGTCTTCGCCCATACTTTAGTGAGGCAGGCTTGATGAAATACCGCGCAGTTGTAGAAGGCGAGTATCTTATCGCACTTTCAGAAACTGCAGGCCTCGGTCTTCGTAAATTTACTGATGCTGAGAAAGCAACGATTCGTAAAGTGTGTTCGCTTACTCCTACTGATGCCGAAGCCGTAAAAGCTTTTGAGGCGACGACAAACCATGATGTAAAGGCAGTTGAGTATTTCTTGAAGGAAATGCTAGGTAAGACCTCGATTGCCGAGGAAATAGAGTGGATTCACTTTGGGCTTACCTCAGAAGATGCAAACAATCTTTCTTACGCACTTATGCTTCGTGACGGAGTAAATGAAGTACTTATTCCTGCGCTTGAAAGTATTCATGAGAAGCTATCTGGCTACTCGAAAGAATATGCAAGGCTTCCAATGCTCTCGCGTACTCATGGACAGAGTGCGTCACCAACAACACTTGGAAAAGAATTTGCAGTCTATGCTCATCGTTTGGGTCGCCAAATTGAAATGCTAATGAACTTTAAAATTCTTGCAAAAATAAATGGCGCAACAGGCAATTACAATGCCCATGTTTCGGCATTTCCAGATATTGACTGGGTTTCATTTTCAAAAGAATTTATTTCATCATTAAATCAAAATAAAGATGGAGCAAAGCTCGAAGCAAATTTGCTTACAACACAAATTGAATCTCACGATACATATGCCGAGCTTTGCGACACAATTCGTCGAGCAAACACAATTCTCATAGATTTTAATCAGGACATGTGGCGCTACATTTCTGACGCGTGGATAATACAAAAGCCGAAGGCGGGGGAAGTGGGCTCCTCTACAATGCCTCACAAAGTAAATCCGATTGATTTTGAAAACTCAGAAGGCAATCTTGGTATGGCAAATGCAATGTTAATGTATTTTGCGACGAAGCTTCCAATATCACGCCTACAGCGCGACCTTTCAGACTCAACAGTAGAGCGCAACTTTGGTAGTGCGTTTGGCTACAGTATTTTAGCCTACAGCTCGCTCATGAAAGGTTTGTCGAAGATTGCTGTATCAGAAGCAAATATCCGTGAAGCGCTACTTTCTCATCCTGAAGTTATTGCAGAAGCAATTCAAACAGTACTTCGTCGTGAAAAGGTGGAAATGCCGTACGAGAAGCTTAAGGAACTCACTCGCGGGCGTGCTGTAACCATGGAAGAGTTTGGAAAGTTCATAAATGCTCTAGAAGTAAGTGATGATGTAAAAAAAGAACTTCTTGCATTCACTCCAGAAAATTATATTGGTCTTGCTGAAAAACTAGCGAAAATGTAAAACACGACAGCGAAAGCTGTCGTGTTAGATTTAATGTACGGCTGACAATAGTCTACACATATTGCAACAAAAATTTTTCTTGCACTCTTTGCAGAGTTTTGTTGTTGTATCAGCTATTGGAATTACACCTTCTTGCCATGTAACGAGATGTAGTTCTCCGCAGGTACAAGTACCATACTCTTGATCGAGTTCATTTTTATGAACTTCAGTAATCTTGTGATTGTTGTTTTCCATATATTTAGTTTTAAAAAAATAACCCTCCAAATTAGAGGGCTTCTTTTTATTCTGCAGAGTTTTGTTTAAGTATCAGCGCAAAGAGGAGCCCTTAATTTTTGGGGTTCCAAAGTAAAATGCGTTCGGCAAGCATTTGGTATTTGATTTGCGGACATTTGATGCCATATATCTACCATATCAGCTCAGCTGTATCCGTCAAGCTAATATTTGTTGGTATTGACATAGTCCTCTTGTCTGCTATTATCAAAATACAGCTATGAATTTTACGTTTGCAACAAAGACAAAGAAGTTTAAGACACTCTCAAATGAGAGCGCTATTGTTGCATAGATACGAATTTCCAACGAATCTAAAAAACAAAACGCTCTCGAAAGAGAGCGTTTTGTTTTGGGTGGAGTGCTTATGTCGGTGTTTAAAGAATCTCGACATAAGCCCTTCAAAAGGCTTGTACATTTAAAAATAAATATCTCCTCACTCACAAAATCAAAAAATATGAATGTGTATCACAACTTCCGAAATTTTGGACATCTTGATTGTCCAAGTCCTGTTACGTCTCCAGTTTACTTAGCGAAAGTGGTTGATGAATTGCAAAAAAATGGCTTTCTTGTTGATGCACAAATCCTAGAGTGGTTTGGCGCTGGGCTCGAACAAGGACCATTTGAAAAAACCTATTTGTTATACGGTACATCAACAACCCAGATTTCTAACAGGGTTGTACAGGAAAAGGCTAGAACCTTTTTTAAGAAAGTACCGACTCTCATTCAGATACTAATTTCTGCAAAAGGCCTGACCAAAATGCTTACTTCAGGACAAAAGTTTATTGCTTTTCCTTCGGATAAGCACAAGAATTACAACTGCTGTGTAGTTATTACGCAAGAGGGTAAGGTGCGTAAAATTAAAATTGAGCACATTGACCCAAAAGTAAAAGTAACAATGCCAACCGGAACAGGATATATTTTTTGCAGTGATTCACCAGTTTTACCGGCGAGACCGCAAAATAATTATCTCGTGCCCAAATCAATTAATTTAGGATAAGGATTTTGCCAGTGAAAAAGTAGGATTAAATAAAAGTAGAAAAGCCTCCCGAAAAAAGGGGGCTTTACTATTTCTAGAACTTACAGAGACGGATGCAGTTCAAGGCACAATCGAGGCTCGCGACCAAGACGTATAAGAAATACGTTGCGGGAGCGAATGAGTGAAGTAACACAGAAATGCGCCGTATCTGGAAGTTCTAGTGTCCGAAAAATCCTCGACCAAGTGAGTCTGGTATTAAATACAGCGGAACATTATTTTCCTTACAGAGTTCAATAGATTTCACATCGTTTACTGAGCCTGATGTTGAGAGGATTACTTTTATACCAGCCTTGATGAGTACATCGGGAGCATCAGGGAATGGGAAGAAGCTGTCGCTCGATGCAGTTCCTCCATTTGTATCATGGCCGGCAGACTGCGCTCGCATAATGGCAAGGTTCGCCGCACTTACACGGTCTTGTTGACCAACACCGTTTCCGATGAGTTGACCATTCTTCACGATAGCAATTGTATTTGAGTTTGAGGTATCACAGATAGCTTTTGCAAGAAGCATATCTTTTTCTTGTGCCTCTGTAGCAGTCCCGTTTTTTACGAGGTCACTAGATTTTAAATCGAGCACAAAAGTATAGTTTGGCTGTGTGAGAAATCCTCCACGTGTGTAGCGGAAACGAGTATTTGTATCAAGGCTTGCAGTTGTCATTTTCTCAAGGGCGGGATTTGCTAGGAAGCGACACTTGTCGCCCTTTCTTTTCAAATGTTCTACTGCTCCTTCTGTAAACGACGGTGCAATTATTCCATCAAGAATTCTGCGGCCTCCTTCCATGTTGTAGGAAAGTAATACTTCAGCGAGTGCATCATCGATAGGGAAGTTTGTCATTACGAGTCCGCCAAAAATTGCGCGCGGGTCTCCCATTATCATTTTTTGTAATACTTCCACTGCATTATCGCCAACAGAGGCTCCGCAAGTATTTCCATGTTTTACGGCAAGTGCGATGAGAGGAACTTTCCCATAATTTTTATCAAAACCTCCCGCGATATGGGTTGCCGTTTGAAGCATACGGTCTACGTCGCACCAGTTGTTGTATGAAGGGGCAGAACCCGCAACAAGTGTAAACTTATCCAATGAAAGAGGATCGGTTGTACCATTTGTATAAACACGAGCTGGAGTTTGGTATGCATTCTCACCATACTTGCACTCTGCAATCATCGTTCCGTCGAATCCCGCATACATTCCCGCTCCATGATATTGTGCTGAGGTAAGAACATAGTCAGCGATAACAAACTCAGCCTTTGCGTGGAGCATTTGAATAAAGTTTTCTTTTTCAAGCTCGCCAGCTTTAAGCCATTCTATAACTTTTGCTCTGTCAGTAGGATCGCAAATAGTAATGCGCCCGCCTTTCGCACCAGAACGAAGCATCGTCGGGCCACCGATGTCTGTTTGTTCAATAACAGATTCTTTTGTTGAGCCAATTTTTGCAATTTCAGCTTTGAGTGGATATAGGTCGCAACAAACTAGATCAATATATCGGATATTAAGTTTCTCGAGTTCGGCACGGTCTTCCGCATTGTTTTTTGCAAGAAGTCCGGCATGGATTTCTCGGGATAGTGTGACTACTCGGTGGCCTAATATTGGACCACCAACGATTGAACCGGTGTCAGTCACAGGAATACCTGCCTCAGTGAGGACTTTTGCTGTACCTCCCGAAGCTAAAATTTCCCATTCTTGATTTGGTAGAGACTTTAGGCTATTTGCGAACTCGACTATTCCTGTTTTATCGTAAACTGAGAGAAGTGCCGTGCGTTTCATTGGATTACTATATACTATTATTTGTATGGAGGAAATACCGCAACTTATTCTTGTCGACAAGCCGAAGGGTATTACTTCTTTTGATGTAATACGGCGCCTTAGAAGAAAACACAATATCAGAAAGATGGGGCATTCCGGTACTCTCGACCCAAACGCGAGTGGTCTGCTACTTATTGGCGTTGGGCAGGGAACAAAGGAGTTAAAAAATCTAATTGGTCTTCCGAAAACCTATATTGCTGAAATTCTTTTAGGGGTTCGTACCGACACCGGTGACATAGATGGAAAAATACTTGAGACAAAAGAAGTAGGAGCTTTATCAAGTAATGAACTGCAAAAAGTGCTGGCGAATCTTGTTGGCACAGTGGCTCTTCCTGTGCCGATTTTTTCTGCTGTAAAACAGAAAGGCAAACCGCTTTACAAACGAGCATACAAAGGACAGGAAGTTGTTCCACCAATAAAGGAAATGAAAGTATTTAGTGCGGAGATTGAAAGTTTTGATTTACCAATCGTAACTATTGTTTTCGATGTTGGTAGCGGTACATATATTCGCTCACTAGCAGAGGAAATTGGCAGACAGCTTGGCACAGTAGCTACTCTTAAGAATCTCCGTAGGACACGCATTGGGGAGTATCTAATCGAAGGGGCAGAAAAGCTAGACAATTAACACAAGTTTTGTTATACATAAGGTATGTTCGCAACAAGAAACATCAGTTCAGTCGTCGTGGTCGTCGCAAGCACATTTGCGAGGGTCACTTTTGTTGCGTAGATAATAACCGAAATATCCAACAAAAAAGAAAGCCCTCGAAAGAGGGCTTTCTTTTTTGTTGGATAGGTTAAATTGTTCATTAAAAAATAAATATTTCTCATCTTAAAATTTACAGACATGTATCAGGAAAAAGAAACCAAAAAAGAAGAACAAATTGAAGAAGTTGCTTCAGTTTTGCCAGTAAAAAATGATAATACTGGAAATCAAGGGAATAACGATGCCCTTTTGGTAAAGGATTACAAAAAGAACATTGATGAATGGGTTCCAGATGGACTCTAATTTTCTAACGTTTAATTATGCCCCGCAAAAGCGGGGCATTTTTTATCGATTCCATAAATCTCGAAATCTGCTAAAATGGGCTGACATATGAAAATTAAACATATTCACGCACGACAAGTACTTGATTCTAGAGGTAATCCGACAGTTGAGGCTGACGTTATCCTTGAAAATGGCATTATGGGTCGCGCTATAGCTCCATCTGGAGCGTCTACAGGCACCCACGAGGCACTTGAGCTTCGAGATGGCGATGTGACTAAATATGGGGGCAAAGGTGTTCTTTCAGCTGTTTCAAATATTAATGGACCAATTGCTGCAAACATACGTGGGCGTGACGTTCGCGACCAGAAAGGCCTCGATGAAGCGATGATTTCACTTGATGGCACACCAAACAAATCAAAACTCGGAGCAAATGCCATACTTGCTGTATCACTCGCATGTGCAAAGGCTGCAGCGCTGACAAAAAATATTCCACTTTACGAACACATCCGTACTTTATCGGGTGCGAATAAACCGTTTGTACTTCCGGTGCCGATGGTAAACATCATAAATGGCGGTTCTCATGCAGCAGGCTCCACTGATATTCAGGAATTTATGATTATGCCGATTGGAGCTAGTACTTTTTCGGGAGCGATACAAATGTGCACAGAAGTTTTCCATTCGTTAAAAAAAGTACTTGAAGAAAATATTTACGGCACAACAGTCGGCGATGAAGGAGGCTACGCTCCAGCGGTCCGAGAAGGTAACAAAGAAGCTCTTTCACTTATAAAGGATGCGATTAAAAAGGCTGGTTACACACTCGGTAAAGATATTTTTCTTGCACTCGATGTTGCTTCGAGCGAATTAGTTGAGGGAGATGTATACAATTTGGCAACTGAAAATAAGAAACTTTCTTCAAGTGATTTGATTTCTTGGTATAAAGATCTCGCAAAAGAATACAGTATCGTTTCTATCGAAGATGGTCTTTCTGAAGATGATTGGTCTGGTTGGCAGAAAATGACAAGCGAGCTAGGATCGAGCGTCCAGCTTGTTGGCGACGATCTTCTTGTTACAAATACTGATTTTATAAAACGTGGAATTTCTGATAAGGCGTGTAATTCCGTACTTATTAAACTCAATCAAATTGGAACACTTACTGAAACTATAAATGCCGTTAAAATGGCAGAAGATGCAGGATGGACCGCCGTGATTTCACATCGGTCAGGAGAAACAGAAGATACAACCATCGCACATCTTGCTGTGGGTCTTTCAACTGGACAAATAAAGACAGGCTCAATGAGTCGTACCGATCGTATTGCTAAGTACAATGAGCTTCTTCGTATTGAAGAAATGCTTGGCGACCAAGCAAAATATGCAGGTAAGAGTGCTCTTAAACAATAATGGAAAAAAATAAGCAAATAGCTCTAATAGTTCTCGACGGCTGGGGTTATCGTCCTGATACAAAAGACAATGCAATAGCAGAAGCTCGGACACCATTTTTTGATGCGCTTTGGAATGAATATCCTCATGCCACGCTCGATGCATCTGAAGAAAATGTTGGTTTACCTAAAGGGCAGATTGGAAATAGTGAAGTGGGACACATGACAATTGGTGCGGGTACGGTTATCGATACAGACCTTGTTCGTATAACAAAGGCTATGAATGCTGGGGAATTTATCACCAATCAAGCTTTGAAAGGTGCGTATGAACATGTAAAGAAAAACGATTCCACTCTTCATATCGTTGGGCTTGTTTCTTCTGGTGGAGTACACAGTCATGAAGCGCATTTGCACGGCTTGCTAAAGGCTTGCAAGGAAGCGCTCGTAAAAAACGTTGTTATTCACGCATTTACAGATGGACGTGACGTTGCTCCGGAAAGCGGAGGTGATTCTTTACGTGAGCTTGAAACCTTGTGCGAGAGTCTTCGGCTTGGACACATAGGAACAGTAAGTGGAAGACTTTACGCAATGGACCGTGACAAAAATTGGCAAAGAACAGAAAAGGTTTCGAAGGCTATTTTTGATGGAGTAGGAGAAGTAATAGAAAATGCAAAACCAAGCGAAGTCATAAAAAAAATGTATTCGAATGGAATATACGATGAATTTATCGAACCGCTCGTATTTACAGATGACGGTATAAAAAGAACTATCGGACAAAATGATAGCGTTATCTTTTTCAATTTCCGACATGATAGAGCAAGACAACTTTCAAAATTGATTTTAGATAAAAAGGATGCAATGAATCTCTATTTTGCAACTCTTACAGAATACGATAAGACTCTTAAAACAAACGTGGCATTTATGCCGACTAAAATTGAAACTACCCTAGGAGCTGAGATTTCAAAAGTCGGACTTACTCAAGCTCATATTGCTGAGACAGAGAAATATCCTCACGCTACTTATTTTTTAAATGGGGGACGTGAAGAGCCATATGAAGGGGAAGAGCACGTTTTGATTGATAGCAGGAAAGATGTGCTTACTCATGACCTTGCACCAGAAATGCGTGCCAAGGAAATTGCCGATTCTGCAATTGCAAAGATTATGACCGGTACAGATTTTATTTTTATAAATTTTGCTAATGCTGATATGGTGGGACATACAGCGAATAAGCCGGCAATCATCACGGCTGTAGAAACGGTAGACAGGGAACTTGGTCGTGTCGTTGGCACACTTGTGGCAAAAGGAGGCATAGTAATTGTCACTGCTGATCATGGAAATGCCGAAATGAACGTAGATCAGACTACTGGGGAACGCCATACAGCACATACGCTAAATGTTGTACCTTTAATTCTCACTGAAAAGGGTCACACCTTGAAAAATGGTGTACTTTCAGACATTGCTCCAACAATATTATCACTTTTTGGTATCGAGATTCCGAAAAGCATGACTGGTAAAATACTCTTTAAATAGCACGTATTTTTAGTATTAGCATATCCGTTTTATTGCTATATAATGTAGAGGTGCTTGTCGGTTAGTTTATTAGTAAATACATATGTTTTATATGACCAATTCAAACTCAAAAGGTAACATCGCTATTATTTTTGTAATTATTCTCGTTATACTTGCTGCTATATGGTTCCTCGCTAAAAAACCAATGGTTGAAACCTTGCCAGTAGATCAAACAACAACTTCAGAGTCGGATGATTCTATTACAGAGCAGATAGAGAATAGCGGAACGTCAGATGCATCTCTTGATATGGATGTGGACATGATTGATAAAGAGCTTATAAATCTCGGCGCTGATGCAGCTGGAGCATTCGAATAATCTCTTATTATAAGATAATCCAAATATAAATATGAAAAATAAAAATTTACAAAAGGTAGCAGGAGTAGTGCTTTCTAGTGCCGTATTCTTCGGGCTTGCAACTTTGGCACTTGCTGAAGAAAGTAAGCCTGAGGAAGTTCGAAGAGATACTGATGCCAAGAGAATGTTGGGTGAAAAACCAGAACTCCGTGGTATTGGATTGAACGAAATTAAAGAAAAGAAGGAAATAAAGAAAGGTAATACTATTGAAAGTATTCGTGAAAAAGAAGGTCAAGCAATAACTCGACGCATTGAAGATTTGAAAAAACTTCAGGCACGTATTACTGAAATGAAACGAGTTAGCGATACTACAAAGTCGACACTCTCTACTTCGCTAGAAGCTGAAATCGCTAAATTGGAAGCTCTAAAGGTCTCTATATCTAGCGAGACAGATACAGCAAAACTAAAAGAGCTAGGAAAGCAGGTTGTATCAGGAAGTCGTATTTACGCTCTTGTAGAACCTCAGACTCGTATTTTTGTAGCAATCGATAAAGTAAATCAAGTTGCAACGATGCTAACAGCTCTTACTCCAAAGCTTGAAGCACGCATCACAGCTCTCGAGACTTCAGGTAAGGATGTAACATCCCTCAAGTCAGCGCTAGCAGACTTTAAGGCTAAGATTGCTGATGCGACTACTCAGGCAGGTATAGCTTCTACTAAAATTTCTGGACTTGTCCCAGACGGTGGAGATAAGGCAAAAATGACTGCAAACAATGAAGCTCTTAAGTCTGCACGCTCTGCTCTAAAGACAGCAAACAATGATCTAAATTCAGCACAAAAAGATGTGAAAATAATCACAAAAGGATTGCGTGGTCAGGCACGAGTAGAGGGTGAAAAAAAGATGGACGATGATTCAAAAAAAGTTGAAGATTCTGGAACAAAAGTAACTCAATAATTACTTAAATATTTCGGATTTATACTCCCCGCGTATTTGCTAGCAAATACGCGGGGAGTTGTTACAATAGTGTCTAGGTTACTAAAGTCGAGTCGAGTGCATATTATAAACATTAAAATTTATTATGAAAAAATTAGTTACGTTAGCTCTTGCAGTTTTGTTTGCGGTTTCATCTTTTGGCGTGGCGTATGCAGTCGAGACTCCGAGCGAAACGAGTCTTCCTCCACTTTCTCTAACACGCACGCTTCGTTATGGACAGCGTCTCGATGAGGTGAAGAAACTTCAGCAGTATCTTATCGACAATGGGTTTCTCGCCGGTACAACTCCGACAAACTACTTTGGACCAAAAACTCTGAATGCAGTAAAATTGCTCCAGAAAAAACTCGGTGTAACTGCCGATGGAATTTTAGGTGTGAAGTCTCGTGCAATGCTTGGCAAGATGAAAGGAATTATAAAGAAAATTTCACAAGTAGCTGGTTGTACCGATACCTCAGTCTTTAGTTCGATAAATGGCGAGCCATGTGATGGAAGTGGAAAGGGTGTACAGGCACCAAATGATCCACCGAAAAAGAACCCAGACGACACAAAAAATCAGGGTGGAGGTGAGGGTGGCGACGGACGTTGCGATACATCAACACCAATCGCGCTTACAACAACTCTTCTCGGAGCTCCATCTGGGACTCCTACTTCGGTTACAACTGCGACCGGCGGAGTACTCGGTGCTTCATGGCTTAATTTTAAACTAAGTAATCCTACAGACTGTCCGACAAAGGTTTCAAAAGTTCAAATACATATCGACACGAATGATATGACAACATGGCCTCCAGTTCAGAATGTAAAACTTATGCATGGTAGTACTCAACTAGGCGCAACGCTTATGCCGGGTGGCACTGGTGCAACATATGCATCAGGTACAGTTACTTCTTCTGGTGTTTCAACTATCGGCGTTGGTTCAAGTTCAGGATTTACAGTTGGAGATACTGTCAAAATTGACGGAAGTTATTTGCATCTTGGTACTGCTGGTGCATGGAATACTATGGGTACAATTACTGCGATTCCATCAGGTGTAACAATGACAGTGAATATCACTTCTCCAGCAACTATTCCAACAGGTGCAACTTCGATATCTGGAATGGTATATATCGTCGGACCTCGTGTTCTCACATTCCTTACTCCAGCATACGCGGTTACAATTGGAGCGCATAGTTCAGAAGACTTCTCGATTGTTACAGACTCACGTAATGTGAACGCACAAGAATACGGATATACTCTTTCTTCATCTGGTGCTTTAACTTCAGGTACGCTTGTATATTTCAAAATTCAACTCATTGAATTTTTGGGAACAGCTTCTATTAGTGGGGTAGTAAATGACCAGCTCGTTTCAGCGGGAACAATTCTGCCGACAATAATTACTCCAACTATAAATATTTACTAGTTGCAGTATATAAAAACACCCCGCCTAGGCGGGGTGTTTTTATATTTATTTATCGAGCGCGCTTTTTTGTTCCAACTTTCTTTGCCTTAAGCATTGCGTTTTTTGCTACCTTACGCTTTGCAGTCTTGTGTGGGCCCTTAGGCATTTTTTTTGGGCTCACAGATGTTTTTCGTTTTGCCATGTAAATATGTTTATTGGTTACTAAGAACTCAAGTATACTATCTTTTCTTAAATTGGGTAAGTACTAGAGTAATGTTAAATTAATTTGATAGAATCAATTTATGAAAAAAGCCAAGGTTAGCATTCCACACACGTCTCCAAATGATTTGAAAAAATCACTTTCATCAAATGCTAAGGTCCTCGGTCTTTGGAACGATATAACTCCTCTTGCACGCAATGAGTGGATTTGTTGGATAATTTCCTCACAGAAACCAGAAACAAGGAAAAACAGAATTGAGAGGACTGTTCTTGAGCTTATCGAAGGCAAACGCCGACCCTGCTGTTGGGCAGGGTGTATTCACAGATAAACTCCACCTCCCGAGGATTGTCATCGGGAGGTGGAGTTTACTTAAGTAAACTTAAAATTACGTAATTGAAACTCAAATTAACTATCAGGTGCGATACAGTAAGCAAGTATATATTTCGATATTTCAAAAAATGCCAACCCCAGAAATACCCTCCGATAAAACTCAAAGTAGTAATCAACCAAGAACTTGGTTGAATTAAATGAATCAAACCAAAAATTATTGTACTAATCCATAATGCTTTTTGCTGGCCCCATTTTTCTAGCCAAGTTATCAAAAGCCCTCTAAATATTAATTCCTGAAGAAATACTATTACTAAAAGGGAGAATATGGGATCATTATCAGTAACCCAATCTGGGAGTTTTAAAAAATTTGCAGAGAATTGTACTAATATAAAAACACCTAAACTAAATAGAAATATAGATAGACAACCTTTATGCCACGGTTTTGGATTGAAACCAATCCTGTTCCACTCGATTTTTTTAACTAAAAAAGCGAGAACAATAATTAAGAAAAGTGTTATATAAATAAATAAATTTTCTGGACCTGTCATAATTGAATTATACACTAACAATATTTTGGATTACTCCTAGGGTAGGAATTTCTCGGTTTACCACCGCGGGTACTTTTCGACCGCGTACACGCAGTAACGAAAAGTCTTTCGAATCCTACATGTAAGCCAAGAAGTTGGCTTACTCCGAGGAGTTAAAAAAGTTCAGACCGCCAAGGTGGAGGTCTGAACTTTTTGAAGCTCCTCGGGTAGGATTCGAACCTACAACCAATCGATTAACAGTCGATTGCTCTACCATTGAGCTACCGAGGAATATATATAGTCGAACCTCGAAATACTATCAAAAATAGTGTTAATATGCAAAAGGTATGTACATCAGAGTAAATGCAACAGCAGGGGCAAAAAGAGAGAAAATAGAGCGTATTTCACCAGATCGATACGATATAGCTGTTAGAGAGAAAGCCGAGCGTAACATGGCAAATACACGCATTAAAGAGCTTTTGGCAATAGAATTAGGCATTCCTGTTGGTAAATTTCGCCTTATTTCAGGGCACCAAAGTCCGCATAAGATTTTCTCCGTAGCGATTGATGTTGCAGGCTAGCTCATGTTAGTATTCGACGAACCATTTTTTATGCCTATGAATACATCCCGAGAGGGAGAAAAGAAAGTGAGTCCGACCCTAAAGCGGACTCCTTTGTATTTTTGGGTAGCTTGGGTGGTATAATGGAGGCATGATTACATACAAAATTTCGGGCGATACAATCGAGATCACTGATGGAATGCGTACGTACATTGAGAAGCGTTTTTCTGGGTTTGAAAGATTTATGGACGATAAAATTCCACATGCAATGCAAGTGGTTATTTCACGCACGACAGCACACGAAAGAGAAGATTCAATAAAAGCCGAGGTTCAATTCAAAATCCATACACGCGACTTCATTGCAACTGGCACATCAAGCGAAGTTTTCTCTGCCATAGATATTGCAAAGGAAGAATTGATGCGTGAGGTTACTCATTCAAATGCTCGCCGTCGAACTCTATTTCATCACGGAGCACGCAAAATAAAGAACCTAATGAAAAATTTGTATCAGTTCAAAAAGCGCTAGACCTGTCTACTAAAATCCGCGTAAGATATCTCTTTTTTTCCTTCAGGAAGTACTCTTTCAATGATGAAAGAGTCGTTTTCGTAGCGGGCTTTTGTGATGATTACGCGTTTTCCGTTTTTAAAAAAATAAGTTCGTGGCCATTCAATGTACGCGCGGTATTTTCTGTAGTTTGTAAGCGCGTCTCCGTTTATATCTAGAAGACCATCTTCTTTTTTAATTTTTCCTGAATGCGTGGCCAGAGATTCATCCTGAGGAACTGGAGAAATTTTGTCTTCAATGTAATCAGGCAGTGTCCAGACAAGGAGCTTTGCTCCGAGGTCTGTTAATTTACTACGAAGCTCGGTAGTTGTTTCGTCAGCTTCAATCTCGGTTGTCGCAGTAGCGATAATCGGTCCACTGTCCAATTTGTATTGCATTACTTGGATAGAAACTCCGGTAACCGGGTTACCGGCTAGGATTGCTGATTCTGTGGGGGAAGCTCCACGAAGATGTGGTAGTAGGGAATAATGGACGTTTATTGTTCCGTGTTTTGGTAGGTTAATCAATTCGTTCGATATTATCTTTCCGTATGCAACGACCACTGAAACATCTAGGTTGTAACCTGAAAGTTGTAGTTTGAAAGCCTCGTCTAGTTTTTCTAGTTGAAGAACTGGAATATTGTTTGCGAGCGCCCAAACTTTTGCAGGTGTTGGAGCGAGTTCCTGCCCACGTCCTTTAGGGCGGTCAGGGTTTGTTATCACAACAACAGGCGTCATACCCGCATCCTTAAGAGCGTCTAGATATACTTTTGTAAGTTCGGGTGTACCCCAGAAAGCAATATTCATTTTATTTGTTAGAAGATTTTTTCTCTAATTCAGGAGTAAAACCCGGGGCAACATTCCGCGCTTTATCTATAAACAATATGCCATCGAGATGGTCAGTTTCATGCTGGAAAATATGAGCAAGAAGCCCAGAAGCACCACGCGTAAATTTGTTGCCTTGTTCATCAAAGGCTGTTACTGTTGCGTGTGTAGATCGGTGTACTTCACCCCAAAGAGGACGCACGGATAGACAGCCTTCATGCATCCATTTCTTTGTTTTTGAAACTTTAGTAATTACCGGATTGATGAAAGCCACGTCAGGGGAGTCAGGCTTTTCTCCGATTGGTATTCCTTCACCACGTTGCCATCTTGAATCAAATATTTTTCCCGACACCACAAATATTCTATAAGATGCACCGATTTGTGGTGCGGCAATTGCTACACCGTCTGACTGTGTAGCGAGTGCGGACTTCATGTCCTTGATAATCCTTTTTATCTTAATACTACCAATATCTGCAACAGGTATTTCCTTTGCGATGGCGTGTAGAACAGGATTTTCCTTTTGAACAATAGTGGTCATAGTTAGTAGAAAGTAGTAAATAGAAAATAGTTTTTGTATTTTGAGTTACTACTAACTACTTTCTATTTTCTATTTACTTGTTAAGCCCCTTCATATACTCAGCAAGTTTTACGTGCTTCACGGTCTCTTGCGAACGAGTTTCCATATTTCGGACAATTACTGTCTGTTCTATCGCTTCTTTCTGACCAAAAATAATTGTGTATGGCGCACCAGATTTTTCAGCCATAGCAAGCTGTGCACCGAGTGAATCCTTCGAGAGCGCTTGTGCTATCGGAACGTGAGCCTTTCGGAGTATTTCAATCACGTTAAGACTTTTTAGTTTCGCTTCGATGCCAAGCTGGATGAAATATACCTTTGGCTTTTTCATAATGCGTGGCAAATGTTTTGTGTACCAAGGCATACTTATTATTCGATCTACACCAAGAGCGCAACCGATACCGGGGACATCTTTTTTACTGCCGAGTTGTTTTGCAAGGTAATCATATCGTCCGCCTCCAGCAATCGTAAGCGGAGGATTTCCTTCGCCCATGTCGACTATCACTTCAAATACTGTACGAGAATAGTATGAAAGACCGCGAACAAGGTTTTTATTTATTGAGTAGGGAATAGCCATTTCTTCGAGATGCTCTAGTACTTCTTTGAAATGTTTTTTACATGTTGGACAAAGAAATGAAACAGATTCTGGTGCTCCTGCGTTGAGTTCAATTGTTTTTTCTTCTTTTGAATCGAGAATACGAAGTGGATTTGTTTTGAGACGCTCGCGGTCAATCGAAGGAAGAGCGTTGAGATGTTTTTTGTAGTACGAAGTGAGTTCGCGGATGTAGTGTGGACGACATTCCTTACAACCAATTGAATTTAGATCGATAGATGGAGACGGTGCACCGGACTCGATAATTATTGTCAGCATTGTCTTTATTACGAGTGCGTCGACGATACTTTTATCACTTCCGATTGCTTCCATATCAAATTGATAGAATTGTCGGTAACGTCCCTTTTGCGGATTGTCGTGACGGAATGTTGGACCGTAGGTATAAAAGAAAAGAGGTTGTGGTTGAGAACCCATTCCATTTTCAATATATGAGCGCATAATTCCTGCGGTATATTCTGGACGAAGAGCTAAATGGTCTCCACCTTTTGTGCGGAGTGTGTACATTTCTTTGTCGACAATATCTGTACCTTCACCAATTCCTGATGTGAAAATATCTTCATGTTCTAAAACTGGAGTTTCTATTGGCTTAAAGCCATAGTACATTGCGATTTCTTGAGCCTTTTCAAAAAAACCTTGAAAGAGATAGTATTCCTCACCCGTTATATCGCGCATGCCTTTTGGTGCCGCTGGATCGCCAGACTTTCGTGTACCTTTTGATGATTTCGTTGTTTTCTTTGCTGACATATAGTTTTAGTTAGTAGATAGTAATTTAGTAACTAGTAGAAAATTATTTTGAACTTATGTAGTTTGTATTTTTGTACTAACTACTATCTACTAATTACTTACTGGGCTAATAATTTGGGTGCTCACCAGGGAACAGATCGATTTTATTTAAAGGGAAGAGTCGAAGAAAAGCACGTCCAGTAATATTTTTCTTTGGTAAAAGTCCCCACCCTCTAGAATCATAACTTGCTGGGCGATTGTCTCCCATTACGAAATAATTGTCTTCTGTAACTTTTACATTGTATACATCGTTTGGGTTGGCTTTGTTTATGTAAGGTTCATTTAGGACAAGTCCGTCTTTATACTCTTCGTTGATTATAGTTACGACGCCCTTTGATATCGATACAGTATCTCCCGGGATCCCGATAATTCTTTTTATGTAGTAGTTTCTTGGATCCTTAGGCGGATGAAACACAATAACATCACCGCGTTTAGGTTCTTCAAAGCGATACGTTAGTTCGTCGATGATAAGGTAATTTGCATCGGTAAATGTTGGCACCATCGAAGCGCCGGAGACGACAAACGGTTGCGCAATATAAGTGCGTACTCCGAGTACGACGACGACCACAATTACTGCAAACTTTATAAATTCTTTTACACCACTTGGCTTATGTGTGTGAGTTGGTGAGTCGTGGACAGGTTTTATAGGCACGATGTCTTCATTCATTGGGCAATTGTAATACAGAAGCTCTATTGACAACAATCAGCTTTTTGTTGCCAAACGGAAAAGTGAAAACATCAAACTCTAAACAGCAAACTTTAAAGAATTCGCGTTCACTCGGTGTTTAGATTTTAGTGTTTGAAGTTTCTCTGTTATCATGCATTCATGATAATAGTAGTTGGTCTTGGAAATCCGGGCAAGGAATACGAAAACAACCGTCACAATGCGGGGAGGATTATTTTAGAGTTACTCGCAAAGAAAAATGGTTTTTCAGATTGGTATGCAGACAAAAAAACTCGCGCGCTTTGGTCCACAGGAAAGCTTGGAACAAAAAAGTTTCAGTTTGTCGCGCCGGATAATTTCATGAATAATTCTGGGGGTAGTGTAAAGCCTCTCATGAAAACTAAAAAAGATTTAGAGGGTCTTGTTGTTGTCTATGATGACCTCGATTTGCCTATGGGAAAAATAAAAATCTCATTCAATAGAAGTAGCGGGGGACACAACGGACTTGGTGATATAATTCGCGCTCTAAAAAGTGAAGCATTTATTCGCGTTCGTGTAGGAGTATCTCCTCACACACCTTCTGGCAAAATAAAAAAACCTTCTGGTGAAAAAGCCGTACTCGATTTCCTCCTTAAGGATTTCAAAG
>JAGOPR010000022.1:6872-10851 GCA_017991895.1 Minisyncoccota bacterium | reverse complement strand
CCGCCAAAATTCATGTATTTAAGCAGTTTCAACTATCTCGGCAGTAACAAATTCATTTACAGTATTTTCAGGCAAATTTGAAGATTCTGCATTTGCCTTAAGCTTTTTGTAAATTAACGCAAACCCGATAAGTGTAAGTGGCATTGTAAACAAAACTCCGACAACCAAACATAGGAAGCCTGCGATGTTTATCAAAAAGGCAATTACCATGTATTCTAAAATCTTTGCCCTACTCCCCTTTGTAATTCGGACACTTTCAGATAGTGCTTTGCGCGGAGTTATGTCTTGATCAAGGGCGATAAACTTTACAAATCGAAGTGCAACACTAGCAATAATCCCCGGAATAATGAGGAGTATCAATCCTCCGGCAACGGCAAGACCTGAGGCAAAAGAAGCAAGAAAAAAGTACCAAACTTTCCGGAGCTTAAGTTTTACAAGCAAGGTGTCTAGTGTGAAAGTACCATTTTCTACATAAGTCATAGCAAACAATGTTAAACAAAAAGTAAAAAGTGTTGAGATAACAATACCGAGTAAAAATATCTTACCGATAACGACTTGCGAGGCGAGAAAGAAAATAAATATTAGTGCATGTCGGCCTAATATTTGAGTCGGCTTAGATTTTATAATCTGATAAGATTCCTTAACGATGTCCCACGAATGTATTGCTGTGTTCATATGAATGTATTTTATTGTAACTTTTATTTAGATGATCTACCACCTCCAAAAAATTTTCTGATAAGTCTCAAAGAAATCGTGGACAGGATAAAACCAAAAACAGGCACGAGCGCGAGAACAAAAATATTTTCCTCCCCTATCACATAAAGGAAAAGACATATTACCAAGTATGTAAGTATCGCAATTGAAACTCGACGAATAGGGCTCTTCTCCCACGCCTTATCCGACTCAACACGAGCATTTCTTTTTTCTATCTCTTCGATTCGTCGAGTAAGCTCGTCCATGATTATTATTTTCCTGTAAGTGCTTTAATTCGCTCCTCTACTGGAGGGTGTGTCATAAATAATTTCGCAAAGCTAGCAGTTTTCTTACCGCCTTTTGGGTCAGCAATATAAAGATGAGCAATAGTGCTTACTTGATGGCGAAGTGGTTGTTTATACTCAGATATTTTACGAAGAGCACTAGCAAGTCCTTCTGGATAGCGAGTAAGAAGCGCTCCAGATGCATCTGCCAAAAATTCACGTTTGCGAGATACGGCAAGCTGTACAAGCATTCCAATAAATGGAGCGATAATCGCAAAAACGATCCCCGCAACCATCATTATTGTGCCCAAATTGCCTTCACGATCATTGTCTCTTCGTCCCCCACCCCAAAGTAAACTTCGGAGAAAAAAATCAGAAATAATAGAAATAAACCCGACAAGAACAACGACGACTGTAGACACGAGCATGTCACGATTGCCGATATGAGAAAGTTCATGAGAGATTACTCCCTCAAGCTCTGTCTTATCCAAAATTCTTAGAAGACCAGTTGTAGCACAAATCACTGCATGGTTCTTATCGCGACCAGTCGCAAAGGCATTCGGTGCAGGATCATCTACAACATATATTTTTGGCATCGGAAGCCCTGCGGTAATTGATAGATTTTCAACTGAATTGTACAAATCAAAAAACTCTGCCCGTGTTGCAGGACGAGCTCCGGCAAGTTTTAAAACTATTTTATCGGAATACCAATATGAAACTATTTGAAGCACGACTGCAAAAAGTGCGAAAAATATCAAAATTGATGGGTTTTGAAAGTAATAACTAAAAAACCAACCGAGTCCAATTACAATAAGAAAAACCACGCCCATCAGAAGCCATGTCTTGTTTATATTTTTTGTTTGTTCTGTATATAACGTGCTCATGTTACTCAAATACTACCGGAACATCTATATGTTTATCATTTGCTGGATCTCCGCTTGGGTTGTCATTCGAAATTCGAATAAATCCTTTGCCGGGAAATACGTCGGATGCATCGACGGACATTTCGAAAGGAACACCGTCTATAGTCATCCACTCACCTGTCGCAGTAATAGGAAATGTTTTTAGTACATTTTTGTTCGCATCAAGAAGTGAACCGACTGCATTCCCTTCAAAGAAATATCCTCCCTTCAAAATTCCTGTCGCTTCTATCGTGCCCCCAACAGTTGAATCTCTCTGGATAGTAAACAGCACCAAATCACCAGCAGTACCAAACAGGCTTTTACCCGATTTGAGCGAAGCCTTACCTCCTGTAAGAAAATCCATGAGTCGCAATCCGACAGAGTCATACGGGGCTGTTGCGCCTTTTTGTATTGGAAAAACTAAAACTCCCAACACAACGACGATTCCAAAAAATTGTGCTATCGGTTTCATAAGACTACTTATCCTCGAAAAATTTTAAAATTTAACTTCGACAGGTTTTGATTCGACACCATCGTCTGGAATATCGAAAAAATCCATTTTTGTGAATTTAAACATGTTCGCAATGATATTCCCTGGAAAGCTTTCTGCTTTTGTGTTCAAGTCACGTACTTGTCCATTGTAGAAACGGCGTGAAGCCTGAACTTTATTTTCAGTATCAGCAAGTTCGCGTTGAAGCTCGAGAAAGTTTGTATTTGCTTTAAGGTCTGGGTACGCTTCAGCAATACCAAAAATTCCGGTGATTGCAGCCCCAAGAGCACCTTCGGTTTTTGCATGTTCCCCTGCAGTATGTGCCCCCATCGCTGCGGCACGAGCTTGTGTGACTTTTTCAAATGCGGTTGATTCATGGGTTGCATATCCCTTCACTGTACTGACAAGATTTGGAATAAGATCATAGCGACGCTTAAGCTGAACCTCGATGTCTGCCCATGCTTCTTGTGCGCGATTTCGAAGAGAAACAAATCCGTTGTATATATTTACAAGCCAGATTATAAAGAGCACTGGAACTGTGATTAGAATTATTGTTGAAGTACCCATAAGATTAGTAAGTAGAAAATAGATAGTAGTAAATAGTAACCAAGACCTGATTACTGGGTTATTATAACATAACGGAGAAACGCCCCGCCCTGCTTCGCAGGGCGGGGCGTTTTAATCAAAATACACTTATTTTCCTTTATTTTTCAACTCCTTTCTTGCTTGTGCTTGTTCTACAAGAACAAGAAGTGGTGAAGCCACGAAGATACTCGAATAAGTACCAAATGACATACCCACGATAAGTACGAGGGCAAAATTCTTAGTAGTCGATGGACCGAAGAAGTAAAGTGCGAGAAGTACAAGAATAACAGTCATCGAAGTATTTATTGATCGAATGAAAGTCTGATTTAGACTCATACCTACTGTCTCAGAAAATGTAGATCCGACACGGTTCTTCAAATTTTCTCGGACACGGTCAAATACGACAATCGTATCAGATACCGAAACACCGAGAACTGTTAGGATCGCAACAACAAATAATGTATCTACTTCTGCTCCAGTAAAGTGGCCGAGGACTGCAAATACACCAGCTGGGATTGCAATATCGTGGATAAGTGTGGTGATCGCAATCAAACCATATTTCCACGAAGAAACTGGCTTTGAAACACTGCGAAATGCGAATGCAATGTAGAGCACAATCGCGATTACAACAACCACGATAGACGTAATGGCTTTCTGAGTAAGTTCCTGTCCGACAGATGGTCCAATTGAGTTAAAACTTTTCTGTTTAAGCGCGTACTTCCCTCCAATAGATAGGTCGTCTACCAATGCGAGTCTTTCCTCGTCTGAAAGAGGTCGTGATTTGATTGAGAGATCCTTATCTCCTTGCTGTTGAACGACAGCATCGTTAATACCATTTTTTTCTAGGACTTCTGAAACAAGCACAGTCTCAGGTCGAACTTCAGTATAAGAAACTTCAAGAAGAGTACCTCCTTTGAAATCTATTCCAAGCTTTAGTCCAAAAACCGCAACGCAAATTATAGAGCCTAGAACAAAAATTGCTGATATGGTTAGGAAGACAAATTTATTTTTTATTATGAACATAT
>JAGOPR010000022.1:0-6772 GCA_017991895.1 Minisyncoccota bacterium | reverse complement strand
AAATCCTGAGCCAAAAAGAAATGCTGTAAATTTTGTTTCGCCACTTGGTGCTATAGCACGTAGGAACAAACGACTAACGAGAATTGCTGACACCATAGAAGTGAGGATACCGAGCAAGAATGTAATCGCAAATCCCCGAACGAATGATACATCAAATATAAAGTAGAGAATAAGTGCTGTAATTATACTTGAAATATTTGAGTCACGAATTGAAAGCCATGCTCGAGAAAATCCTGTATTTATTGCGTCTGAAATTGTACGCCCGCCTCGAAGTTCCTCCTTAATACGCTCGAAGATAAGCACATTAGCATCGACGGCAATTCCAATCGAGATTATAAATCCTCCGATTGCCGCTGATGAAAGTGTTACATTTAGAAACTTAAATATTGTAAGCATTATTGCTACGTAAACTCCAAGTGAAATTACAGCAACAAGACCTGGTAATCGATACCAGAAAAGCAAGAATATCGCGATTGCCAAAAATCCAATGATACCCGCCATTATCCCCGCCTGTATTGCACTTGCTCCAAGAGATGGACCGATGAGTTCACTAGAAACAAGTTTTATCGGAACAGGAAGCGCTCCATATCGAAGTGAGTCTGCAAGAGCCTTTCCTTCTTTTGGAGTGAAGTTACCAGATATAACTGCTTGTCCTCCAGTAATTTCTTCTTGAACAACTGGAGTAGAAATAGGCTTGCCGTCAAGAAAGATACCGACGACTTTGCCTATATTTGCTTTTGTAATCGCGGCAAACATCTTCGCACCTTCTTCGTTAAAATTTAAAGAAACACGAGGAACACCTGTATTTGGATCAAATTCAAGTATTGCCTTATCCAAGTATCGTCCAGTAAGTCCAGTAGAAACAAAATTAGAGTATGGATCTATTGAACCCAAACTTACTGTTCCATCTTTACCGACAGTAGCTTCAACTGGTTTTACTTCTTTACCACTCTCAATGCGAAATTCTAGAGTAGGAGTAGCACCAATAGTGTCTATCGCCTGTGATACATCGGTAACGCCAGGTAGGTCAACAATGAGCTGTTCAGAGCCACCAATACCTCCCTCCTTTACTTGAACTAGTGGTTCTAAAACTCCCAAAACCCCAGACACTTGTCGACTGTTTATTCGGTGTTCGACAAGGTCGCGCAAGACCTGCATAGATCCTGAAACTTCACTGGAATCTAAGTCAGAAACATCTGCTTCGTACACAAGGTGCGTTCCTCCTGATAGATCAAGACCAAGCTTGAATGGAGACGGATTTTTTTCAAAATACGATGTAAGAATATTTGGAGTGGTCGGTACGTGACCTCCTACCGGTTCAGATTTGTAAACAAAGAAACCAAGACTTAAGCCAATAATAAGGACGAGTAGCGCCTGTAATCGTTTTTTAATCATATAGATAGAGCCATTCTACAGAATGCCAATGTTTTTGCAAGGAAGAGGAAAAGGTCACAAACATCAAACTCCAAACATCTAAAAACCTTTAAAACAAAGGTTTTTAGATGTTTGCGTCCGAATTTTGGAGTCTTAGAGATATGTAAGATATTGTGTATGCGAATAGAGCTCCGAGTACGCATCCCCCCAAAATATCTAATGGAGTGTGGACACCGGCCAAAATACGCCCGAGTCCAATTAGGATAGCGAGTACAAGAAAGAAAATTCCTGCTTTTCTATGCAAGAAGAACAAGGCCACAGCAAGCGCCATAAAGGTAGTGGCGTGTTCGGATGGGAAACTGTATCCGTTGGCCAAAACAAGTGGATTGAGTTCAGGATGTTGAACAAAAGGTCTCGCAATCTTTAAAATATTTTTTATAAAACCAGCTGCAAGAAAGGCTCCACAAGTAGAGAACGCAATCACAAAAAAATCCCTGACATGGTCCTTGATATTTTTTGCTACAGCAAAATCGCCCACATTTTTTTCTCGATGGAAAAATAAAAATCCAAGCGCAAGAACTATCGTTATGTTACCAAGCGCTTGTGCCAGAAAAATAATCCCCGTTGAAACAGGTGGTTGTACAGAGTTTATAAATTCGATTGGATTTGAAAAAAGAAAATTCATATGTTTACCACTTGCATTACGATAAGCTTGAAAATGAATGCAGTTCTAGGAGAAAATTCATTTTGCGACTAAGACGTATTTGACATACGTCGCAGGAAAAAATGGATTCTCGACAACGAAATGCGTCATTTTCAAGCTTATCGTCCGTAACCACCGGCTTGCCGTTCGGCGGAGACTACTACATTCTGCATCAGCATAGAAACAGTCACAGGCCCTACCCCACCAGGAACAGGAGAAAGTGCAGACGCAAGTGGCTCAACTGTTTCTCGGTCAACGTCACCCACAATCGAACCATTTGATTCTGACGTACCTGCATCTATTATCACAACTCCTTTTTTAATATTGTTTCCGTTTATCAATTTGCTCTTCCCTACTCCAGTGATGATCACATCAGCCGTTTTGAAAATTTCCTCAGGATTTGGAGTATCACGATCGACAGAAGTCACATCTAGCCCACGGCTTGTTAATAGGTGCGCGACCGGTCGCCCGACAAGCATTCCCTTTCCTACTACTACAATTTTTTTACCTTTAAGATCAGGCATGTGTGAGTCAAGAAGCGTCACCGAAGCGGCTGCCGTTGGAAAAAGATAGCTCGCCTTGTTTGCATAAAAAAGCTCAGATGAAATAGTGCCAGTCGCATCAACATCAACATTCGGGGGAATTGCATCGAGTACTGCTCGACTGTCGATATGTGGTGGCAATGGCAACTGTACAATAAGTCCTGCCATGTTGCGGAGCGCGCCCAGACGTTTGAGTTCCTTTTTAAGGTCTTCTGTCGTGATATCCCCTGGAAAAACCCCATGAACCACTTTTATTCCGATACTCTCGGCAATACGCTCCTTCATGCGAACATATTGTGCAGAGACCTCTGAGCCACCTACTAGGACATCGCAAAAAAGAGGCTGAAATGGCAACGCTCCAATACGATTCTTTAATTTTGCCAATAATTCGTCACGAACTTTCCGTCCATCGATGATTTCCATATATAGGCGAGATTGTAGCACGAAGCTACAGTCCTTCAAATTCCTTGGTCAAATCCTCTGGGTGCGTTCGGCGTGTGTAATTTCGCATTGAGGAAAGAATACCGAGCATGGCAAATTCAGCGAGCAGATGAGATCCACCGTAGCTCATAAAGGGTAATGTGATACCAGTGACGGGCATAAGACCCATATTCATAGAAATATTGATGACACTATGCGATATAAAAAGTATCATCACGCCCGAGGCAAATAATGTTTCAAAATTACTTGCTCCATGTAAGGCGAGCGAAAGAATATGTGCCAAAAGAAAGGCATACAGTAGTAATAGAATTAGCGTGCCAATAAAACCCCATTCTTCGGCGAAAGCTGCAAAAATAAAGTCTGTTTGATATTCCGGTAAAAATCGAAGCCGCGATTGTGTCCCATACCCAATCCCCTTTCCAAATAATTCTCCGGAACCAACAGCGATCATTGCTTGACGTGCGTTGTATCCTGCTCCGTGAATATCTCGTAATGGATTTAAAAATGTACGGATTCTATCTTGTTGATATGGAGCGAAAACAAATGACCATAGAATTACAAAAATAAGAGCACCTAAACCAAAAAGCAATGCGAGGTGACGTTTTCGAATACCAGCGACAAGTGCCATTCCTAGCCAAATAAGTCCAAGTATCATAGCAGTACCAAAATCAGGCTCAAGAAAAATAAGCAAAAATGGCACAATCATGTATGAAGCCGAAATTAAAATATGTTTTACTTCACCTATTGCTACATTTCTTCGAGAAAAATATTTCGCAAGAATAAGTATTAGTACAACTTTTACAAAGTCTGAAGGCTGTATAGAGAATCCGCCAAAATTAAACCAGCTAGTCGCCCCGTTGCTAGTATGCCCAACTACAAAAAGAATGAGTAGTAGCAAAACACAAAACGCGAACAAGGAAACTAGGACGCTGGTCTTTTTTAAAATACTTACATCCACTAACGCAAAAACAAAAAACACCGCAATCGATATTGCAAGCCATGCAAGCTGTCTATCAAAAAAAATACTCCCGCCTCCATACGATTGCATGGTTACAAGACCCATTATCGTGATTGGTACCGCAAAAAAAAGCAAAGTCCAGTCTATGCGTGAAAAAAAACTCCCCTTGTTTTCGGGGCCACCATGCTCTGTAAAACTTTCCATAATCTCACGTATCATATTAAGAAACTTAAAAACTATCTATCTTGTTACACGAAAAATATCAATAAGTGGCACGATATCGTAACGAACAACTGGAGTGGTTATTGGATTTGGCCAAGTGAAGTATATAGGCGCACTTGCGTTTGCCCCTAGTTTCGGGAGGAGCGTCTTACTTACAGTAATAGCGTTATCGTTTGCGTCATACAAAATTGCAGAAACAACGATATTTGAAAGACCCATTGTCGGATAAGGATTCTTTACAGTGGCAGAAAGTCTAGGGGTTGTATCAAAATCTTTTAGCTTTACATCACGTATAGAAACATGTGTCCCTAAAAGATCTTCTGGAACTCGAAGCCATGGTGAAGCAATCTGTCCGAAATCAAATGCTGTCCTTCCGACTTTAGCATTACCTACTTTTATACCAGTTTCTACTATGGCGTACCTTCCAAGAGGAGGAATGAGTGTTTCATTTTGTACACGCGCAACAAAAACACCCGCTTCATCATACAAACGAAACTCGTATGGAATCGATTGAATAGCAAATTTACTTTGATTTTCTACATAAGCAACAGCATTGTATACAGATGGTGCAATCTGAAATGATCTTTGCCACAGAACGATAGGCGCTTTCACATCATTGATACATAGATTTATACAGCCACCACCGCAATCGATTCCGGACTCTTCCCCATTTTGTTTTCCGTCACTGCATGTTGGAGGCTTGTTTATTATTGGCTCAACATAATAGTAAGTAACTAGAGATAATACTCCCAAAATAATTACTACGATTATAAGTTGGCGACGAGTAGCCCATGACATGAGAGTAGTATAAAGCTTAAAGCGTAAAGCTCAAAGCCGAAAAACCACATTTTATATGTGGTTCGTTTTTATTTAGATTTCATTACTTAGTCCTGGCGACTGCCTACTTTCCCCATAAAAGAGTATCATCGGCTCTACAGTGCTTAACTTCTCTGTTCGGAATGGGAAGAGGTGTGACCACTGCGACAAATCACCAAGACTAAAAAATGAAGTCTGGAATTTTCTGCTTATTTGTATATTACTCTTTCGAGTTGTTTAGAGTTAAAAAACTCTGTCGTGATTCTCACAGTTCCTAATAGGAAATCGGGCGATTAGTACATCTCAGCTGAACACATTACTGTGCTTACACTTAATGCCTATCAACGTAATCATCTCTTACGACCCTTAGCGAATTCTAATCTTGGAGACGGCTTCCCACTTAGATGCTTTCAGTGGTTATCCGTGCCCGACGTAGCTACTGAGCAATGCCACGGGCGTGACAGCTCATACACCAGAGGTCAGTCCATTCCGGTCCTCTCGTACTAAGAACAGATCTCCTCAAAATTCGAACGCCTGCAGTAGATAGGAGACCAACCTGTCTCACGCATCTATGTTTTACAGGAACACGAAAGTGTTCCACCTCAATTACTTGAGGGATCGGACTGTATCACATTCTCTTGCGAGAATATCAACGTTCAGTCTCTACGGGCGAAATTAGTGAGTAGTAAGTAATTAGTAATTAGTAGGAATGCAATTGCATTTTCTACTTACTACTATCTACTAGTTACTAACTAGTATCCTTCCCTCGGTATTGTCCTTGCATAGGATTTTACCGATATAGTTGATTTGACGATTATCTATTTCTAAATAATGCCGCCGTGTCTTGTACCACAGTACAAGTGTTGTTGATTTCAGTTTTCCATTATTGTCTGGGGACAATAATTTTATTTAACAGTGCTACTTTTAAACGTGTCGTTCTTAGTATGCTTCTCGATGGGTTCAGACTGTTCAAGTCACAACTTTCGTTATGCACTGAACGGTCTGAACCCAGCTCGCGTACCATTTTAATTGGCGAACAGCCAAACCCTTGGGACCTTCTCCAGCCCCGGGATATGGTGAGCCGACATCGAGGTGCCGAACTCCGCCGTCGATATGAACTCTTAGGCGGAACTAGCCTGTTATCCCTAGAGTAGCTTTTATCCGTTAATCTTCCATCGCATCTAAAGCGAATGGTCGGTTCACTTGATTCTGGTTTCCCACCTGCTCGTCATGTCCGACTTGCAGTCAAGCTAGCTTGTGCTCATACACTATCGGCACGGTTTCCATTCGCGCCTAGCTAACCTTAATAAACCCCTCCGTTACTTTTTAGGAGGGTGCCGCCCCAGCAAAACTGCCCGCCAGGTACTGTTCCTTTACGTTTTTGCCGTAAGGGTTAGAACATACAATTCAAAAGAGTGGTATTTCACTGACGAGTATTACACAACCGAAATCGTGTACATAACCTCTCCCACCTATTCTACGCAGTTAAACCGTATGCTCAATACCAAGTTGCAGTAAAGCTTCTAGGGTCTTTTCGTCTATCTGCAGGTAACCGGCATCTTCACCGGTACTGTATTTTCACCGAGCTAGTCCTCGAGACAGTTTCCCACTCATTATGCCATTCGTGCACGTCGGAACTTACCCGACAAGGTATTTCGCTACCTTAGGATCGTTATAGTTACGACCGACATTCACCAGGGCTTACAACACTCAGCA
>JAGOPR010000005.1:24372-43210 GCA_017991895.1 Minisyncoccota bacterium | reverse complement strand
GCATTATCCATTCAACTTCGTACTTAGATATTGGTTTTGAAAGTTTCGGTACAGAACCCAACGCTTTTGCAATTTCAATTGCACGTATCAATCTGACAGGATTATCCTTATCGATTGTGTTTGCGCGGGCTGGGTCGAGTTTTACAAGCATTTTAAAAAGCTCGACGATAGTTTTCTTTTCAAGTATTGCACGGAGTTTCTTGTTTGGTGGTACTTCAGGAAGTATTCGGTCATATACGATTGCATCGATATAGAATCCTGTGCCACCACAGATGATTGGAACTTTGTTACGCGATAAAATATCGGCGATAGCTTTATTCGCAAGTTTCTGATAGTCGGAAACTGAAAATATTTTTTTGGGATTGGTGATATCAAGTAGATGATGTGGAATTCCTGCCATTTCCTTTTTTGTTACTTTCCCAGACAGTAAGTTTAATCCTTTATATACTTGTCTTGAGTCAGCAGAAATAACCTCACCCCCGATTTTTTTTGCGAGTTTTATTGCGTAGGATGTTTTACCACTGCTTGTTGGTCCTGCGACAATTATTAGTTTTTCCATAAATCAATTTCACTAATTAAGTCAGACACATTTCTTGATACCCGGATAAGATACTTTGACCTTCCTTTGAAGAGTACTTTTCTAATTTGGGGTTGATACCCCATTGATATAAAAATATCCATAATGTTTTCTGCTAGGGGTTTAATGATTGTAGTGAAATTTACCATTTCATACCCTCTGTCTTTGTATATTGATCCATCGGTTTGTAGCAGTCCTCGTAAGCATTCTCGTGAATATTTTTCAGATTTCAGTATCCATTCTGGAATCGATGCAGATTGAGAATGTTTTGAGCCAACTTTCCAACCAAGCATCTCCACAAGTTTGTTTGAATAACAGCTGACATCAACTGCATTGACGCGGTCAGTAATGGAAACCTTATTGTCAGGGAATAAATTTTGTATATTATCCCTGATGTGTGTAATAAGATTGGGGTATTTTTTATCACACGTTACGCGTAGCCTAACTGCTCTGCCATTGGGGTTTGAGAGGTTTCCGTCACCCAATGCGACTCCTACTACGTACGCATGTATTAGCTTGTTATTTGACATATTAAGGTGCCCAGGGGGAGACTTGAACTCCCAAGCCTTGCGGCACGCGATTTTGAGTCGCGCATGGTTACCAATTTCATCACCCGGGCTTGAATCGCATTCTACACGAAATGCACAGTTTTTTCCATATTTTCTGACTTTCGACTTTCGACTTTATGACTTATACTAGCCCCATGGCAGATTTTTATTCCAACTCAATTTTCTGGGTAGACGTCGATAAAGTTCGACCAAATCCATATCAACCTCGTCGCGAATTTGAGGAGGGTCCACTTCGTGACCTTGCAGAATCAATTCGTCAGTACGGAATTATGCAACCGCTTACTGTTTCCCGAATTGAGTCTGAGAAACCAGAGGGGGGACTACAAGTTGAATATGAGCTTATCGCTGGTGAGCGACGACTTCGCGCATCACGACTCGCAGGACTTTCTCAGGTTCCTGTTCTTATACGACAAGGCGATACTCCTCAAGTCAAACTCGAGCTCGCAATTATCGAAAATCTTCAGCGTGAAGATCTAAACCCTGTTGAGCGCGCACGTGCATTTCTACGACTTGCAAATGAGTTTAGTCTTCAGCACAACGATATTGGAAAAAAAATTGGGCGTTCGCGTGAATACGTTTCAAATACGCTTCGTATTTTGGCGCTACCTGACGAGATTCTTACTGCCTTAGGCGAAGGAAAAATTTCAGAAGGTCACACACGACCACTTCTTATGCTTTCTGACCGGCCTACAGAGCAAATAGTTTTGTTTAAGGAAATTTTGAATAAAAAAGTTACAGTTCGTGAGGCAGAGCGTGCAGCTCGTAATATTGCTGTGGAACGAGTTCGACGTCCACTTCAACAAATTGACCCAGAGATCGTCGAGATTGAAGCGAGGCTTCAGGAAATGCTCGGAGAACGTGTCCATGTTGAGCAGGATGCAATTGGTGGACGTATTCTAATAAGTTTTCTTACACCTAATGATCTAAGAACAATAGTAAGTCAGATTGAGTCTGTTAAAAATGGTGAAGTTACAACAACAACTATTACTTCTACTCCAGATGCAATAATTACCGAGACTGTTGTCGACGAGGTTCCACCTCCTCCGGTACCTGAAAAGCCGAAGGCTGATGAAGCAGAACTTTACAGTATTTCAAACTTTAGTTTATAAATCTTAAAATTTAGCGAAGTTTCCTAGACTGGCGTAGTTTTGTTATTTCAGCGCCCTTATTTCTGTTTAAGAAAGTCTTTAGATGTTTTTTTGCGATAGTTGTTCGGACAAAATCAAGCCAGCGACGTTTTGGTTTTCCGTCTTTTCTTGTAACTATTTCAACAATATCGCTTGAGTGTATTATTGCATCGAGCGGTACAAGTTTTCCATTGATTTTTGCGCCACTAGCCTTGTCTCCGATTGCTGAGTGAATTGTGTATGCAAAATCTATAGGTGTTGAGTCCTTTGGAAGGTCTATGACATCGCCTTTAGGCGTGAAAGCAAAAATTCGGTCGCTAAAAAAATCTGTTTTAAGATGATTTAAAAAATCTCCAGTTGCCGAAACTGACTCGCCTAAATTTTTAAATTCTGAAATCCATTTAAATTTCTGATCACGGTTATTTTTTTTAGAGTTATCCTTGTACGAGTAGTGAGAAGCAATACCAAATTCTGCGCGTCCATGCATTTCCTCTGTACGGATTTGTATTTCTACTAGCTCACCCTCTCCTGTAAATATCGTTGTATGTAGAGATTGATACCCGTTTATCTTAGGTAGTGCAATATAGTCCTTGATTCGAGCAGGGAAGGGCTTCCATAAAGAGTGAATAAGGCCGAGAACGCCATAACATTCTTCAACAGATTTAACTACGACTCGAAGAGCCACAACGTCGTAAATCTTATCAATATTCATGTCATATTTTTCAAGTTTCTTCCACAAGCTAAACAAATGTTTAATTCGGAAGTCAATTTTAATGACAGTAATATTTGATTTTTTAAGTTCCCGTTCAAGCTCTGTGTATACATTTCCGAGCGCCTTTTTTGCCTTTTCGCTTCTTTCAGAAAGAATTTTTCTGACCATCTCTTCTTCTTTTGGGTAAGCGTATGCAAATGCGGCGTCTTCGATTTCGCCTTTTAGTTTTCCTATTCCAAGACGATCGGCAAGAGGCGCGTAAACTTCTATGGACTCAAGGGCAATTCTCTTTTGTTTGTCTGGACGCACGTGATCTAGAGTGCGTAGATTGTGTAATCTGTCTGCAAGTTTAATCATGAGGACACGGTAATCTTGCGCTAGTGCCATTAGAAACTTACGAAGACTTTCAACGTGCCTTGTTTCTCCTCGAAATTTAACATGCCCAAGTTTCGTGACTCCTTTTACAAGGTTTGTTATTTCTTTTCCGAATTCCTTTTCTAGTTCTTTGTCTGTTGCATCTGTATCTTCGATAGTGTCATGTAAAAAGCCAGCTGCTACAGTTTCAGCATCCATCCCATATCGTGCGAGGTTTTTAGCAGTTTCGAATACGTGTATGAAATAAGGCTCACCGGAAAATCGTGTTTGGCCTTGGTGGGCTTTCAGAGCGAAGTTGTAGGCATGCATTATGAGCTCCACGTCCTTTTTGGGTGGAGTAGGAGGTAGCTCTTTTATTATGCTTTCTACTTCAAAGCCTTCCATGAGCTAATACTAGCTTTAAAGCTGTATAGCTGTAAAGCTTTAAAGCTTCTTCTCGAGCTTGTCCGGTCTATGGTTGGGGCACTTGCTGTTGCTACACCTTTCCGGTATCGTTTTCGGTCACAGATAATTTCTCGCCGTCGCTCGAAATTTCCGCGAATCTTACAGATTCTGTACACCTTTCGCTTTCCGAGTACGGAATACTCAAGGTCTTGCGAAGCTCCAAGTATTCGCTTCTCACCCGCCTCATGGTTCCTTCTGCTGAAGGAATATCATTCCGGCTCACCAAGACGAGTACATACGCAAAGAAGTTTGCGCATGTTTTATCACTTCGCTAATTTATCGGGACGGTGATTTGCACATTTATTGTTACTGCAACGCTCTGGAATTGTCTTGGTGCCAAGCATCATTAGGCTCTGACACATTGGACATATGTTTCCAGTTGGTTTTGCTTTAATTGCATTTTTACAATCTGGATAATTTGAACATGAATAGAAAATTCCAAATCTTCCACGACGCTCCATCATTTCTCCTTTTTTACACGTAGGACATTGTACGCCTGTCATTTTCTTTTTCTTTTCTTCCTCGTCCTCTTTAATAAACTTACATTTTGGGTAGCGAGAGCAAGATATAAACATTCCAAAACGTCCTTCGCGAACGACTAGTTTCCCTCCACCATTTTTACCTTTTTTCTCGCCACAAAGAGGGCAGAGCTCGCCAGTTTCTTTTGGGCCGGCCATTTCTGATCCGTCTATTTTTCGTGCCCCTGTGCATTCCGGATATTTAGAACATGAATAGAACTTTCCATTTCTTGATAGCTTTACAATCATAGCCTCGCCGCACTTTGGACACCTCATGTCTTCCGGTGCTTCACCAAGGTTTGTAGCTTTCGCGAGCTTGTCTTTTGCTTTTACTTCTTTTAGAAACGGAGTATAAAAATCCTTGAGAGTTTTTGCATACTCACGCTTACCGTCTGCTATTTCATCGAGTTCGTCTTCCATTTCTGCGGTGAAGGTATCAGAAATATAATTTGCAAAATGTTCTTCAAGGAAACTTGAAACAACATCTCCTGTATCGGTTGGGTAGAGTGTGCGTCCTTGTTTTGTTACATATCCGCGGTCTTCGAGGGTACTCATAATAGAAGCATAAGTAGACGGACGTCCAATGCCACGCTCCTCAAGTGCTTTAACTAGCGCTGCCTCTGAGTAGCGATTTGGTGGCTCTGTGGCCTTTTCTGTACTAGATAAATCAATAAGTTTTAGAGATTCACCAGAGGTAACTTTTGGCAATTCTACGTCTTCGCCACGCGCGTCAGAATCTACCTTCAGCCATCCCGCGAAAAGTACGCGTGACCCATTTGCAGTAAAGTCTGGGATGTCACTGTGTCCAACAACGTTTGCAACAATCTTTGTTTTCAGGAGTTTTGCATCTGTCATCTGACTCGAAACTACGCGTTCCCAGATGAGCTTGTACAAATCCTTTTGTTCGTCGTTCATTCCCGCAGAAGTTTTTTCTACGTGTGTAGGACGTATACCTTCATGAGCCTCCTGCGCATTTTTTGATTTTGTTTTATAAGTATGAGCTTCTGCAAATTCCTTACCGTACTTTTTTTCTACGAGTGCGAGAATCTGTCCCTGAGCGACAGCAGAAAGGTTTGTACTGTCAGTACGCATGTACGTGATGTGTCCGGCCTCGTAGAGTTTTTGCGCAACTTGCATTGTGCGCTTTGGTGAAAATCCGAGACGCGTACTTGCCGTTTGCTGAAGTGAAGATGTTGTAAATGGCGCACGAGGTGAACGCTTCTGTTCAGATTCTTTTACCTCTTTTACAAGCCATGGATTTTTCTTTCCAACATCAAGAATATGTTCGACTACTTTTTCATCTCGTGGTTCGTCTACGCATGAAAGTTTTATTTGTACGTTTGCTTTAGTTTCGAAGAGGCCTTCGAGCGTCCAGTATTTTTCTGGAACAAACGCGCGAATCTCACGCTCACGCTCCATAAGGATGCGAAGTGCAGGGGATTGGACACGTCCAGCAGAAAGCCCGTAGCGTACTTTTTTCCAAATGACACCCGATAGGTCGTACCCTACAAGGCGGTCGAGAACACGTCGAGCCTCTTGTGCCTTTACGAGCTTGTCATCAATTTCTCTCGGATTTGAAAGTGCTTCTTCTACTGCTTCTTTTGTGATTTCATGAAAGGCTGCACGTTTTATAGGGGCTTTAACTTTTTTGTCCTCGTTTAGGAGTTCCTTAAGATGCCATGAAATTGCCTCTCCTTCTCGGTCTGGGTCGGTTGCGAGCACAATTTCTTTTGCTCCACGTGCGAGCTCACTTAACTCATGAACAACTTTTTCTTTACCTTTCGATATTTCATAATGTGGGACAAATCCGGCCTCTATGTCGATGGCTTTTTTGTTTGATTTTGGAAGGTCGCGGATGTGTCCGACAGAGGCGCGCACGGTATAAGCGCCATCGAGATATTTTTCGATAGTCTTGGCTTTTGAAGGTGATTCGACGATGAGGAGTTTCATAAATGAAAAGTATATTAGAACATAGTATGTTAGTAAATTAGAAAATACAAATTTTATTTCTATATTCTATTTTCTACGATACTATATTCTGGGCTACCGTACTACACATTTATTTTTTACGCAAATTAAAAGGTCTCACCCATAGTACGTACATTATCGTGCGTATGTGAAGTGAGACCTAGGAGGAATAGATTTTTTGCGTGGAAATTCGTTCCGTTTTTTGTTTCTTTTTGGCTGTATCAATAAATGGATACAATCTAACGGCAGGCAGTCGAAATCGCATCCTCATGATGAGTAATATAACAAAGAGCGTCATTGGGTACGACAGTACACTTAAAATTACCTGCGGTCAAATTCGTCGGATTTCCCCGAGTTCCTCTTTGATTAGCCCTTTAATTTCCATTATCGAAAGCAGGGAATTTATTTCATTCATAGGCTTTCCTAATGTTTCAAAAATTTCATCGCGAGGCATAGGTTCAAATAGAATTTCATAAATCTCCCTCTCGTCTGGTGAGAGGTTTGCGACTTCATTCTGTACTTCTTCGAAAAGACTTTCTTGTTTAATTCCAAATACCTCGAGAATATCTTCACTTCGTGTTATCGGAGTCGCACCTTGTTTGATCAAAAGGTTTGCACCAAGTGAATTCTCGCTTGTAATTGGTCCAGGGACGGCAAGAACTTCGCGATTGTAGTCTAACGCTAGTCGAGCCGTAATTAGTGTGCCAGATTTGTTTGCGGCCTCGATTACAAGAACCGCGTGGGAAATTCCAGCCATAAGACGATTGCGTCTCGGAAAGCTCCATTGTGTTGCTTTGAATGCAGGTTCAAATTCTGAAACCAGAGTTCCACCTGAGGCTAGTATTTCTTTTGCGAGAGATAAGTTTGTAGCAGGATAGAGAGCACTTTCTGAAAGTCCTGAGCCTGGGAAGGCTATGGTTTTTAAGCCGGCTTTGATAGCTGACCTATGTGCTATGGAATCAATACCGAGCGCAAGCCCAGACACTATTATTATGTCGGAACCTTTAAGTCCGCGTATAAGCTTGTCACAAGCATCGGCGCCGTAGGAAGTATGGTTACGAGAGCCAACGACAGAAAGATACAGTCCGTCGATAGGTAGTGGAGAGCCAACGCAATATAGGAGCTCTGGCGAGTCAGGTATTTCAAGTAAGGCAGGCGGAAAGCTCTCGGGAGAAATTTTTTCAATCCGAAAATCCATATGTTTTCCTATTGTAGCACTTGTGATAAGCTATGAATATGTTGGACATTAAATTCATCCGTGAAAATCAGGACATCGTAAAAGATGCAATCCGAAAGAAATTCGTTAAGCTCAATCTTGATGACCTAATAAAGCTCGATGATACACGTCGCGAGGTACTTCTTCTTGTTGAAAATTTGCGTGGAGAACAGAAGCGTATTTCTGATGGAATGATTCATGCTGATCAGGCAGGCAAGGAAGCACTACTCGCAGAACTCCGTCCCCTAAAAGAACATGTAACCGAAAAAGAAGAAGAACTAAAAAAGATTACCGGAGAATGGCGTGAGCTTATGCTTCAGGTACCAAACGTACCGGATATTACCGTACCTGAAGGTGACAGCGAGGCGGAGAATCAAGAGACTCATGTCTGGGGGGAGAAACCAAACTTTTCATTTGAGCCTAAGGATCATATTGAAATAATGCTTGCCCTTAAAATGGTGGACTTTGAGCGCGGAACAAAGGTGCACGGCTTTCGCGGATATTTTCTTACTGGCGATGGAGTGAAGCTTTGTTTTGCAATTTGGAATTACGCTATGGATTTCTTTGGAAAGCGCGGATTCGTTCCAGTTATCCCTCCTATGATTGTTCGAAAACAAAATCTTTACGGTACCGGACATCTGCCTGGAGATGTGGAAGACTATTATATGACCCAAGATGGAGATGCTCTTGTTGGCACATCAGAAGTGCCTATTATGGGTATGCACGCTGACGAGGTGCTTGACATGGGTTCTTTTCCGATAAAGTATTTAGGTTTTTCACCTTGTTATCGCAGAGAGGCAGGTAGCTATTCCAAGGATGTAAAAGGCCTTATTCGAGTTCATGAATTTTATAAATTCGAACAAGTTGTACTGTGCGAGGCTTCACACGAAGTATCCGTTCGTACCCATGAAGAGCTTCGTCGCAATACGGAAGAGTATATAGAATCTTTGAGTATTCCGTATCACACCGTTGTAAACTGTGGGGCTGACCTTGGTCTTGGACAAGTGAAGAAATACGACATCGAGCTTTGGGTACCGAAAGAAGGAAAATATCGTGAGATTGCTTCTGCTTCATATTTCCATGATTTCCAAACACGACGTTTTAATATTCGCTACAAAGATGCTGAGGGAAAAATGCACTACGCTCACTCATTGAATAACACTGCTATTCCGACCCCGCGTATTCTTGTATCTCTCATTGAAAATTTCCAAGAAGCTGATGGACGCGTTCGTATTCCTGAGGTGTTACGTAGTTACATGGGCAAAGATTACATCGGATAGGAAAGTATATTAGTAGATTAGAATATAGAACATAGAAAACACGTGTTGGTCTTTTCTAATATACTAAAAATCTATTTTCTAATATACTAGTATTGATGAAACAAGCCACTCCGCTCAAAAGGCATCTTCGCGAGTCTCCTGATTTGCAGAAACTTCGTCATAAACGAAAGATGCTTCGTATGAGAACGCTTACGCTCGTAAGTATTTTTTTTGTAGTACTTTGTTCGGGTTTTATTTATTTTGCGCGATATCCAAAAATGCAGATTAAAAGAGTTACTGTCTCAGGAAACCAAATTACAGAAACGCGCGATATTGAAAAACACGTAAATAAGTATATCGAGGGTAAGTATGCATATGTTATTCCGCATAGAAATTCATATCTATATCCTAAGAAAAAAATCACAGCAGATATTTTGGAGTCATTCCCACGAGTTCAGTCAGTTTATGTATATAGAACAAGCCTAGATACTTTGCATATTGAAATGACTGAGGTACGAGCTATCGCACTTTGGTGTGGAGTAAGCACAGAAGTTATCGATACAAATGTTCCATGCTATTTTACAAATGAAGCTGGAAAGATTGTTGCGGTAGCTCCGTACTATTCTGGCAATGTTTTTCCACGGTTCTTTGGGTCAAACATCCTAACCGATAGCATTGAGCCCCTTGGAAATAATTTTGCTACAGCTGAAGATTTTCGAAAACTTTTTATATTTTCTGAAGAAGTAAAAGAATACGGATTCGAAATAAAGGCTATTCGCATTGGACCTGCAAAAGAGAATGCTTTTATCTTAGACTTAGGGAAAGATAAAACGGCTATTATCCGTTTCTTAGCCGATGACGACTATCATATTATTTCTGCAAATCTAAGTGCCGCGGTAAGTAAGTCTGAACTTCAAAATCAATTGAAGAAAAATAAAATCAATTTGATGTATTTTGACCTACGCTTTAAGAATAAGGTATATTACAAATTCGCAGATTCTCCGACCCCAGTCGTACCAACGACAAAGACGGTAAAAGCGAAAACACAATGATTGTTAAAGGATTCTGGGAAAAACTACCTAAGCCATTTTTTGTTTTGGCTCCTATGGCCGACGTCACCGACGTGGCTTTTCGACGTATTATTGCAAAGTATTCAAGGCATGGTGAAGAGCGAGGTGGGCCCGATGTATTCTGGACAGAGTTTGTATCAGCAGACGGGCTTATGAGCGCAGGACGAGAGGTGCTTCGTCATGACTTAGAATACAGTGAAGGTGAACGACCAATCGTAGCACAGCTTTTTGGAGCACATCTAGAAAAAATGGAAGGTGCAGCAAGACTTTGTGTCGAGCTTGGTTTTGACGGGATTGATATCAATATGGGATGTCCGGACAAGTCGATTGAAAAACAAGGTGCAGGAGCTTGCATGATAAAAAATCCACAACTTGCACGAGAAATAATTCGCGCGGCGAAGCGTGGTGCTCCAAACCTACCTATTTCTGTTAAGACTCGTATTGGTTACAACAAGAACGAGCTTGATACATGGATTCCAGAATTGCTTGAGGAGGGAATATCCGCGATCACCATCCACTGTCGTACTCGAAAAGAAATGAGTAAGGTGCCCGCGCGTTGGGAGCACGTAAAAGAGGTGGTAGAGATTCGAAACAAAATGGGAGTAGATACGCTCATTCTCGGAAACGGAGATGTAAAAAATCTTGAAGAAGCAAAACAAAAAGTACTTGAGACCGGATGTGATGGAGTAATGCTTGGACGCGCGATATTTGGAAATCCATGGCTTTTCGACCAAGAAAGAGGAGAGATACCACTTTCTGAAAAACTGAAAGTAATGGTGGAGCATACAAAACTTTACGAAGAACTGCTCGGTGGAATAAAAAGTTTTGCTCTTATGAAAAAGCATTACAAGGCGTATGTTCATGGATTTGAAGGAGCAACCGAACTTCGAGTAAGACTTATGGAGTGTGAGAATGCAGGTGAGGTTGATATTTTGGTTCAAGAGTTTATTAAAAATAAAAAATAGGCATTAATGTGACGAAGTCACATTAATGCCTAGAAATGTGAACAATTGTTTATTGTTCATTCAAGAATACAACCGTTTTTTGCTCTGGTTACAACGAGCCCAATTGTTTCCTTTGTTAAGGGCTTAATTAGGTAGCACACCACCTTTTCATGTTCTTGTGCCCAAAGCATGTCCTTTTGACTGATGCTTGAGCTCATTATGTTGATTAACACATTTTCTTGTATATCAACATTGAGACTTGTAAATGAGTTCATGAAATCTCGGCCATCCATGCCTGTATCTGTGTATAGGTCTGTAAGTGCTAGATAAATACAGTTATCTACCGGTACGATTCTTTTTACGAAATCTAGACCGGCCTCTAGTGTTTCGAATTTTTGAATATTTGAGCTGGAATCGTATCTTTTGATCACTGCCTCGGTTAATTTGATATTTATTTTATCAGTGCTCATGACCAACCAAGTTATCTTGGAATTTTTTGTACGTTTCATAATGAAATTTTTAATGAAGAATATTATAATATAAGCACAAAAAATCATTTATGTCAATTTTAATTTTGAATAATTAAACTAATTTTATTGCCATGCTATAGTAACCATATGTCTGAAACTGCCCTCTATCGAAAGTATCGTCCTGAAGCTTTTGCCGATCTAGTCGGACAAGAGCATATTGTGGCGTCGCTCGAAGGCGCGCTCAAACAGGACAAGCTCGCACATGCGTACCTTTTTTCTGGTAGCCGTGGTACAGGAAAGACAACGAGCGCTCGCATTGTAGCTCGCGCTCTTGGTACAAACCCAAGTGACTTATATGAAATAGATGCAGCTTCAAATCGCGGTATCGACAACATTCGTGAGCTTCGTGAAAATGTGAGCACGATGCCGTTTGACTCGAAATACAAAGTGTACATTATCGACGAGGTGCATATGCTTACAAAGGAGGCATTCAACGCGCTTCTCAAAACACTTGAAGAGCCACCAGCGCACGTTATTTTTATTCTCGCTACAACAGAACTTGAAAAAGTACCCGAGACTATTATTTCTCGCTGTCAGACATTTCAATTTAAACGACCATCGGAAGCCGTGCTTCGGGGCGTAATTGAAAAGACCGCGAAAAAAGAAAAGGTAACTCTCGAAAAAGGTGTATCCGATTTGATTGCACTTCTTGCAAATGGTTCATTTCGCGATGCTCTCGGAACACTTCAGAAAGTTATAAGCTCAACAGGGGAGAAGATAAGCCTTGTTGATGCAGAGCGAATTACAGGAGCGCCGTCAGCTTCTGTCGTTCATGACATTATCGAAGCGATAGCACGAGGCTCGCTTTCTGATGCGCTCACAATTGTAGAAAAAGCTCGTGCATCAAATCTTTCATCAAAGACGCTACTCGAACTATTGCTTCATTCATTCCGACGAATACTTTTACTCAAGGTTGCACCAACTCTTTCTAAGGGAGAATTTGAAGGACTATCAGTAGATGAAAAGGAATTTATTGAAAGACTTTCAAAAACAGAGTCGCTTCACTTAAACTCAAACTCACTCTTAGTCTTGCTTGATGCAATGAAAGAGCAGAAGCACGCATTTATTGATGAGCTTCCGCTTGAGCTTGCGCTTATAAAAATTCTCGGAGGACAGCAACAATAAGTTGTTTTTTCGCCCAAAAAGCTATAAGCTAAGTGGGTTTATTGTGTTTTTACCAGATTGGGGTATCGTCTAATGGTAGGACAGAGGCCTTTGAAGCCTTTAATCGAGGTTCGAATCCTTGTACCCCAGCAAACGAGCGTAGCGAGTCTGGGGTAAGCAAGCCAACTGCTTGGCTTGCGTCAAGGATTCGAAAAGGTTCTCCCTTAATTCTTTAAACAAGTTTAAAGAATTGGGAAACCTATACTGGTCATGTAATGACCGAAAAGCGTACTCGCGGTCCTTGTGTGGTAGTCGAAAAGTACCTGCCGATGTAGTCGGCGAAAAATGTACTCATGGTCCTTGTACCCCAGCAATGCAAAAGCTATCTCACGAAGAATATTTTCGAACACTAAACAGAAAGCGTATGGGCGCTTCTGTAATATTTTTTGATAGTGAAGGCAGGCTACTCGTAGTAAAACCAAATTATAAAGATGGCTGGCTAATGCCCGGAGGCTCTGTAGATGCTGACGAATCTCCAATGACAGCAGGTATTCGAGAAACAAAGGAAGAGATAGGACTTGATGTTGAAAATCTAAAACTCGTGTGTGTTCACTATCTGAAAGCTGTGGATGAAATTGTAAGCGAAACAGTTCAATATGTTTTCTTTGGCGGAGTACTAAAGGAGGAGCAAATATTGAAAATTGTTTTGCAGAGTGAGGAGCTAGATGAATATCGGTTTGTAACAGTAGAAGAATCAGCCGGAATGCTTCGACCGAATTTAAAATATCGTCTACCATTTTGTTTAGATGCGATTAAAAATAATACGGTTGCGTATTTGGAATCATGAATAATCCCTGCCCCTTCTGCACAAAAGAAGTAAATAACCACCGAGAAATTCTCCGTACAGACTTAGTTTGGGCGTTTCCAACGCATACTCCAATAGTCCCCGGACATACTCTTATTGTTCCAGTACGTTGTGTAGCAACATTTGAAGAACTCACTGAAGAAGAACGAAAGGCAATTTTTGACGTAATGATTCAAATCAAACATGCACTGAAGATTAGTTTTGGAGCAGAAGGTTTCAATCATGCATGGAACGAAAACAAAGTAGGAGGGCAGAGCGTGCCACATTTTCATCTGCACGTTCTTCCACGCACAAGTGAAGACGAAGTGAAGTACAGCTATGAGCCGAGGGAGTTTCTCTACCGCTCAACATCAAAGCGTGACATTCTTCCGGAACAAGAACTTATGGAGGTGGCGGAACTTATAAAGGAAAATTTGGCTTAGTATGATAAAAGCCACAAAGGGCTTTTATCTTTGTGGCTTAAAATGTTTTGATAGATGGTTTGGTTAGTTACGCTTAGTCTTGTTGTACTCCCTTATTTTGTGGAATTTTGTTCCACCGATAAGGATACCGATACTCTCATTCTCAACAGCTACTTTTACAGTAGTACCATTTTTTTGAATTTCACGGGCAGTGCAGGCTAGCGTTTGGTTTGTTCCAGGGAAGGAGATATCAACCTTATTTTTCGGCCATATTTTTCCCACTGTAACAGTTCCAACAGCTATAGGATTACCGCCCATAGATGAACTACGAAATACTTTTTCAACGGCGATTTCGAACGTGCCGTTTTCGTTTGTGCCGGAAATTCTTAGGTTCGGCTCGAGTAAGATGTTCATGCATTTATTTTTTTAAAGAACTTGATCTCTCAAGTCCAGTTAGAGAATATTGACACTTTACAGCTATTTTTTAAAGTGTCAATTTTAAGCTATTGCAGAGACCATTCTTGGTTAAACTCAAGCACCCGAATAGGTGGTATAATAGCCTTGACGTTATCATTAACTTGAAGTAAATATTATGCTTACTGTAATTGCCGTAATCTTGCTGATACTCTGGCTCGTAGGTTTCGTTGGTTTTCATGTTCTCGGAAGTTTTATTCACATACTTTTGGTCGTTGCAATTATCATGTTTCTGATTCGCATTATCCGTGGCGAAAATCCGTTTAAGTAAATCTATGGAAACAAAAAATTCATCACTCACATTACCAGCTGTCATCATTAGCATCGGATTTGTTTTGAGTACTCTCATTGGCGGAGGGATCTTTTACAGTACGCGTGCTCTTTCTGACGTTCTTTCTGTTACTGGCTCAGCTAAGCAAGATATTGTAAGCGACCGAGTAAAATGGGTTGTTGCATTTTCTCGCCCAACTACAGCATCTACCCTTAAGACCGCATACAAGACAATGGACGCCGATCTCAATTTTGTTAAACAGTTTTATACGAATAACAAAATCGATGTGAGTACGCTGGTTACCACTCCAATATATATGGAGGAGATTTACGAGCAGAATGCAGGCGCAGAGAAGCGCTACAATTTGCGCCAGACAGTAGAGCTTAGGTCAGAAGATGTTGAAGGTATAACGGCATTGGCAAAGAATATCCAGCCACTTATTGAAAAAGGCGTAATTCTCTCCACTCAAAATCTTGAGTATTCATACACCAAACTTCCCGAGCTTCGTGTGAGTCTTTTGTCTGAAGCAGTAAAGGATGCGCGTGCACGAGCAAACGAGCTAGTTTCTGGAAGTGGTAAGTCGATAGGCAAACTCAAATCAGCATCGAGTGGTGTTGTTCAAGTAATGTCACTCGGATCAAATGATGTTTCAGACTATGGTTCATATGACACATCAAACCCGAAAAAGACTGTGATGGTTACTGTAAAAGCTACGTTTACATTGAAATAAATATTCCGATTGTTTAATATATTGTTATGAAAAAATATAAAATAATCTTTTGGTTTACTACTATTGCTTTGTTCTTGTTCGAAGGTGTAATGCCAGCTCTTACATGGAATTCTGAGATGTCGCGACAGGGGATAATGGGCCTTGGGTATCCAGAGTATTTTGTCCCGATGCTTACTGCATTTAAAGTGCTCGGTGCTCTTGCTCTTATAATTCCTGCAGTTCCTGCCCGCGTAAAGGAATGGGCATACGCTGGATTTGCCATCGACTTTATCTGTGCGTTTATAAGTCTTGCCGTTGTAACTGGATTTGGAATTATGACATTCTTCCCGCTCTTGGTACTTGTGTTCCTAATACTTTCTTACATCTCTCGCGAGAAGATGATGAGCGCTCCACAGATTGCATAATAAAGTTTGTTACACGAAAAAAGCTCTGCCTCGGTTATCTGGGCAGAGCTTTTTAGTAGATGATGTGGAAGTTATTGTACAACTTCCGTGTAGGCCACTACGGGCCGGTCAATGTTTGCGAAGGAGTCTTTAAGGCATGTAACATGCCAGATACCTTCTTTGTAAATTAGCGCGGTCGCATAAATTTTAGTGTCCCTTACGAACACCAAGTGCAATGCGTTTGTATCGAGCTTGATTTCCTCGACTAAACGTAAAGCAATTCTTTTGCCGGCCATAAGCGGTATGCCATTTTGGGGCAGTTCCGCATTAGTTGGGTAGTGGGTAGGCCTTAGGGAAGTTTTCATTTTCATCACCTTAGAGCCCTTTTTTACTTCAACTCCGGCTGTTTTGAAGTCCTCATCCACAACATAAATGTTGGGAACGATTTTTGCTTCAGTACTTACTTTTTTTGTTTTTTTCTGCGCCTTAGTTTGCGCATTTACGTTAAAACAAATAACGATTCCGAGCATTAATGCTACTTTTTTCATAGATACTATTTGTTGTTTTGGTTAACGATGGTTTTTGTTTGTGATTTTTGTTGCCCCACAAAAGCGACAAAAATCACAAACAAAGCCATAAACCAGAAATGTCAAAGAGGTGTTATTCATATTATAACATATTTATACCTAAGAGTCAATATCAAATCTGTCACGTAATATAAGGGTTTTTGATACAATGTATGTACATGAATATACAATCTAAAATTCCTCGAGACCCAAACAGACATGTTGAGTTGCATGGTGATATTACAAACGAAAAACTAAATTGGCTGCGTGCTTCAGTGCTAGGAGCGAATGATGGAATAGTTTCCACTGCTTCTATTGTTGTGGGTGTTGCAGGTGCATCAAGTTCTACGGGCTATATTTTGACGGCTGGTGTTGCTGGACTTGTTGCCGGCGCATTATCGATGGCTGTTGGCGAATATGTTTCGGTAAGTGCACAGCGTGATAGTGAAAGAGCGTTGCTCGCAAAAGAAAGACAAGAGTTAATAGATTTTCCTGAGGAAGAACTGGAAGAACTCACTACGATTTATCAAAAAAAAGGTTTGTCTCGTGATACTGCACATAAAGTTGCAGAAGAGCTAACAAATCATGATGCATTTGCGGCTCACGTTGACGCCGAGCTTGGAATAAATCCTAACTCTCTGACAAATCCATGGCATGCGGCGTATGCTTCTGCTCTTGCCTTTGTATCTGGCGCGATAATTCCTATAGTTGCTATTGCACTGCCACCATCCTCTATGCGTATTCCGATAACATTCGCATCCGTGATTTTTGCTCTAGTTATTACTGGGATGCTGAGCGCAAATGCTGGTGGAGCAAACAAGAGGAAGGCAACTATCCGTGTAGTTTCGGGCGGATTTCTTGCGATGGCTGTAACCTACGGAATCGGAACGCTATTTGGAATTTCAGGAATTTAATAATTTCAGGAATAGTTAGGCATCAATTTTATTCAGGCTCTTAAAAAGGGGTTTTAGATGTGCTATTATGACCTAGTATGAATAAAGTTACCTCGTCCCGCTTTCTTATTGGGTCACTCATTGCAATGCTCATTGTTTTGGGTATATTATTTGCCCCTTTCTTCTCTGTTTTTGTTATAGCTGTAGTATTTGGAGTACTTTTTCAACCTGTAAACAACCTGCTTAGGAGAATATGCCGTCCCTCGATTGCTTCGTTTGCGACTGTTGTGCTTATAGTCCTTATTATTACCGGACCGATATTGTTTGTGGTAAGTCGTATCGTCGGGCAGGCCGGAGATATATTGGCAGGTTTACAATCAGGATCTATCGTTCCGCATACAATGGTTGTTGCTATTCAGGAAAAAATGAACGAACTTTTTCCTACGGCAAATATAAATGTTCTCGACTCGTTTAAGCACGGCCTTACTTGGCTTACCGAACAATCCGGAAGTTTCTTCCAGAGTATTGCAGTTGTTATACTCAATCTTTTTATCTCCCTAATCGCACTATTTTATTGGTTTAAGGATTCTGACAAGCTTAAAACTGAAGCGTTAAAGATTATTCCACTCTCTAGAGAGGATTCAACAGGCATAATTGATAGATTTTCTTCCTCTGTATATTCACTTATACGTGGAACACTCCTAGTTGCAATCATACAAGGTGTATCAGCCGGAATCGGATTTACAATTTTTGGTGTACCGAACGCGATCCTTCTCGCTAGTATCACAGTACTTTGTGCGCTAGTTCCTACTCTAGGTACTACTCTTATATTTGTGCCAGTGATAGGGTATTTATTGATTTCCGGAAATACGTTTTCTGCAATTGGTATAGCTGTTTGGGGGATTACAGCTGTAGGACTCGTGGACAATCTTATAGGACCAAGACTTATGAGCCGTGGTTCAAATATGCATCCACTCTTTACGCTCATGGCAGTACTTGGAGGTGTCCAAGTCTTTGGAGCAATCGGTCTATTCGCAGGTCCATTATTGGTTAGTCTTTTCTTTTCGATTTGTACAACTTATATCGGTACGAAGCCTGATTTGGAGGTTGTAAAATAATATATGAAATATTCCTTTAAAAGTTTGTTTGTTTTTTTGCTCGGTTTACTCATCGTTTCCGGAACGAGTGAGGCGAGGGCCCACGTTTCTAATTCAAAACCTACACTAGAAGACAAGGTAGGCGAGATGCTCATTGTCGGTTTTCGCGGAACAGGAGTTACAAAAAAATCTCCGATTGTGAGCGCTATTAATGATCTTAACTTGGGTGGTGTAATTCTTTTTGACTATGATATGCCATCAAAAAATCGTAAGCGAAATATTGTTGGTAGATCTGAACTAAAATCTCTAATTTCAAATCTTGAGCGATATACAAATAAGCATCTTTTTGTCAGTATTGACCTCGAGGGTGGTGCTGTAAATAGGCTTAAGGGTAAATATGGCTTTAAAGATTTTCCGAGCGCCGAATCACTTGGTAGAAAAGGCAATCTTTTTACGACCGAACGTATCGGACGAGAAATTGGAACGCAGCTTTCTGAATATGGTTTCAATATGGACTTTGCGCCGAGTGTAGATTTGAATGTAAATGATGACAACCCAATAATTGGCGCTGTAGGACGTTCGTTTTCAAGCAATCCTGAGATTGTTTCGTTGCATGCAAATGCTTTTATGAAGGGGCTTTCCAGTAAAAATATCATCAGCGTAATTAAACATTTTCCCGGACATGGAAGCTCAACGAACGATAGTCATTTGGGTTTTGTCGACGTAACAAATACATACAAAGATG
>JAGOPR010000005.1:8878-24272 GCA_017991895.1 Minisyncoccota bacterium | reverse complement strand
AATGCTTTTATGAAGGGGCTTTCCAGTAAAAATATCATCAGCGTAATTAAACATTTTCCCGGACATGGAAGCTCAACGAACGATAGTCATTTGGGTTTTGTCGACGTAACAAATACATACAAAGATGAGGAGCTACTTCCATTTAGGGCATTAGCTAAAACTGCTGATGCGGTAATGGTGGCCCACGTTACAAATACAAATATTGATAAGGATTATCCTGCTACACTTTCAAAAACTTTTATTCAAGATATTTTGCGAAATGATTTGGGATTTGAAGGGGTGGTTATTTCTGACGACATGAGTATGGGCGCTATCGTTGAAAATTACACACTAGAAAATGCAATAGTTTTGGCGGTAAACGCTGGAAACGATATTCTTGTAGTTTCGAATAACGGCTCTCTTCCATACGATGAAAATCTTCCTTACAAGGTAAGAAAGATTCTCGTCGACGCTGTAAACGATGGAAGAATAGAAATGGCTACGATTGATGGAGCGTATGCACGAATTCAAAAACTAAAAAAAGACTTTAAGATTTAATAAAACATCCTAAATAGCGCGCTGTTTAGCTTTATTTAAAACTGCATAAAATAAATGCGATTCGAGGCGCGAGTGAGGCTTGTGACTAAGATGTAGTAATCCTACTTCGCAGGTGAGAAGTGAACACATGGAGCTTCGCAAGACCTTGAGCGCTCGTAATCGAGCCACAAGGTGTACAGCTTCTGTAAGAAGCAAATGAGCGAAGCAACAATGAAGCGCGCTGTTTTAGGCAGTTTTAAGCCAGTTATCAAGAATAACTGCTGTAGCTACTCCTGCATTTAGAGATTCTGCACCACCGATTTTAGGTATGGTGATTTTTTCTGTGATACATTTCGCAACTTCCTTGCTTATTCCATGTGACTCGCTACCGATAACAAGAATTCCAGAAGTAGGGAATTTGTATGTGTGAGTTGATTTACCATCCATAAAGCCTCCGAGTATCGGAGCTTTTTGTTGTTTTAGGAAGGCTGGCAATTCTGTGTAGTAACCGTTTACTCTAGTAAACGAGCCCATTGATGCTGATATTACTTTTGGATTGTGCCAGTCAACGCAACTATTTGAACAAACAATATCACGGATACCATACCAGTCCGCTATGCGGATTATTGTACCCAAGTTTCCAGGGTCGCGGATGTCGTCGAGCACAATTGTGATGCCTTCAGTACATTTTGGAATCTTGGCATCCTTTTGTCTCGCAATGGCTAGAGCGCCATCATTGTGCTCAAGCGATCCGAAAGCCTTAAGCTCGTTGGCGTCTACGAGCTGTGGCTGTATTTTGTGCTTGCCGAGGATTTCTTTGTAAGTCACCTTAAATTCTGCTGTAACGTAAAGGTTGTCGATTGGATAGGTACTTTGTAGTAGCTCAGCAACATTTTTTGAACCCTCAACTAGGAATTTCTTTGTCTCCTGCCGGTACTTTTTCTGTTGAAGCGCCTTAATAATTTTTCCAGTCATTGGGTTTGTCATGGGGTGAGTATATCATAAAGTTCATCAGTCCTTTGGTCGCTTAAAGCAAACCCCCGTCCCGCTAAGCGGGACGGGGGTTAAACCTAGCTAATTGATTATTGAAACTAATTAGCAGGAGTTACAACTTCTTTCTCAATTTTGATTTTACCCGAAAGTGGCATTTCGTCATTCCATGAGTAATTTCCGTACATCATGCCGTGACCGCCCATTCCACCACGATGCATTTTATACATAGAGTGTATAGAACCTTTTATTTCACCGAGCTGGAAAGATACACAAGCTACGATAAGAAGTATTGCAATTTTAATTGCCCATTTTATCATTCGCTTATGGCTATATCCGCCACAGCATCCCTTGTCATCGATTTTGCATACTCCGCCAGAACATTCCTTGTTTGAATCACACATATTTTTTGATATTTCTAATTTTTTTTGTAATCGACTGGTCCGATTATAGCACACGAAATCTGTAAGATTCCGCGTGTAAATATACTCATAAATAAGGGTTTTATAGCTATTGACAGCTTTGCTAAATATATGATATAATATATTTTTATCGTTCATTCAAATAAATTATAGGTTTTATGAGAATTAAATCTAAGAAGTACTACTCTCTTGTGGCTCATCTTTTGTATTTGAAAATGTACAAGATGACGGTACTCCCACTGGTTGACTTCAAGTTATTTATACTTGAAAAAAGAAATCAGTTGTACGTACAATATTACAATTTCAGGCTATGCATCAAAACTAACCGCTTATTATTTAAGATGCGGACTGACGTTTACGGATATTTTAGCCCGGAGCCATGGAAATTCAAATGCGTGAAGTACATAAAATAGTATTTCAATACGCAAATCAGATTCCCAATCCACGTATCACGTACGAGGATTGGGAATTTTCAATTTAAATAAAACGAGGTATAATATTAAAATCATGGATACACAAAAATTACAGGCTACGGCTCGGGCGATGGTTGCTAAGGGAAAGGGAATTTTGGCGGCAGATGAAAGTAACGCCACATGTCATAAGCGTTTTGCTACCGTTGGAGTGCCAGAAACCGAAGAAATGCGTCGCGCATATCGTGAGCTTCTTCTTACAGCAGAAGGTAACGAGAAATATCTTTCAGGTGTAATTCTTTTTGATGAGACTCTTCGTCAATCGACCGCTGATGGAATTCCTTTTGCAAAGATATTGATCGACCGGGGAATTATTCCGGGGATTAAAGTAGACAAAGGTCCTGTCCCTTTTGCTTGTCATGATGGCGAAGTAATTACTCAAGGACTCGACGGACTACGAGAGCGTTTTGCAGAATATGCGGCGCTTGGTGCGGGATTTGCAAAATGGAGAGCTGTTATCACAATCGATACTGCAAAAAATCTTCCGAGTGACGAGTGTATGCGTGCAAACGCAGGACTTCTTGCCATGTACGCACTATACGCACAAGAAGCAGGAATCGTTCCAATGCTTGAACCAGAAGTAATTCTCGATGGTGTTCACACAATAGATACTTCAGCAGAAGTCACAGGACGAGCTATAAAAATACTTTTTGAAGAGATGATGAGATACGGAGTATACCTTCCTGGGGTTGTTCTTAAGACGAGTATGGTAGTTCCTGGTAGTAAGAGCGGGCAAGCGATGAATGCAGACGAAGTGGGAGATCGTACTAGTCGCGTTCTTCTTGCGAATGTTCCTGAAAGTATCGGCGGGGTAGTATTTCTATCTGGTGGACAAACACCACTTGATTCAACAAAAAACTTAAATGCTATAGCAAAGAAGGGCCCATATCCGTGGGGTCTTACATATTCATTTTCTCGCGGTATTCAGGAGCCAGTACTTAGTCTTTGGAAGGGAGATTCTTCTAAAACAAGTGATGCGCAAAAAGTTTTCCTAGAAAGGCTAAAGGATTCAAGCGACGCGTCTCTTGGTGAATATCTTCCAAAATAATAAATTAAATGGAGAATGAAGAATCAAATTTGCTTGCTCGCTTGAGCAAGCGTGAGAGAGTGGAGCTTGGGGTTGCTCAAGTCATGCTTTTCTTTGTTTTACCTATTGTTCTTCTCTATTTCAATATAATTCCTGTCGAAGGTCGGATGGTTGCCCTCCTTGTTTTTTCTGTGTTAATTTTTTCGATTATTCGAAACGAGGGATGGAGGGAGGGCGACCTTGGTATTTCAACGCGAACAATACGGCCGTACCTTATACCGTATATTTTCGCAACATTTTTTAGTTTGGTTGGGATTGTTTATGTTGCACATGAATTAAATTTTTTTCCTGTAGATGACTGGTGGACCAATCCGCACTTTCTATTTTTGTTTATATTTATATCGATTTTTCAGGAGTTTACCTTCCGTGGATTTTTGATACCTGTTCTCGGAAGAATTTTTACAGACCGTTTTACTATAGTACTTGTCAATGCATTTATATTTGCTGGGATGCATGCGATATATTCGTTTCCAGTTACAGCTTTCGTTTTCTCATTTATCGGAGGGTTAATTTTTGCTGGGATGTACGTGCGGTATCCGAATCTGATTCTTGTAAGCATCATGCACTGCATAATGAACTTTGTGGCGGTTCTATTTGGCTTTTTCACGCTAGGCCAATAGTGTATACTTCGAGTGTACGATTTCATGATAAAGAAATATAAAATCATATTAATACTACTCGGGGCTTTTATTTTATCTACAGCGGGTACCGTACAGGCCGGTACGGGGTTTGTTGATACACCACTCTGGCTCACACCTCCTGTTGCCGAGGAGGGAAGTCTCGTAACTCTCCGTGCCTTATTTAGAAATGAAGAGGAGAACACTCTTTCCGGAACTGTTATTTTTTATGATGGAGATGTTTTGCTTGGCCGAAAGGCTATAACTATCCCTGTAGGTACTGTTGCAACGGCTTCCGTAACTTTTCGTATAGGTGCTGGCGAGCACTCATTTTCAGCTCAAATGAGCAATCTCTCCGGTGCTCTCGCTTCAGGTAAGTACGAACCAGTAGCTCTTGCTCTTCCTTCAGCTAAGCTCGAAAAATTTAATGTAACAAAAACTATCAATGTAAATCAGACAGCCCAAGCAAGTAAGGCAAATTCATCTGTAGGGTTGGAGACACCAATTCTTAATCAAATTGATGCCGTAGAGAAAAATATCCTAGCTTCAGTGCCTGAATCTTTGAAAGAGGACGTTGTGGCGAATGTAAAAGTAGTGGAAAATTTTCGAATTTCCACGTCAGATGTTTTTTCAGAAAAAAGAAATGATGCAGATCGACAGGTTGCTCAAATTAAAATAACAGCATTGAACGAAGAACAGAAGTCTTCAAAAGTTGCTCCTGCAACAAAGTACGTAGACAGACCGTTAGCATATGTTAAATACGGAATTTTCTCAGCTTTAGCATTTATATTTGCTACTCCGATCGCATTTTATTTACTCGGAATTATTTTGGCGTTTCTTATACTGCGATATCTTTATAGAAAAATTGCAGATTGGATTAGTGCTCGCCGAATAGCCGGTAAACGGTCAAGAATACCCCGCGCACCTGAGGTTTAAAAGTCGTGATACAATGCAAAGTATGTCTATTTTTCGCATTATCTGCGTACTTATTTTGCTTGTATCGGCGACAACCTTACCGCTTTTTGTAACAGTTGCGATCTCTATTTTTTGCCTATATAAGTTTTCGAGTTTCTATGAGCTTATCCCCATTTTCTTTATTCATGATTCACTATATGGAATTCCGACGGTAAGATTCTTCGATTTTCCTTATATGATGAGTATTTTCGCTGTTGTTGCAGTGCTCGGCACGATTTTTCTTCGTAAACAGTTATTTCACGGTGAGCAAAAAATATGAAAAATTTAATTCGAAAATATAGAAATCGGTACCGTCGTAGATACAATCCTCTTGTTGAGCCTGACGAAATCTTTCTTGATTCCAAAAATCTTCCAGATTTTAATACTCAGCAATTTGAGGGGACGCTTGAGTATCCGATAAGGAGAAGCTCTCTCGGTTCTGTTGGAGGACTTTTTTTGATCGCACTTATCGTTTTTGCATCTCGTCTTTGGTATTTACAAATTACAAATGGGAGCGTTTATAAACATCAAAGTGAGAGAAATAGCTTAGGAAGAGAGCCAATATTTGCAGCTCGCGGAAACATTTACGATAGGAATAACGTTCCTTTGGTGTGGAATAATACTGTCTCGACTGATATGCCGTGGGGAGAGCGCTCATACATCCAAAAGGGCGGATTTTCTCATGTCTTAGGTTATGTAGATTATCCAACAAAAGATCGATCGGGAAATTACTGGCAAACAGAAATTATTGGCAAAGATGGCGTTGAGAAAGTCTACAATGATGATCTTGCGGGTGCAAACGGGTGGAATATCGTGGAAAGAGATATTGCCGGTAAGGTACAAAGTGGCTCCATTGTTGATGAGCCAGTTCCGGGGAAAAATCTAATTTTGTCTGTGGATGCACGTCTTCAGGGAGAACTCAGCCGGATTTTGTCAGAGCAGGTTGCTACACATGGTTTTAGAAGTGCTTCTGGAATAATGATGGACGCAACAAATGGAGAAATAATTTCTATAACAAATGTTCCTGAGTACAACTCAGGCATCATGTCGCTTAGAAAAGATACTGCAAAGATTAGACAGTATCTTACAGACAAGCGGTCACCGCTTATCAATCGCGCTGTTGGCGGACTATTCGTCCCCGGCTCTATCGTAAAGCCGTATATTGCACTTGAAGTTTTAAATCAAGCAGTGATTGATCCGCTTAAGAAGCTTGAATCTCGTGGCTATATCTCCATTCCCAATCCATATTTCCCCGACAGGCCATCGATTTTTCGTGATTACAACCCAGATAATGGTTGGGTGGATATTCGTCATGCGATTGCAGTATCTTCGAACATATTTTTCATGAAAGTTACTGGAGGATATAAAGAACAAAAAGGTATTGGAATTTACAACTTAAATACAGCACTTTCGCGATTTGGCTTTACTTCAAAGACTGGAGTTGATCTACCGGGAGAAAAGTTTGGAACTCTTCCAAATCCCGAATGGAAGGCGGAACGTTTTCCGGGTGAACCGTGGCGTGTTGGAGACACATACAACACTGCTATCGGGCAGTATGGTGTGCAAGTTACTCCTATAGAGATTGCGCGCTCACTTTCTGCCGTTGCAAACAGAGGGACACTTGTTACTCCACATGTTTTAAAAGACTTAAAAACTGAAACAAAAAAAATAACTGATGTACCTGATTCGTACTACACAATTGTCCACGAGGGGATGCAATTGGGTGCCACTATCGGTACAGGTCAAATACTTTCTAGACTCCCGTTTTCTGCGGGTTCTAAGACCGGTACCGCGCAGGTTGGCGTTGGCGGTAAAAATATCAATTCGTGGATGACAGTATTTTTCCCGTACGAAAAACCTAAGTACGTATTTGTGGTAATGCTTAATGATGGCCCAAGTATTAGTATTGCTTCTGCTCAGAGGTCAACATACGAATTTTTGGATTGGGTAGCACTTAATGCGCCAGAATACACTCGAACTGCTGAGTAGCTTGTTGTGATTTGATTCATTGTGTATTATCAACACGTATGAAAATTGGAGTATTTGATTCGGGGCTTGGAGGACTTTTCACACTTCGAGCAATTGTAAAAAAACTTCCAGAATATGATTATGTGTATCTAGGTGATACACAGCGTCTTCCTTACGGTTCGCGTTCGCCAGAAACAATCTATCAGTTTCTACAAGAGGGTATAGACTTTCTTCTGAGTAAAGGTTGCGCGCTAGTCATTGTGGCTTGTAATACCGCTTCTGCTGAGGCACTCCGTAAACTTCAAAATGAATACCTTCCTAAAAAATATCCAAACCGGAAAGTACTTGGGGTTATTGTTCCAATGACTGAAGCATGCGATGGCTATAAGAATGTTGGCTTGGTTGCTACCGAGGCAACAATCGCATCGAATGCTTATCCAAAGGAGTTTAAGAAACGACTAAAAAATATTAAAATTTCAGGCATTGCTACTCCACTTCTCGTGCCGATAATTGAAGGCGGAGATTTTTCAAACGCTAAAGCTGTTTTAACAAAATATCTCTCAAACTTCGCAAAAATAAAAGATGGTAAAAAAGTCTGGAGTATAGACGCGCTACTTCTTGGATGTACGCACTACGGAATAATCAAAAAGCACTTTCGAGAACTTTTGCCAAAATCAATCGACATTATTTCACAAGAGAATGTCGTACCACTCAAAGTACGCAATTATCTTATGCGCCACACTGAAATCGAAAAAGTTTTAACAAAAAATGGCCGGCATTATTTCTATGTTACGGACCTAACTTCAGCATTCAAAACGCGTGCAAATAAATGGTTTGGTAAAAAAATTGTAATCAAAAAAATTACGCTGGTATAACTACCAAGTGTGACGTTTGTACTTTACGATATAATTTATACTTCGAAGGAATAGATACAGACTCCTTTTCCAGCCGGTGTCCTTTTTGTAATATAAAGGATTTACAAAGTGACCGTCATTCAGTAGTCGTATAGCTTCTCTTTGGATGTCTTTGTTCGTGACCGCAGTTTTGATTACCGCCATAGGAACAACTGAAAATAGTATGTGTTCTCGTACGAGCGTAAGTTCATGTTTTATATTGTAAATTATGTCGTCAACGAGATATTTTGCAAGATTATGACCGCAAGCGGTAACGTAGAAACTACTACGTCCTTGTCGAATGTTTACTTCGAATACTTTAAATTTATTATCGCGAGAATCATACTTAATATCAAAATTTGCAAATCCGACGTACCCAAGTTCCTCAAGAAATTTTTTGAGTTTCATCATCATCTCTTCATTGAATCGTGATATTAGAGCTGTGTAATTTCCAATAGCTGTAGGTGTATGTTCTTGAAGTACTACTTGCGCAAATGATATAAGCTGGGCTTTTCCTGTGTGGTCGCAATAAAAGACCGAGTCCCACATTGCTGTGTCATCTCCAGGGATATAATCTTGTATAATTAGGTCTTCTAAGTATCCACTTCCTTTAATGTCGCTGATTACTTTAGTGAGTTCGTTTTTATTGTTTACTTTGTAAACTTTCTTTTGACCCTCGAATGGATTTTTGAGGTGTTGTATGCCATCACTCGGTTTTACGATGGCAGGATATGTTATATCTGGTATTACACATGATGCGTCCTTGCACGAGAAAAAATACGTCTTTGGAATATCGATATACGGGTACTTTGTGCATAAGCGGTAGAAATTTGCTTTTACGAGAAGATTGTTCATAAGCTCCTCGTTTATGTAGTTGAAAGTAAAAAAATCTCTAAGTGCAATACTGTTTTCAATTATCAATCGAACATAAAAATCATTTGTTCCAACGAGAAGCAGTTTTGCCTTTCTGTGCTCGAATTTTTTAGCTACTTTTTTTAGTGCGTCAACGAATGACTTTGTGTTGAGCAGGTCCTCATCAATAATTATTTCTTCGATTATTGAGCTTAGACGAATAATGGGCAGTGGCATTCGTCCAACAACAACAGATTTTATCCCGTACGCCTCGTGGAATGTTCTAGCCATACTGTAAGTATTTATGTCGCCACCTACTAGTATTGGGATAAAATCTTGTTTCGAGCTTTCCATAAAATAACTATACCACACAACACTTTTTTGGTATATTTTGCCAATTATCGGTTGACGTTTAAGTATATTCCGTGTAAAGTATAAATTCGGCAGAAATACCTTCGTATGACTTATGTCATTCGAAGGTTTTAAATGGAATAACCTTATATTTATGGATAAAAATAATAGTTACGTAACTTCTGAGAAGCGTGCTGAGCTTGAAAAGGAACTCGTGCAACTGCAGACAGTTAAACGAAAAGAAATTCTTGAAGCACTCGAGTTTGCTAAATCTCTTGGAGACCTTTCAGAAAATGCTGAATATCATCAGGCTCGCGAGGAACAAGGAAAACTCGAAGAGCGTATTTCAAGCATTGAGTATATACTTCAGAATTCTACACTTATTAGAAAGCACCACACTGAGAATGCACAAGTTGGCTCTACCGTAACAGTGCAAAAAGAAGGCAGTAAAGATAAGCAAGTATTTCAAATTGTTGGATCCGAAGAAGCAGATTTTGCTCTCGGAAAAATATCTAATAATTCTCCACTTGGATCGGCTCTTCACGGAAAGAAAAAAGGCGACAAGGCAACGTTCCATACGCCTAAAGGTGAAATTGTCTATAAAGTTTTAAACGTTGAGTAATACAAAAACCGCCTTTCAACGAAAGGCGGTTTTTGCTATAGTATGTGGGTTCCTGCTTTCTACTAACTACTAACTAATTACTGCTCATATGGCATCTCTAGAAGAACTCAGACAGTCACGCATAGACAAGCTAAACCGCTTACAAGAAGCGGGAATGGACGCTTTTCCATCAAAAGTCCACCGAGATTATCCACTCGAGATTGTTCGTGATGAGTTTACTAGACTTGAAACAGATGGAAAGCCGTACTCTATAGCGGGACGTGTTATGGCTGTTCGGGGGCAAGGCGCAATCCTTTTTGTTGTACTAGATGATGGCACTGCTCGTTTTCAGGCAGTTTTCAAAAAAGATGAAATGGATGAAGTATCTTTCTCGCTATTTACAGATACTGTAGATATGGGTGATTTTATTTCTGTAACAGGAAAATTTTTTACAACACAGCGTGGCGAGCCATCTATGCTTGCTTCAAGTTGGATGATGGCAACAAAATCTCTATTGCCTCTACCAGAAAAATGGCACGGTATTAAGGATGAAGATGAACGCTTCCGAAAGCGTTACCTTGATATCGCAATGACTCCGGAGCTTCGAGATATGTTTTATAAAAAAGCCGAGTTCTGGAAGGCGACTCGGGCCTTTATGCTCGAGCATGGGTTCCTTGAGGTTGAGACTCCAACACTTGAGCTTACAACTGGAGGAGCCGAGGCAAATCCATTTAAAACCCATCACAAAGATTTTGATATATCTGTGTTTCTTCGTATTTCAATCGGCGAACTCTGGCAGAAGCGTCTTATGGCGGCAGGGTTTCCAAAAACATTTGAGGTGGGGCGTGCATACAGAAATGAAGGTACTAGCCCTGAGCATCTTCAGGAATTTACAAATATGGAATTTTACTGGGCGTATGCTGACTACAAAGACGGCATGAAGCTTTGCCAGAGAATGTATCAAGAAATTGCTCAGAAAGTTTTTAATACAAATACATTCACTACGCGTGGACATACTTTTGACTTGTCAGGTGAATGGCCAGTGATTGAATATGTCGAGGAAATAAAAAAACAAACTGGAGTTGATGTGCTTACTGCTAGCGAAACTGATATGCGTGCGAAGCTCGATAGCCTCAAGGTAAAATATGAAGGTACAAATCGTGAGCGTCTTACAGATACACTTTGGAAATTCTGTCGTAAAAATATTGCTGGTCCGGCATTTCTTGTACACCACCCAAAACTTGTTTCTCCACTTGCAAAAGAATCTAAAGAGAAGCCGGGGACGGTGGAACGTTTCCAAATAATTCTCGCTGGAAGTGAAGTCGGGAATGGATTCTCAGAGCTCAATGACCCGCTTGATCAACGTGCTAGATTTGAACTCCAGCAGAAACTTATTGAAGGTGGTGACGACGAAGCGATGATGCCAGAGTGGGACTTTGTCGAAATGCTCGAGCACGGAATGCCACCAACATGCGGATTTGGATTTGGTGAACGTTTCTTTGCATTTCTTGTAGATAAACCAATCCGCGAAACTCAGCTTTTCCCACTCATGCGACCGCAGAGCAGTAAGTAGTTAGTAGAAAGTAGTAGCCCAGAATTAGATCAGCCCAGACAATTGAATGTCTGGGCGTTTCTCTGTTTAAAAATACAGTTTTAGCCGAAATTTGCACGCATGAAAAGATGGAGTTGCCTAGGACTAAGCCCGTAGTTAATTTTTGTGTTAGATTGGTTCATTTTAGGAACCTTTTTTTTGCTTAGGCCAAAAAAATCTAGAACAAAAAGATAATGACGATGTCCCATACTTTCAGTTGCATTTTTGGGTTTGCTTAAATCAGATGTGCTTTGAAGCTCATCGATTATTGTTTTGTCTGTAAAGTTACTTAGATTCATAACCTTATATTTATTACATACTACAATATTTTCTCGTTCAGTCAAAGAAAGCAGTGGAAGTTATGCACACTTTTTACTTGGTAAAGTGGGGCAAAGTGGAGTAAAATACTATGCAAGTGGGGAATAGTGGGATGAAGAAAATATCCATAATAAATAAAGATATTTTCTTCATTCCATCGCATTTCCGACTGAAATAAAAAAACAATGTTAATCGGCGAATACATACACACAATAGACGAGAAAAACCGAGTATCACTACCGGTTAAATTCAAGAGCGAGCTTGGTAAAAAAGTGGTACTTGCTCCGGGGCTTGATAATTCTATTTTTATGTTTAGTCCAAGTGAGTGGGAAAAGATTTCGAGCCGTCTTGGAGAGAACTCGATGCTAACTGCAGATAATCGTAGTTTCAACCGTTTTATGTTTGGAGGTGCACAAGAGGTCGATGTAGATGGTAGCGGGCGCATTCTCATTCCCGATTTCCTAAAAGCTAGAACCAAGCTTTCGGGCCGTGTCGCAATAATCGGAGTACAAAACCGTGCGGAAATCTGGAATGAGAGGGCGTGGGCAAAATATAAGGCAGGAGTCGAATCACAAGCTGACACACTCGCTGAAAAGCTTGGTAATGTAGGCGCACTGTAAAGTATGGAGCACGTCCCAGTTCTTTTACACGAATCGATTGAAGGTTTAGCACCAAAGCGCGGTGGTGTCATCGTAGATGGCACGCTAGGAGCTGGTGGCCATTCAAGTGAAATCGCAAAAAGTGTGGGTAAAGAAATCACCATCATTGGCTTCGACTTGGATCAGAGTGCACTTGATATCGCTACTAAAAAAGTTGGAGAGGCTGGAGGAAAACTTATCCCAGTTCATGCCAATTTTAAAACTATGGCGAAGGAGTGTGAGAAGCTTGGATTTGGAAAAGTTGATGGAGTGTTGCTTGATCTTGGAATTTCGTCAATGGAAATAGGACAAAGCGGAAGAGGGTTTTCGTTTATGCACGATGAACCACTTCTTATGACTCTTACAAATCCGATAACAGAAACTACTCTCACTGCAAAAGATGTTGTAAACAGTATGAAGGAAGACGAGCTTGCAGACGTTATTTATACATACGGCGAGGAAAGATTCTCTCGACAGATAGCCAAGGCAATATCAATGGCAAGACGCAATGAAAAAATCGAGACCAGCGGACGACTTGCAGATATTGTAGCTAGTGCTGTTCCAGCTTCATACAGAAAAGGAAGAATAAATCCAGCTACGAAAACATTTCAGGCCTTACGAATATATATAAACGATGAACTAGGCTCACTCAAGGAGGGACTGGAAGGTGCATGGAAGATTTTAAAACCAAATGGGCGTCTGGCAGTAATCACATTTCATAGCTCTGAAGATAGAATTGTTAAAAATTTTTTTAAAGAATTACCAAAGGAGCAAAAAATTATTCATACGAAAAAGCCAATAGCACCGAGTAGAAAAGAAATTTTAGAAAATAGACGTTCAAGAAGTGCAAAATTAAGAATAATAGAAAAAATCATATGACACATACATTAAATCAAATACAATCATACGCTCTCTCAAAAGAGTCTAGTAGAAAGCGAGTCGTCTATTTTGGTCTTTGTATGCTCGCACTTCTTGTAAGCATGTACGTATATTTTGTTGGTAAAATCGTGTTTGATGTTGTAGCGCGACGAGGCGCAGAATCATCTATAAGGCTCGCACAAAGCAAGGTAAGCGGACTTGAAGCACTTTACTACAAAGAGATTCAGGAACTACACACAGTAGATAAAATCGCTAGTATTGGACTATACGAATCACATGATACGCTGTATACAAGTCGTCTTGCAGGAGTTCCTAAGACGGTGGGTATGGCAAATGAATTCTAATTCACCTAGGGTAAGAGTAATAGTAGTTCTCGCAGTTATTGCGCTTTTTGTGATATTAATTATCATGAAGCTTTTTTTCTTGCAAGTTGTAAATGGATCGGCGTATGCAAAACGTGCAGATCGACAGTATTCTCCCGCGTCAACAGGAATGTTCGATAGAGGTATCATATATGCTACGAGCAAGGACGGAAATATTTTCGAGCTCTCAGGCGTTGCATCGGGATTCAAGTTGGCGCTTGTGCCATCAGAATTGGCTAATGCCGAAAATGCGTACGTACAAATCTCTCAAATTTTGCCAAATATCGACCATGATACATTTATTGAGCGTGCCGGAAAACTCGGGGATCCATACGAAGAAGTCGCCGTACGTCTTGCTAAGGATGAAGCAGATGCGATTCGAGCACTCAAAATAAAAGGGGTATATCTATATGAAGATAGCTGGAGAACATACCCAGCCGGAACCTTAGCTTCTAAGGTCGTTGGATTTGTCGGGTTTAAAGGAAATATTCTTACCGGAAGATACGGATTGGAACGACATTACAATGATGTTCTTCTTCGCACTGGTAGTAGTTTGTACAGTAATTTTTTTGCAGAAGTTTTTGATAATTTGTCTGATACATTCTCGACAAGCGCTGGAGAAGGAGATTTGGTCACAACAATTGAGCCGTCAGTACAAGCGTTTCTGGAAAGTGAACTTCGTTCTGCTAAAGAAAAATGGACCGCAGATGAAGCTGGAGGAATAATAATGGATCCTAGAGACGGAAGTATTCTTGCCATGTCAGCTGTCCCAGATTTTGATCCAAATAATTATAATACTGTAAAAAATATTTCACACTTTGGTAATCCAATTGTAGAAAATGTCTATGAATTTGGTTCGATTTTGAAATCTCTTACGATGTCTGCAGGGCTCGATCTAAAAGTTGTGACACCTGAAACGACTTACCATGACAAAGGATTTGTCATGGTAAATAAAGCAAAAATTAATAACTACGATTTTAAGGCGCGCGGTGCAGGAACTACAATGCAGACGGTTCTAAACGAGTCGCTAAATACCGGCGCAGTGTTTGTCGAACAGAAAATTGGGAATGAAAATTTAAGAAACTATTTTTATAAATTTGGACTAAACTCAAAGTCAGGTATTGACCTTCCTGGAGAAGTACAAAGCCTTGTAGGCAATTTGAATAGTCCACGCGACATCGAATATGCTACAGCATCATTTGGTCAAGGTATTGCACTTACTCCCATAAATGCTATTCGAGCATTTTCAGCATTGGCAAATGGAGGAGTTCCTGTTACTCCTCATGTAGGAAAGGAAATAATTTATCCTAATGGAATTCGTAAGCCAATAGCAAAGTCAGAAGTTTTACCAAGGGCTATTTCTCCTGAAACAAATGTTACAATTTCGAGAATGCTTGTCGGGGTTTATGACAATGCAAATCTTGCGGGCAAGATGAAAAATTCACCTTGGAGTATTGCAGTAAAGACTGGAACTGCACAAATTTCAAATCCAGCTGGAGGCTATTATCCTGACAAGTATTTGCATGCAGTATATGGATACTATCCAGCTTTTGATCCAAAATTTATTGTGCTTCTGTATGTCGTGAATCCTCACGGGGCGTCGTTTTCATCAAATACAATTTCTTCGAACTTTACTTCTCTTGCAAAATTTCTGCTCTCTTACTACAACGTCGCACCAGATAGAGCTCCAACTAATGTCGTTCATGTAAAAGAAAATGAAAAAAATAACTAAAAAAATTTTAGGGTATGTTTTGTCAAAAATAGCTCAAGCTATTATATGGCGTACTCACCCACGCATCATTGCTGTCACTGGAAGTGTAGGAAAAACCTCGATAAAGGATGCAATATTTACTACATTGAAGGAAACAAAGAGTGTGCGTAAAAG
>JAGOPR010000005.1:0-8778 GCA_017991895.1 Minisyncoccota bacterium | reverse complement strand
GATGACGAACACAAAAAAATCGGGACAGAGCTCGTAAATTATGCAGACGTACTTATCGCTGTAGGGCTTCGAGGCAAAAATTTTGCGGTTGGTGCAAGAGAGAATGGTATGAGTGAAAAGAAAATTGCGGAAGTAACAACTGCAGAGGAAGCTGGAGAGGTGGCAAGAAAACTTATTAAGAAAAACGATGTTGTATTTATAAAAGGCTCGCAAGCCATGCGAATGGAGAGAGCTGTAAAGATACTAATGGCAGAGCCTGAGAAGGCAGAAGAGTTACTCGTGCGACAGGAGAGAGAATGGAAAAAATAAAAATATAGGCTCTGCGAGGAATCGCAGAGCCTTTTTGTTATTTTTCCCTATTCACAATATAATTAATTTTCACTCGTACGAATATTTCGGAAGAAAAACTTCCTGTTTTCGTCAACAAAGTGCAATACTTTAAAGCCTTTTATACCACAAGCTTTTTTGAGCTTGCGATAGGCCTTGTATGTGGCAATGCAGGAATCCTCCATTCCGAGAAGTCCGATACCAAGAAGACCAAAACCTGCAAACAATAGGGTGATACCTGTAAGGTCAGGGAAAAATGTGAACATCGTTCCAAGACCAAATAGGCCGATAATTAAACTTACAAATCCTACTAATGAGGTTCTGTCATGTTCAAAGAAAAATTTCAGTAGTTTCATAAAATTGTTTTTTAGTGAATTTATACAACTCTGAAGTTATAAATATATTATCACACAATCGATGAAAAGTCAAGTCAAGAGAATAGGGTTTTTTGTGAAGCTATGTCATTATAAATTTATGAAACGAATGAGGACAAAAACTGTAGGAAAACCGGTTGTAAATCAGAAGCAAACTGTCCGTATAAATAAATACATGGCAGATGCAGGGCTTTCCTCACGCCGACAAGCCGACGAGCTGATAACGGCAGGTTCAGTTTTTGTAAATGGAAAAAAAGCTGTCATGGGCATGCAGGTAAATCCTATATCTGACAAAGTTGAGGTAAAAGGTAAGAAACAAACATATGCCTATTACATGATGAACAAGCCGAAGGGTATTGTTACAACAGGAGCTCAGGGGGATGAGAAAGATATTCTTACCTATGTAAAGTTCCCGACTGAAGTTTTTCCGATTGGTAGACTCGACAAAGACTCACATGGACTTATTTTGCTTACAAATGACAGACGAATTACCCATAGACTTCTTGATCCAAAATTTGAGCACGAAAAAGAATACCGTGTGACTGTAGCAAAAGGTGCAACTCTTTCGCTTATCAAAAAACTTGAGAAGGGAGTAGAGATTGATGGTGTCAAAACAAAGCCTGTAAAAATTACCCGCGAGAGTGATTATACATTTCGAATAATTTTGACTGAAGGGCGCAATCGACAGATTCGAAAAATGGTGGAGAGTGCAGGTGATACTGTTGTAGACCTTCTGCGTCTTCGAATTGAACACATTAAAATCGGCGACTTACAAAATGGTGCTTTTAAAGCAGTACCTAAGGCAGAGGTATCTTTGCTTCTTAAAAAACTAGGTCTAGCCTAAAATTTTCGCTGATTATATTTGTTGACATACGTCCTTATGCATGTCAATATGTGTTAATTCTCCTTCGTTAAAAACAGGTTAACAAAAAGATTGGGTATCAATTTTTTTGGTGTCTAATCTTTTTGTTAACCATCCATAAACAACAATAGTATGAAAAAAAGGCCATTAGTATTTTCGATTTGCCTGTGCGTGATTGCACTTGGTTTATTTACATCCTGTGGAAAAACAAACGCTGAAGAGCAACCTGCCGTTATTGAAAACACGGAAAAGAATAATATACAAAGACCCATTCACTATGGGAGAGGAGGAGTATATTACTTCGCGTGCAAAGGAAAGGATTTATCAGCCTCTCTAGCTGTTTTGCTTTCCACTGATTCTTCAATGAAATACGTGGGTTACATACCCGACGTCGATGATAACGGACGCCACAATGGCTTCACCGTTATAATGGAGAAAAAATAGTTTAATGTATTTTATCTAATCAGCCCGCCAAAATTTTGGTGGGCTGACTTACATTTTAAGTGGTAGAGATTGTTCTTTTTATCAGAGAAGTAAGACCGATAGATGTATTAATTATTCCAATCCAAAGCGGGAATATGTACAGAGAGAATTCGAATGATCCGACAGACAGTGCTCCAAGAAATCCTCCGATTCCACAGATTATGTACGCGTACCATGTCTCAGTTTTTGGCTCGCGATATGTTTTTACGAGTGTAGGTAGCGCGCCCATTAAGTCAACAAAAATAGTAATGAGTATGGCGTACAAGGCGTTGTCTGTTAAATACCAAATTAAAAGCCCAATACCGGCACCTAAGAGAGCAAAAATATCTAGCTTCTTAGTTCCTCCAGTTCCATATTTTATTGATAGTACAAAAATAATTACAACACCAAGCCAGTCAATGCCTGTTGTTATAAGTGACCACGTACCACCTTCGGCTAGCTGAGCAAAAAATGCAATCGTGAGAAGTATTCCCCAAATAAACCATGTAGCGCGCTCGGGTATTGTTTTTCCACGGAGAATATCGCGAATATAGGGGATACAAGAAGTGGCTATAAGTATCCCAGATGCGTAACTTAGAAACTGTTGCATGGGGGAATTGTAGCATTTATGTAGAGGTTACGATTTCAGTTGAAGTAGATAGCTTTTTTATAATGTTAGTATATGTGTCTTCGTCAGAAGGAAATAAATAAATTGCAACACCTTTTTTCTTTATAGCAGTTTTTTTAAAAGGCAATCTTCCTATTTCAATATACTCACTTAACGAATCAAGAAATGAGATTTCATTATCATTAAATATCAGTCCGTTAATTTCGCTACATATTTCAGTAAGGTTATGATGTATGAATTTTTTATCCAAACATAGCTTACCCTTATTCGCAGTAATTTTGCCTTGACTAGTTAGTATCCCTTTTATAAGACACTCAATTTGCATTCCGCGTAACATGCATATTATTGCAATATAGTTGCAATTCTTGAAAGTGTCTATTGCTTGCGAAGGTTTGATTCCCTGTAAAAGTGGTACCTGAATTTTTAGGGCTTCAGCGGCTAGATATAGGTCATGTGCTTTTAGGTACCATGGTATTGGAGAATTTGCTGATGCGTCGTAGTCACTTTTTAATTCTTCTTCATTTCTAGGATCTTTCCCAAATGAATTTTTTCTTAATTGATTCATGCCTCGAATTATATCTCGCAATCTAAATTTATGTAATTGTGCGTGTCTAAGAACCGCAAGTACGCATATTGAATCTTACAGATTCTGTACACCTTTTCTCGTTTTGTCGAATCGAAGATTATCAAAACATAGAAAAGCTCTTCTATTCCCTGACACGAGCAAATCAATTTGCTCGTTTAGAGTCACAACGCAAAAGAACTCCCTTCGGAGGAGTTCTTTTGCGTTGTGACTCTACAGGGAATCGAACCCTGATTTAATCCTTGAGAAGGATCCGTCCTAACCGTTAGACGATAGAGCCATTTAAACGCAAAATGATAATAACATTTTTTGCTAAAAACTCAATTTATATTACAACACAGAGTGTCAATATTTCAAATATTTGACGACAGGTATATAATAAAAATAATAAAGATTAAAAATAATAATGTGAAGTAAAAAATGCACAAAGTAACAATTTACACGACACCAACATGCCACTTCTGTCACATGGCAAAAGATTTTTTTAAGGAAAAGGGAATTGCGTATGAAGAATTTGATGTTGCCGCTGATCAGGCAAAGCGTAAAGAATTGGTAGACATGACAAAGCAGATGGGGGTTCCTGTTATTCGAATAGATGACTCCATCATCGTTGGATTCAATAAGCCAAAGATTGCAGAACTTCTCGGACTGTAAAAATACCAGATTTAATGTATGCTAAAAGCACCCGAAAGGGTGTTTTTAGTTGTCCTCGTAGTTAAATGGATATAACTGCCCCGTCCTAAGGGGTAATTGTAGGTTCGATTCCTGCCGAGGACACAAGATGAAAAAGACTGAACTGCTTCAGCCTTTTTCTGTACTTGTGTCAGCCGGAGCGATGTTTGTTCAGCAGAACAAACCGCGAGGCGGGGTCGCGAAAATTCTGAGTGACGGCGAGGAATTATTTGTGACCATAAAGCAATGCAAAAGACAGCCTTCGGAGCTGTCTTTTGCATTTGGATTGTAGCATGGAACTTACAGAACCAGAGTCGGCTACCACGTAGCCAGGTGCTTTTCTCGTTTTGTAAACAAAACATAGAAAAGTCTTTCGACCCTGGCACGGAGCCAAGCAGTTGGCTCCTTCCAGGCACCAAAATAAGAAAAACACCCACACGGGTGTTTTTCTTATTTTGGTGCCTGGAACCAGGGTCGAACTGGTGACCTATCCCTCTTCAGGGGAGCGCTCTACCAACTGAGCTATCCAGGCATATATAAAACTTAACACTAAACTTTCGCAGACCTAATCTCTTCGGGGATAAACAGTGTGGGACAGTGTTTATCTCACCAACTGAGCTATCCAGGCATATATAAAACTTAACACTAAACTTTCGCAGACCTAATCTCTTCGGGGATAAACAGTGTGGGACAGTGTTTATCTCACCAACTGAGCCCCGCCTGAATGACTGACGTATTCAGTCGGGCAGGTATCTCGGTATATTGATTATTTTATCTGTTTAATCAAATCTTGGACCTGCTTTAAGTCGTACAGTTCAAGATTTGAAGATGTCGCTTTTTTGCCGATATCTCCGAAGCTTGAATATACGTTATTTAGCGTATTTAAATATGGTTTTATGTAGTAAAAACCTCCAAGTGCGAACGTGCCTATAATTACCCAGTAGATAGCTTTAAACATCTGTGATGTTTTCTGGGAGCTTCGTACCTGCCTTACATACTCGTTGTTTTCTTCTGCGAGTTTGAGTACACGGTCGATTTTTTTCTTATATTCCTCGTCCACGATTTATACTTTAACACACCTTTATAACTTTCTCAATCGTATTATTTAATCAATCTATATTACATACATATGCAATTTATTCGTATCAGTTATACTATTGACATAATCAAATATTATTAGTACCGTTCAAGATAAGCAGGATACAAAAAACCTGATTTCACAATAAAAAATAGATTTTATGAGAAAAGCAATTCTTATTTCCATGGCGACCATGCTTTTAGCATGCGGTAGCAAAAAAGAGACAAATGTGCCAAGCACATTATCATCCGAACCATTAGAAAAACAGGAGTACTTCAAAATTCCTGTGAAGCATTTTAAGGAAGAAAATGCTGTATGGTGGATTGTGAGTGACTGGCACAATGACAGTGCAACGGCAGTAAAGGCTTACGTTGAAAACGATAGCACTGCCATAAAATGTCTATTCTTTACTGGTTTCCGCTTTTCCGGGAGCAAATTACCTGGTGGCAATGACATATATACTGTCTTGCCTGGGTATGGCGAAGTGTACTTCAAACTCAATGACGTACAGCGCGAAAAAGAAGAATAACATAATATTTTAACCATTTAAAAGCTTAAACTCCGGCAATCGCCGGAGTTTGATACATTATACTTACAATTATTACAATTTTTGATACAATGACGCTATGAAAACCACAAGAGTTGCCATTAATGGCTTTGGCCGTATCGGTCGCGCATTTTTAAAAGTTGCTTGGGATAATCCCGCATTAGAAGTCGTTGCCGTTAATGATCTTGGTTCAGTAGATTCACTTACATATCTTCTGAAATACGATACTGTTTATCATCGTTGGAATCATGATGTGAAAAATGACGGTAAAGATATCTGGGTTGATGGAAAGCAGGTCCATTTCGTATCTGAGAAGGACACAACGAAGCTCCCGTGGAAGGATTTGAATATTGATGTCGTTGTAGAATCTACAGGACTTTTTACTGCATTTGAAAAAGCAAAATTCCACCTTGATCAGGGTGCTAAGAAGGTAGTTATTTCTGCTCCTTCAAAAGGCGACGGCAGTTTCCCTGGAGAAACTATTCTTCTTGGGGTAAACGAAGAAAAATTTGGCACATGTGATGTAACTTCAAATGCATCTTGTACGACAAATGCCGCTTCGCCACTTATCGGAATTCTTGATGAGGCTATCGGTATCGAAAAGGCCGTGCTCTCAACTACTCACGGATATACAGGTACACAGGCTCTCGTAGATGGCCCAAGTAAAAAGGATTTACGCGAAGGACGTGCGGCAGCGCAAAACATCGTACCGTCTTCAACTGGCGCGGCTATCGCAGTAGCAACAGCGTATCCTCAACTCAAAGGACTATTCGATGGAATTTCACTTCGAGTTCCTGTACCCGCAGGTTCAATTGTAGATATTACTTTTATCGCAAAGCGTGCGACAACAGCAGAAGAAGTAAATGATATTCTTCGCAAGGCTTCAAAAGATCCAAAATGGATGGGAGTTTTTGATGCAACAGACGAACCACTTGTATCATCGGATATTCTTGGAGAGCGTCATGCATCTATTGCAGACCTCGCAATGACTCGAGTCATAGGAGGCAATCTCGTGAAAGTGCTTGGGTGGTACGACAATGAAATGGGGTATACACATACACTTGTTGACCACGTAATAAAGACTGGCGCGACGATTAAATAATGAAAACAGTATTTGCATTATTAGTAATACTGATTCTTGGATTCTTCTTTTTTATTCCCGTACGAATTGCGAGCCAAGAAGTGCCAAATTGCAATCCTGAAGGATGCAGTCAATCAAAAGCAACTCTTTTTGTTAGAATGATGCATCAAGTTGAACCAGATAACTCAAAGTGGAATATTCACACTTTTGTGCCATATAACAAATAAAAAATGAAAATATATCTCGGAACAGACCATGCAGGATTTGAACTCAAGAATACTCTTAAAGAGTATTTGAGTGGACTTGGTCATGAGGTTGTCGACAAAGGACCATTCGCTTTTGACAAAGAAGACGACTACCCAGACTTTATTTTTCCTGTAGCGAATGCAGTAGCTACAGATTCTGGAAGTTTCGGTGTGATTCTCGGAGGCTCTGGTCAAGGGGAAGCGATGTGCGCCAATCGTGTTAAAGGTGCCCGAGCTGGTGTGTATTATGGCGACCTCGCGAGCCAAGTAGATTCAGACGGAAAGACTATAGACATGGTGACATCACTGCGTGAGCACAACAACGCAAACATTCTTTCAATTGGAGCCCGCTTTTTAGACGAAGAAAAAGTAAAAGTTGCTATAAAGAAATTTATCGAAACCACGTTTCCGCAGGGTGAGCGCCATGTTCGTCGCATTAATAAATTAGATTTGTAAAATAATGAGTACGGAAATAATCCCAGCAGTTTTAGAGAAATCTTTTGCCGACGTATCAAAGCGACTTGACCAAGTTGTTGGGCTTGTCGAAACTGTGCAGATTGATGTTTGCGACGGAGTATTTGTACCGAGTGTTACATGGCCGTACATGGCACCTCTCGTAGAAGGTGGACCATCTCACTATGACATTGCTTACAAGGAAATCGTAGAAGGAGCTGGTGAGGTAAATATGCCACATTGGGAAGCCTTCGATTTCGAGCTCGATCTTATGGTTGCGAACGCAAAAAAACTCCTTCCAGACTTGCTTACGCTTGGACCATCCCGAATACTTTTTCATGCTGAAGCATTCTCTGATGTGTATTCTGAAATGCACGATTTGGCAAAAATGGTCCCTCCACTTGTAGAAGTGGGTGTAGCGATAAATGCTGACACTAATCCTGAAATACTTTTCAAACTTATTGATGAAAAAATTATTTCATCAGTACAGTGTATGGGGATTGCGAAGATTGGTTATCAAGGACAGCCATTTGATGAACGTGTAATTTCAAATCTCAAGACTCTTCGTGCGAAATATCCAAATTTACCGCTTGGTGTTGATGGGTCTGTAACACTAGAAACTGCGCCACGACTTGTTGAAGCAGGTGCTACACGTCTTGCTTCGGGCTCTGGAATATTTGCGGCAGAGGACATAGAGAAGCGTATTTCAGAGTTTAAAAATATTCTGCTATAATAATTTTTATAATGATTACAGACGAGAAAGTAAAAGAACTCTCACTTATGGCGAACCAAGTTCGCCAGTCGATTATTTCATCGCTACTACTCGCAAAATCTGGTCACTCTGCTGGTCCACTAGGAATGGCAGATATTTTTACGTATTTATATTTCCATGCAATGCGTCATGATGCCAATCGTCCAGATTGGGCAGAACGTGACCGTATAATTCTTTCAAATGGTCACATTTGCCCTGTTCTTTACGCTGTAATGGCACACGCAGGATATTTTCCTGTCGAAGAACTCAAGACTCTACGTAAACTTGGAAGTCGTTTACAGGGTCACCCACATCGTGAATGGCTTCCTTATGTTGAAACATCTTCAGGGCCACTTGGCTCAGGTCTTTCACAAGCTGCTGGTATGGCACTTGCTGACAAGATTGATTTTGGACAGACATCGACAAAAAAGTTTTATGCAATGCTTTCTGACGGAGAACTTCAGGAAGGGAATAGTTGGGAGGCAATAATGTTTGCGGCAAAATACAAACTTCACAATCTAATTGCAATCGTAGACTACAATAATATTCAAATTGAAGGTTACGTTGAAGACGTTATGCCACTTGCACCTCTAGCTGAAAAATGGAGAAGCTTTAATTGGCATGTTATCGAAGTAGATGGACATGATTTTCGTGCCATAGACACTGCTGTCGAGCAAGCAAAAACTATTTTTGAAAAGCCAATAGTAATTCTCGC
>JAGOPR010000021.1 GCA_017991895.1 Minisyncoccota bacterium | reverse complement strand
AAATGCATTAAATGGAAAAGAAAAAATGCGATTTAAATCGCTTTTTTTTTCTGCAACATGAAGCTTTGTGGGTCGCACTTAGTACATAACTAAATGGGTCATCAAAACTAACAGGTTGTCAATGCGGAGAGAGGGGGATTCGAACCCCCGAGCCGATTTCTCAGCTACAGTCTTTCCAGGACTGCCGTTTCAACCGCTCACGCATCTCTCCAATCTATGTGATACTACCGTATACACCTTAAAACGGCAATTTCCTTGCCAGATGTTTACCATGAGACTATACTGACCTTGCAATATGAATATCCTATTTTTACAGACAGGTGGGACGATCGACAAGGACTACGAAAAAGGCCGAAAGGCTTACCTTTTTGAGATAACTGATCCAGCCGTTGAACGCGTTCTAAAGCGTACCCACCCAAATTTCGATTTTCGGGTTGTTTCGATCACAAAGAAGGATAGCCTAGATTTGACAGATGATGACCGAGAATTGATTTTCCAAGCCTGTGAAAAATCACCCGAAAAAAATATTGTTATAACTCATGGTACAGACACAATGACTGTAACAGCGGAGTTACTTACAAAGGTTAAAGATAAAACAATCGTTATTACGGGGGCATCACGTCCAGAGAGATTTACAGATTCAGACGCTCCATTTAATCTTGGATGCGCAATTAGTGCAGTTCAGACACTTCAGTCTGGAGTTTACATTGCAATGAGTGGACGAATATATGACTGGGATAAATGTGAAAAGGCCGAAGATGGTCAGTTTGTAGAAAAGCAATAGGTAACACTTAAGATTCTTAAAGAGCTGGAATTTTATTTCAGCTTGTAATTATATTTATATGGAAAATAGTATTGAAGTAAAAAATCTCACAAAGAAATTTGGCGAATTCACCGCCGTGCAGGATATTTCATTTTCTGTGCCAGCAGGAAGTATATTTGCCTTTCTTGGACCAAATGGGGCAGGGAAGACGACGACAATTAAAATGTTGACTACACTTCTTTCTCCTACAAATGGAGAGATTACTTTAAATGGTTTTACTTTACCAGATGGACAAGATGAAGTACGCAAGTCATTTGGAATAGTATTTCAAGACCCGTCACTCGATGATGAGCTTACTGCGTATGAAAATATGGAGTTTCATGGAATGTTATATAGCGTACCTAACGATGTCCGTAAGCAAAGAATAAAAGAGCTAATGGAGTTTGTGGAATTATGGGATAGAAAAGATAGTTTGGTTCGTGAGTTTTCTGGAGGAATGAAGCGTCGGCTTGAAATCGCTCGTGGCTTACTGCATCATCCGAAGGTTCTTTTTTTGGATGAGCCGACAATAGGACTAGATCCTCAAACACGTAATCATTTGTATGGGTATATACAAAATTTAAATAAAAACGAAGGTATAACAGTTTTTCTCACCACTCACTATATGGAGGAAGCTGAAAAGATGGCGCAAAATATTGCGATAATTGATGCTGGAAAAATTGTTGCGAGGGGTACCTCCGAAGAGTTGAAAAAACAAACAGGAAGCATGACGCTGGAAGATGCCTTTATAAAGTTAACAGGTCATGAAATTCGTGAAGAAGAAGGGTCCGCCATGGATCGTATGCGTGGAGCTAGAAAAATGTGGGGAAGATAAACTAAAAATAAAATATTATGCAAGCAATATATATAATGTGGCTCAGGCAACTTAAAAAATACTGGCGTTCAAAAGCCAGAATGATTGGCTCTTTAGGTCAACCTGTGCTTTTTCTTGTCGCACTTGGTTTTGGGCTTGGTCCAATGTACGAGAAGGCTGGGGGTGGAAGCTATATAGATTTTCTCGCTCCTGGGATAATCGCAATGAGCATTCTTTTTACAGCAATGTTTGGCGGGATTTCCACTATTTGGGATCGTCAGTTTGGTTTTCTAAAAGAGACACTCGTTGCTCCTGTTCCACGCTTTAATATTATGCTAGGGCAGACACTAGGTGGAGCAACTATCGCTTTACTGCAGGGTGTTGTCATGTTTTTTATATCTTTGCTGATTGGTTTTCGCCCTGTGTGGTCTATGGTTCCACTCGCGCTCGTGTTTATGGCCCTAGTAGCCATAACTTTTACCGCATTCGGAATGGCAATTTCATCGCGAATGACAGATATGCAGGCCTTCCCGTTAATTATGAATTTTATAATGATGCCACTCTTTTTCTTGTCGGGCTCACTGTTCCCAAATGTCGGAACCGCCAAAGTTTTATCTGTGATAATTAAATTAAACCCGTTAACTTATGGAGTAGATGGGATACGTGGAGCTCTTTCGGGAGGGGCACACGGCTCGTTTGGGGTAAGTTTACTAGTTCTTACAATCCTCGCCTTTGTAATGATTTGGGTCGGAGGTAGATTATTTAAAGGCACTCAGGTCTAAATGGATAAACAAGAATTAAAAAATAAATTAACTGAAGAAGAGTATCGGGTTACTCAGGAAAAGGCGACGGAGGCTCCGTTTACAGGTGTCTACGTAAACGAGCACTCAAAAGGTAAATATGCATGCAAGGTTTGTGGGACGGAGTTATTTTCCTCAGATTCTAAGTTTGATTCTGGTACTGGATGGCCAAGTTTTGATCAAGCTATTTCTGGATCAGTAAAAATGGAAACAGATACGTCACATGGAATGATTCGCACAGAGGTAACCTGCGCTAAATGTGGTGCACACTTAGGTCACGTGTTTGATGATGGACCAAAAGAAACTACTTGTAAGCGTTTTTGTATAAACTCTGCTTCGCTTGATTTAAACAAGGAGTTATAATTAGAGTATTACTAGGTTTAGTATAATTATTTTATGGAAATGAATTATTTGGCACTTATCGTGTGTGCAATAGTGGCCCTTATTATCGGAATGCTTTGGTATGGAAAGGCTCTTTTTGGAAACATGTGGATGAAGATTACTGGCATGGATACCATGACGGTAGATGCTCAAGCTGAGGCCAAGAAGGGTATGGCAAAGATGGTTGCTGTTCAGCTCGTCCTATCTTTTGTTTCAGCATTCGTGCTTTCTCGTTTTATCAATATGTCTGGCATGAGTGGGGTTACAATGGCATTTTGGATATGGCTTGGTTTTCTTATGCCTACTTCCGGCGGTTCGGCACTTTGGAGCGGAAAGCCGAAAGGTCTTGCTTGGAGTATGTTTTTCATTACGGCAGGAGCTGAGCTTGTTACTTTCCTTGCGTACGGATTTATTCTAGATATGTGGAAATAGACTTGTTTTTATCAATAAAAGCCCCCGACGAAAGTCGGGGGCTTTTATGTTATTATCACAACATGGAAGAAAAGAAACTATGGTTTAAGGCAAAGAGATTTGGTTGGGGGTGGACTCCATGTACATGGCAAGGATGGGGAATACTAGCAATGTATATTTTTGCCCTATTTTCACTCGGAATTTTTAGCGAGAAAGGCTCTATATCGGACTTCGATTTTTTCATACATTTTTTCCCAGTAGTTTTAATAATGACGGTATTTCTCATAATCATTTGTTATGCATACGGTGAAAAGCCAAAATGGAATTGGGGATTTTCAAATAAAAAAAATGGCACTTCAGAAAACAAAAACTGAGATAGCGTACGTAGAAAAAGCCTGTAAGATAACCGATGATATTTTTTCGAAAATCATTGCGGACTTTAGTTTCAAAAGCGAGTACGAGCTATATCTTTGGATTAGACGAGAAATAAAAAAGAGGGGATTGCGAGAAGCATTTCCTCCTATTGTAACAAGTGGCTCACGTGCCGGAAATGAGATACATCCAAAGCCAACACAATCATCGCTCGAAGGATTTGTAATTGTCGATTTTGGCGTACGAGTAAACGGCTATTGTTCAGATATGACACGTACAATTTTTGTCGGTATACCCACTAATAGAGATCGAGAATTATATAAATTGCTTTTGTCATCAAAATTAAAAAGTGAGAAGCTGGTTCGAGATGGTGCACAATGCGCGACGGCTGACGCCGTCGCGCGAAAAGCTCTCGGCTCATACAAGAAATATTTCATTCACACACTTGGTCATGGCGTTGGCCGGCGTATACATGAATTACCTCGAATTTATTTCAAAAGGACAGAACCAATTTTTAAGGAAAATATGGTGGTTACTGTAGAGCCGGGGATATATATTCCAAACAAGCTCGGTATTCGTATTGAGGATACTTATGCTGTTGGCAAAAAGAATGCACGAGCACTAACAAAATCACCTCAAAAATTACTCGTTTTCCCAAAACGCTAGTTGGTGATAGTATGCATTTATGACTCCACTCGACGCCCGTAATATATTTTTTGTAGGTATAGGAGGAATAGGCATTTCAGCCATTGCCAGACTTTTTTTACTTGAAGGCAAGCAGGTTTTTGGCTCTGATATGTCAGAAACTGAAATTACTATTGAACTTGCAAAGCTTGGCGCACAGATTGATATAGGGCAGGGGTTTGCACTTATACCCAAAGATGTAGATTTGATTGTCTATACAACTGCAATAAAACATTACGACCCAAGTCTAATGGAAGAAATTTTTAATTCTGGCATTACCGCAAAAAGCTACCCAGAAATGTTGCATCTTGTAACAGTAAACAAGGCAACAGTAGCTATCTCTGGAACTCACGGAAAGACTACGACAACCGCAATGATTGCAAAGGTGCTCATTGATGCAAAAAAGGATCCGTCTGTAATAGTGGGCTCGCTTTTAAAAGACTACAAATCAAATCTTATTGTTGGTAAGGGTGAAAATTTTGTTGTTGAGGCGTGTGAGTATGAGAGGTCCTTTTTAAATATAAATCCAAAAATTTTGGTTATTACAAATATCGAGGAAGATCACCTTGATTACTATAAAGATATTTCTGATATCGAAAATGCTTTCCACGAGCTATCACTACAAACAACTAGTGTTGTAGTGTGTGACCCACATGACCCATCGGTTGCGCATGCTATAAACGAAATAGATGCTGATATTTTAGATTATACGAAATATATCCCCGAGATTACTGATCTTAGTGTTCCGGGTTTGCACAATATTAAAAATGCTTCCGCAGCTCTTGCGGTAGCGGAGTATCTGGGGATAGATAAAAATATAGCAATAAAATCACTTCAGAAATTTTCTGGAACATGGCGTAGACTCGAACAGAAGGAAACTACGGATAAAGGCGTAATCGTCTATGACGATTACGCGCATCATCCTACAGAGATAAAGGCGAGTCTTGAAGCGCTCCGAGAACTTTATCCAAAAGGAACAAAGAAAATCACAATCGTATTTCAACCGCATCTATATTCACGCACGAAGGCACTTTTTGAAGGTTTTAAAACAGCTTTTAACGATGCAGACGAAGTGTATTTTTTGCCAATTTATTTTGCTCGAGAAGAAGTTGATCCTACAGTTTCAAGCGAGATACTAGCTCAGGCCGTATCAAAAAATGTTGCAGGCGCGAGAGCTTTTTCGAGTTTTGAAGAGGCCAATGAGTTTTTCAAAAATGCCAATTTAGGCTCGAATGATGTCTTTGTGACCATGGGGGCAGGGGAGGCATACAAAGTAGGAGATAATCTTGCAAAATAAAAAAGGATTCCTAAGGAATCCTTTTTCGTAGAACTTTGTGCTCTACAGTTTCTTGTTTTGTGACCGGATGTGGTCACGATATTCCTTATATTTATTTGGGTCTGATACGTAATTTAGACCGAATATAAGTAAGGCTAAAGCCAATGCTCCTCCGGCAACCATCCAACCTGCCGAGGCACTTAAAATTAATATGTTCATAACCGTGTTTTTAAGGTAAAACTATTATACACTTATTATTGTTATTTGTCAAATAAGCATACATTTCAAGCTATATTTTTATACATGCTACACTGAAACCATGAGTAAGAATTCCGCGTTTATTGATGCCTACAAAAACCTAAACAAGGCTCAAAAGGAGGCAGTAGATACTATCGATGGGCCAGTAATGGTGGTGGCAGGGCCCGGCACAGGTAAGACGCAGGTGCTTGCTCTTCGTATCGCGAATATTCTCACCAAGACAGACACTCCTGCGGATGGAATTTTGTGTCTTACTTTTACAAACTCCGGCGTTCGCGCTATGCGCGAACGCTTGACCCGCCTTATTGGCCCTGATGCTAACAGAATAAAAATTGCAACATTTCATAGTTTTGGAGGCGAGCTTCTCGAGGAATTTTATGAAGCACTTCTACTTCCGTCACCACCACGATTGTTGGACGACCACGATGTGGTAATTTTGTTTGACCATATTTTAGAAAATCACGATTGGAAATATCTTCGCACAAGAAGTGGCGGTGCATACAATTTCCGTGATTTAAAATCTTTGATTTCTTTACTTAAAAGAGAGGGTATAAAGCCAGAAGATTTTATGGCTGAGATTTTGAACGACATTTCCAGAATCGAAAATGATTCGGAAAGTTTGTCTTCTCGTGGCCCGTCGAAAGGTACGATGAAGCAGTCGGCGCTCGATAAAATCGAGAGATTGAATCGGACGAAAGAAGTCGTACGTTTTTATGAGCTGTATGAGTCAGAAAAGATTGAGCATGGTACCGCTGACTACGATGACATTCTTGAGATGATGGTTCGTATCGCAAAATCACATGATGATATTCGTGCGACTATTCGTGAGCGATATTTATATGTATTGGTAGACGAACACCAAGATTCGAGCGGTGTTCAGAACCAATTTTTGGAGGAAGTCTGGGCGGGGGTTGAGCACCCAAATATTTTTACGGTGGGAGATGATCGCCAGCTTATTTATGGTTTTGGTGGTGCTTCGATTTCTCATTTCGAAAGATTTCGCGAAGTTTTCCCTACAACCAAACTAATTGCTCTTGCGGAAAATTACCGTTCGACACAGGCGATTCTTGATTCTGCAGACAAGCTTCTAGAGAGCTCTTTGGTAAAAGGGAAGCTTGTAAGTACATCAAAAGAATCGCACCCACTCAATTTGGTAGAAGCTTCATATCCGCGTGATGAGATATTGTCGGCCGGAATTTCTATCAAGGAAGATATTAAACGTGGAGTGTCTCCGGACGATTGTGTCATTCTAGTTCCTAAAAACGCACAGGTGCGTGGGGCAATGACAATATTGTCAGATTTGGGGCTACCTGTTTCGCGTGGGGACAAGATGTCTTCTTTTGATACGCCAGAAATGCAGTCCATTCTTTCGGCTTTTCGTGTGTGTGCTTATCCGTATTCTGCACCAGATGTAGCAAATTTGTTGCTAGATAGAGCTTTTGGCGTACCAACTCTCATTGCGCATAAATGTATAAAAGAATATGGAAAGAATTTATCGGTAGAAAATCTTGGACAGGAGTTTAAAGAAGTATTTGAATTAAAAAAAATATTACTTGATCTTATTTATTCCGCGCAGAAAAAAGATGTATATAGTTTGACTCAAGAAATAGGGGAGGAGATTTTCTTCAAGCGCACGACGTCTCATAACGAGCTACAAAGACAGATAGAAGTTGTGCGTACAATGTTGCATCTATCGCTTACGTACATGGAAAAAAATCCGCGAGCTAAGCTTTCCGATTTTGTCGCATTTATAGACAGGCTCATAGAGTATGGACAGGATATTTCACTTGCAGTGTTTGGAGCGCAAAATGGGGTGAAAGTAATGACGTTACATGCTTCAAAAGGGCTCGAATTTCATTATGTGTGGATAGCGCACATGGACGAGAGCTCGCTTATGAAGGGGAAACATATGGGCTTTACGCTACCTGATGCCCTTGCCGAGAAAGTTTCAAAAAAGGATGAGCTTTCCGCTAGGCGCGAGCTTTATGTTGCGATTACACGTGCACGAAGACATTGTACGATTTCATACTCCCAAAAAGGTTATTCTGGTGGAGATCAAAAATTGGCATCAATTGTTTCGGATCTACCGCAGGATATGTTTATAAAAACAACTGCGCTGGAAACAGAGAAAAAGATTTTGAAGCATGATCCGAAAGCATATGTAGCTAGTGAACCTATAACAGAGGGTGGCGATGTTCTAGAAAATATACGAGAGTTTGTGCGTGATGAGTACGCAAAAAGAAAAGTTGCCGTTACTCATCTCAACAATTTTTTTACATGCCCATGGACGTGGTACTTTAGGAATTTTGTATATTTGCCAGAGCCTGAAAATGAAAGCGCTCAATTCGGCTCTTTGATACATTCAGCAATAGAGGAAGTATTTAAGAATAGAAAAATTACTAAGAATGAACTTGAGGCATTTTACGAAAAAAAATTGGACTCACTTCGAATTTTTGATTCAAAAATACGGAATCGATTTATTAAAGATGCTAAAGAAATGATTGCGGGATTTATCAAAACCTATCTTCCGAATATTGAAGAAGACAGTGTTTCCGAAAAAGAGCCTAAAGAGTATGTTGACCCATCGGTGCCGAATCTCACAATTACTGGAAAAATCGATCTTGTGGAAATGCTCGGAAGTGGAAATGCTCGGGTAACAGACTTTAAGACAAATCGTAAAGCAAAGACTGCACGAGAAATTGAAAAGGTTGATGATGAAGGAAGAATGAGCGATATGCTTCGTCAGCTTGCGATGTATTCGTATCTCCTAAAGCATGATAAGTCTCCGACTGAAGTTACTGCTTCAAGGCTTCTTTTTATGGAAGCAGATAGCTCGGATAAGGACGCACTTTATGAAACAAAAATTACTGATGAACACATCGAACTTTTGCGTAAAGATATTTCTGATTTTGATTCAAATATGCAAAGTGGGGAATGGACTACACGCACCTGTCACGCAAAAAACTACGGCACGCAAAAAGAATGCAAATACTGTGCACTCGCAAAGCGGGTTGTATAAAAATCATACAAAACCAGATTTTATTTTTCTAAACATCTTGCGTCAGGTGACGTAAGATGTTTAGAAAGCTTTTTGGATGTAGGTATTTTGGCTAGCTTATTTAGAGAAAGGGTAAAAACCTAACGACGGCCCATTGTCAGACCAGCCTAGATAGAAGGCTATACAAAGTGAAATAGTTAAAATCGCCAAGATCACAACTCGTAGATTTTTCATATATTTCAGTGTACTATGGCTCTATGGATAAGCAAACGAAGGGGACAGAACACCCACTTTCTATACTTAAAAACGAGGCTTATGAGGTATTTACAGACCTTGGGTTTGAGGTGGCAAATGCTCCAGAGCTCGAGACTGAGTGGTACTGTTTTGATGCCTTAAACATGTCAAAAGACCATCCTGCACGAGATATGCAAGATACTTTCTGGATAAAAATGACAGCAGATGAAATCGCAAAGGCTCAAAGTGGAGAAAGAAGCTCTCGGCCGGTACTTCGTACGCATGTGACAAACATGACTGCTCGTATGCTCGAAAAATCTGCAAAAGAAAATAAAATTCCGTCCGCATATATTTCTATCGGAAAAGTATTTCGAAATGAAGCGACTGATATTACGCATGAAGCACAATTTTTTCAGATTGATGGATTTATGATTGGAGAAAATATTACGCTCGCACACATGAAGGGTGTGCTCACACAACTTTATAAAACTTTGCTTGGTGAAGATTCTGAAATTGAATTTCGTCCGAGTTTCTTTCCGTTTACCGAACCATCTGTAGAAGTGCATGCAAAATTTAAAGGTAAGTGGCTCGAGATGATGGGAGGGGGAATGATTCATCCGGAAGTTTTGAAAAATGCGGGACTAGATCCTGAGAAAGTCCAAGGTTTCGCATTCGGCGGAGGACTTGATCGTATTGCGATGATTAAGTGGAATATTCCAGATGTACGACTTTTCTATCATGGCGACCTTCGCTTGAATCAATTCTAATTTTATGAAAATTTCTTACAACTGGCTCAAATGGTACATACCAGAAGTTGTCGAGGCTGAAAAACTAGCTGATGTTTTTACCTATCATCTTTGTGAAGTTGAGAGTGTAGAAAAACTTGGTGATGATACAATTTTCGATTTAAATATTTTGCCAAACCGCGCACACGATTTGCTTTCGCATCATGGTATTGCGCGTGAGCTTGCAGGACAGCTTGGAATTAAATTCAATGATCCAAGTGGAATGTATAAAGTTCCAGAATCAAAACCGACAAATCTGAAAATTGAAATTCAAACAGATAAGTGTCGTCGTTATATGGGACGCATCGTTCGAAATATCAAAGTTAGTCCGTCTCCAGAATGGGTGGTAAAACACCTCGAATCAATCGGGCAAAGAAGTATTAATAACATCGTTGATGCGACAAATTTGTGTATGTATGACTGCGGGCAACCTATGCACGCATTTGATTTAAAAAAGCTCTTTTCCGAAAAGATTGTTATACGTCAAGCTAATAAAGAAGAGAAGATTACTACGTTAGATGATAAACATGTCGAATTAAACGAGTCAGAAATTGTTATTTCAAGCGAAGCGGAGACTCTCGCCATTGCGGGGGTCAAAGGTGGAATTTCTGCCGAAGTAGATGAAAACACAACAGAAATTGTGCTTGAGGTCGCAAACTTTGAGCCAGCAACCGTGCGCAAGACTGCACGCCGACTTGGAATACTTACTGATTCAGCAAAGCGATTTGAGAATGATTTATCTCCCGAACTTGCGAGTTTTGGAATGAAAGAGCTCACAGGACTAATTATTGAGATGTGTCCCGAAGCGACATTTGAAGATGTTGTCGACGTATACCCGTCGCCACAGGAAAAGCGTGAGATCGTTTTTTCTGTAGATCAAATCACTAAAAAACTTGGTGCAGATATTTCTGCAGAAAAAGTTGAGGACATTTTGAAGCGATACAATTTTGAATACAAAAATGAAGGCGGTTTTACTATCATCGTACCATCGCTCCGGCTTGATCTCGTTGGTACACATGACATGGCTGAAGAGATTGGACGAATTATTGGGTACGACAAAGTTGTGCCAATGATTCCCAAAATTGCGTTCGAGCCAAAAATGAACGATACACAAACACGCATGAACGCCGCGCGTGAGAAATTGCTTGCTGACGGATATAGTGAAGTAATAACGTACGCATTTTGTAAAAAAGGAAAAATAGAAGTTGCATATGGAGCAAAAGGAAAAGAATTTTTACGAACAAATCTTTCCGATGGACTAAAAGAGTCGTACGAACTCAATCGTTTAAACGCTCCATTTTTGGGAATAGGGGAGACTAAAATTTTCGAAATCGGTACGGTTTTTCCTGAAGTTGGTGTTGAAGAGATTCATGTAGCGTATGCAAATAAAAAAGGAGTAGTTGAATCAACGCTTGAAGCATTTTTTCGCGACTTGTCGCCAGAAAATGCTTCAAGCAACCAAACATCAAACACCAAACATCAAACACCATTTATTCCATGGAGTCACTATCCATTTATTTCTCGCGACGTGGCCGTTTGGGTACCTGTAAATACTGAAGTCACAGAGCTCATCAATCTTTGTAAAAAAAATGGAACGAATCTTTTGGTTAGGGAACCGTATCTTTTCGATCAGTTCACAAAAGGTGGAAAGACCTCGCTTGGAGTGCGTTTAGTATTTCAATCACATGAACGCACGCTTAAAGATGAAGAAGTTACAGAAATAATGACTACAATCGGTCAAGAAATAGGGAAAAAAGGCTGGGAAGTACGCTAAGCTATATTTTTTTTAAAAAATATCCACACACCCCCCATTTTCCAATAGGAAAATGGGGGGGAATCCTTTATAATATATGGGTTAATGTAACGTGGGCTAGCCCTATGTCTTTAGGTTTTCCAATGAATAATTTTTTCCAAAAAACAGTAAAATATTTACGGAAAGAAAACAGACTTTTGTCTG
>JAGOPR010000033.1 GCA_017991895.1 Minisyncoccota bacterium | reverse complement strand
CCAGAAATTTTTCTCCGATATCTCACTAGGTCACTTGCCGTACAAGAGCATATTTTTGTTTTTGATCCTTTGTATCCGCAGGGGCAAGGATTCATCGCTGCGACAAAAAGAAATTGTGCAGGAAAAAGTGCCGAGCCTTTTGCTCGCGCAATAGATACTTTATGTTCTTCAAGTGGCTCGCGCAGACTTTCGACAACGCGACGGTCAAACTCGGGGAACTCATCTAGGAATAGTACTCCGCGATGAGCGAGTGTTACTTCTCCGGGTTTTGGGAAAGTTCCTCCACCGATAACTGAAACATACGATGATGTGTGGTGCGGGGCGCGGAATGGAGCCGTGTAGGCAAGTCCTTTTGTTCCTCCTTGTCCGGCAATTGACTGGATCGAAGTTACTTCCATTGCGTCTTCTTTTGATAGCGATGGAAGAATTCCAGAGAGTGCTCGAGCGAGCATTGTCTTGCCTGTCCCTGGTGGTCCGTACATTAATATATTGTGTCCTCCAGAAGCCGCGATTAGAAGGCCACGCTTCGCACTTTCTTGACCGATGATATCTCCAAAATCTGTTTCAGGTTTTGTAAATTCTCCATTTACGTCAGTGCTCGCAAACGGCATAAGTTTTTTTGATGAAGGATTATTTTTCCTAACATGTTCTACTAGGTCTTTTAACGAGTCGATACTATATACAGTGAGTTCTTTTACGAGGCTTGCTTCGTTAGCATTTTCTTTTGGGACAAAAATTTCTGTAAACCCCTCACGCGATGCAGATAGTGCGATTGCCAGAATTCCCCGTACGGGCCTAACTCCACCATCAAGGGCGAGCTCTCCGACAAATAGCGATTTGTTTAATTCCTTTTCTAAAGGAAGGCCCTCGGCTACAAGATAGCCGAGGGCGATTGAGACATCAAAATGTGAGCCTTCCTTTTTTAGATCTGCTGGTGATAGTGAAACAATGGTTTTTTGGTTTTTGTGTTTTGGAGATTCAAAGCCGGCATTTTTAAGTGCTGAACCAACACGGTCTCGAGCTTCGTCGACAGCACGGTCGCCAAGTCCGACAATTGCAAAGTTGTTCATCCCCTTTGATGTATCAACTTCAACGGAAACTATTCTTCCTGAAAGGAGTTCTGTTTGAGCCGAAAATACTCGGGCAAAAGACATAGAAATAAAATTAAACTCTAAACTTCAAACCCTAAATTATAAAATTTGACGGGTGGGATTTGGTGCTCCTCTTATGCTTCAAGGTGTGCGATGCACGTTTCTGCTGCAGGGTTTGCATTCAGGCGCTCTGCCTCAATCTCATTTCCACAAACTACACACTCGCCATAACTACCAGTTTCAATCTTTGCTAAAGCTTTCTCCACTTGGTCTAGGCGTTCTTGAAGTGGTTTAAGTGTGGCAGTTTTTTCTTCGTAGTCTTCAAAACGGTCAGCGTTATTGTTTGAGTCTGCGTCACTAGTATCGGAAGATTCTGGGCTGGCTTCCCATAGATTTGTATCCGAATTAAATCGCGCAATAGCACTGAGTTCTTTTGTTAGAGTAACTTTTTCCTCTTCGAGTTTGTTCTTGTATTCTGTGTTCATATTTGAATGATAGCAAAAAGCTTAAAAGCTTCAAAGCTGTATGAGTTTTTATTCATTAAACCTGCGCACTCCTTCAATCAGTGTTTTAGGATCGGTCGCAATTAGAATTGTGTTTGGGTCAAGGAACGAGTAGAACAAGACAGGTACTCCATTCGCATCCTCTACTACACGTGCATCACGGTTTTGAACGAGGGCATCTTTGAAAGGGGTGTCTGTGTATATTTTTCGTTCTCCTGCGATATCAATATTAAAAAGCTTGGCCATGTCTTCTACTAGAAACGGCTCCCACTTTATCATTCCAGACAATAGATAGTCATGTGCTGTACCCTTGATTACCAAAAATGGGTTACTTGTATTATATAAATAAATACCAAGCATAAATTCTTTTGATAGGGAGCGTAGAAAATCAGCTGGCGCATGAGCGCGAGCTATTTTTAAAAAGTCGTTCGAAGTGATTCTCGATACTGCACCATCCGCACCAGATTTTTTAGCTAAAATTATATTTTTTACTGTTCCTGCTCGCATTTTTGGATCGGCAACAATTTCACGGAACGAAGGGATAACATCCTCGTTGAGTTTGCTTGTTATATCAAGTGTTTGCGCGTCTTCGCTTCTGATAATCGATTTTGGAATGACTGTTTCAGTAACGGCTGGGACAACACTCGTTTTTTCTTTGTACCAAAATACTCCATAGATTCCGGCTATAGCTAAAATAAAAAGTAGAAGCCCACTTAAAAAGAAAATAAGGTTTTTGCGTGGAGCCCTTTCGATTTCTTTCTGGTCTTCTCTTCGACGCTCGTCCTCAGCAATTGCAATTTTTATGATAGAACCTTTTGTATCCTTCATTGCAGTCGCCATGTCAGAAGAAAAAGTACGAAGCCCACGAATATGTTGCTCGTGTTCAGGATCCTTATTTTCCATCGCCTTAGGTGGCATTGGATTCATCGCTACCCCTTCTATTTTTGGAGTAGGAATTGTAGAAATAGTCGGAGCAGGTGCAATTATTTTTCCTTTCGGCTCTGGAGTCGGGATAGGTCTAATTGTTGGTGTGGGTGTAGGTATTGGTTTTGTTCCAGTCGAATTATCAACGGTTTTAGCGACAGGCTTTTCCATGCCTTTTGGATAAATAACTGAAGGAATCTTGTGGTCAACAAGTTTTGGAGGTTTCGGTATTTTATTTATATCTTCGACAGGATCCATGGGTTCAATAATAACACGAGTTAGTTAGCTGGTAATGTTTGCCACATTGTGTCGAACATGAATTTCACAATTCCGTGAATGGTTTGGTCGCGGACGAGTATGATCTTGGTCTTCTTGCTCTCTACTCTTACAAGCCCGACGTTCTGCCCAAAAAGAACGACAAGTGCGGGAATTTCGAATGGTTTGTTTAGAAATCGATATTGACGGAAGTCTCCCATTTTTTCGCCTAGCTTTTTATTTTCTAGGATACTTCTATCTGTAATTGCGTATGATGTCGTTTTTTGGTCCATTCGTCGCCATGTGATGAGTTTGAAGAATTTTTCCTCATCCACTACTTTGAGCATAGTATCAAGAGACCCAAGCCAGTAGATATCCTCCTTTGCTTGGATTATTTTCTCAATAAGTGTGATTGCACCCGTTTTCCCTTCGAGTATTTCAATTTC
>JAGOPR010000032.1 GCA_017991895.1 Minisyncoccota bacterium | reverse complement strand
CTCGCGCCTAGAACTACGCTCAGCGCTAAAAGTTCTATTATCAGAGACTATTTAACACAATCCATATTTAGGAGTAGTATAAAAGGGTGGCAAATAAAAAGCCCTCAACATTATGGCGAGTAGCCTCGTTCTTCAAAGACCGAAAGAAAACGGTCTTCTTTTTGCTGGGGCTCATTACCGTTTCTCAAGCTGCAAGTATCGTAGTACCCTTTATTTCCAAGGATTTAATTGATGCGCTCACAAAGTTCATTAAAAACGGCGGGGAAGCCCCATGGGAGACACTTATTTGGTGTGCCGTGGGTATTCTCGTAGCCTCACTTGTTGCAAGTATTCTAGAATCTTTATACAACTACTACCTCTTTCTCCTCACAACGAGTGTTGAGGACAAGGTTCGCAGGATGGCGTTTGAACGTTATCTTCAGCTCCACTCACTTTTCCATCACGGAGCATCAAGTGGACAAGTCATTGGACGTATCGAACGTGGAGGTGTGTCTTTTTACACGACGACAAATGACATTATTGGGCAGAATATTATTCCTCCGCTCATAGTTTTCATCGGCTCGTTTACTGCACTCATGTATCAAAACGTATGGATTGGACTCGCCGTGCTTGTACCATTTCCAATTTATCTTCTAGCTACGCGCAAAATCGCAAACAAGATTTTCCTAATTGAACAACAGTCAAACGATGCATTTGAAAGCATTGCAAAGGAAATGTATGACGTTGCCGGCAACGTACTCACAGTAAAAAAGTTTTCTCAAGAAGAAGTTGAGACAGCAAACCATGAGCATCTCATCACAAATGCGCGCGAAATTCAATACGGGGCCGAGCGCTTGTGGGGAAAGGTTGAAAGTATTCAGTCGACAATCGCCATCACCGGACGCATTGCCGTGCTCGGGCTTTCTGCATGGTTTGTTCTAAACGGTACTGCGACTATCGGTCAATTTGTGCTTTTCGTTACTCTACAAAATATGGCATATCAGCCACTTACAACACTCTCCTCTCTTTTCACTCGAATTCGTAGAAATCTCACTCGTGTCGAGCGTATGCTTGTGGTCCTCGACGAGCCTATTCATGTGCTTGATAAAGTAAATGCAAAACCACTTGCTCCGCTAGCACAGAAAATAGAATTTAAAGACGTTTCTTTTTCATATCGCAATAATGATCAGTTTGCGCTTAAAAATATCAACGTGACTATTGAAGCGGGGAAGCGTGTGGCGCTCGTTGGTCGTTCTGGAGGCGGAAAGACTACATTTATAAATATGATTCTTCGTTCATACGACCCACAAAAGGGAGCGATTCTTATAGACGGCGTAGACATACGGGATGTTACTCAGCAAAGTTTGCGTGAGCAGATAGCCGTTGTTCCGCAAGAGGTAGATTTGTTTTCACGAACAGTCACAGAAAATATTGCGTATGGACGCACGAATTACACGCAGGCCGATGTAGAAAATGCTGCCAAGACTGCGCTTGCACACGACTTTATTTTAAAACTAGACAATGGGTATCAAACTCCAGTAGGTGAGCGAGGTATCAAGCTCTCTGGTGGAGAGCGTCAGCGTATTGGAATCGCGCGTGCCGTATTACGTGATCCAAAGCTCCTTATCCTCGACGAAGCAACAAGTCATCTAGACACTGAGTCTGAGAGACTTATTACTCTTGCTACAGATGCACTTATAAAAAATAGAACGTCGCTAATCATTGCGCACCGTCTCTCAACCGTGATTCATGCAGATAAGATTTTGGTATTCAACAACGGTACAATCGAAGCAGAGGGAACACATGCTGAGCTTTTGAAGAGTAGCCCTACTTACATCAAACTTCATGACCAGCAGTTTAACGAGGATTAAACAAATTGAGGAGCCTATTCTGGCTCCTCAATAAATTCCCTAGTTTTTTCTTTTTTCTTTTGACGTAATTTTACGCCGAATACTTGTTCGAGACTTCCGTATTTAGTTAGTCTTGGGCGTTTTTTATATGCCTTTTGATGAGCTAGAATACGCAAATGCACCCATTTTTCTTTCACCTTACTGTGTTTGCGAGCGTGATTAAAAAATAGTAATGCGATAAGGAACAAAATTAGGTTTAAAATATCGGTAAATAAAAATTCGTTACCAAAACGAAATGATGCCGTCATGACAAGATAGACACCAATAACCTCGAGAGAAATATAACCAAGGCGGGTATATGTTTGCCTAGGGCAAATTTTTACTATTGCACGGAACATCCGCGAATAATATTCCCACGGCTTTTTCCTCTCAAATACTTCGTCAGGCGAACGACCGATTATTTGCGAACTAAAGAATAGAAAAAACAAAAAAACTTCGAGTGCGGAAAGTAGTAGTCCAGTCATAACAGTAATGTGTTTTTAATTGCTCATATTATACAACCAATAGATAACTAAGTCAAACAAGGCGAAAAACAAGAGTTTTTGCTACAATAGGCACTCTATGCATGACAAAACATACATCTATGGAAGACACGCACTTTTGGAGGCTCTAAACAACACACCCGAGACTCTCGAACGTGTGTACTTGGAAGACATGGATGACCGTGAGCTTATATCTCTTTTAGGCCAAGAAAAAATCCCCGTTAGCCACTATGATTTGAAGTCTATCCCTCGTGGTGTTAGCAAAGAGGACACCCACCAAGGATTTATCGGTGTTGTGAAGCTAGACAAGCTTGTAAAAAATTACAGTGAATTTATCGAGACTCTTGATATTGGACCTGATTCATCACTAGTTATTCTGGGGGAAGTACAAGACCCTCAAAATGTGGGTGCTATTATCCGTGCATCCGCTGGTTTTGGAGTTGCTGGTGTTCTTATACCTCTACACAATCAAGCACAGGTAAACGGTACTGTTGTAAAAGTTTCTGCTGGAATGGCATTCCATGTTCCACTTGTTTCTATTGGAAATGTAAACGATACAATTCGAGATCTCAAAAAACGCGGATTTTGGATTTACGGTTTGGATGGGGAAGCAAGACAATCTATAACGACAGAAAAGTTTGATGCGCCAACTGTTTTTATTTTAGGAAATGAGTCGACAGGTATTCGAATGAAGACGCTTGAACTTTGCGATGTTCCACTTGTTATTCCAATGAATCCACAATGTGAGTCACTAAACGTCGCCGCATCTGCCGCCGTCGCTCTTTACGCGTGGAGCACGAAGCACCCGAAGGCAGTAAGTAGAAAGTAGATAGTAGTATGACGATTTATATTCTTGCGTGGCTCTCTTCTATCGCATTTGGTTTTGAAGCAATTCTCACCAAGCTTTCTATTCGTCATGCCATGCACAA
>JAGOPR010000031.1 GCA_017991895.1 Minisyncoccota bacterium | reverse complement strand
CATTCTGTTCAAGTGGAAGCCTGGGAACAATAAATATATTGCTCGGTTCTAGTCGTATATTAGCTTCGTCGATCCATGCAATAAGCTCTGTTTCTGTAGTTATGCCATCTGGTGCGTCAATATAATCCCACACAGCAAACCCACCAGTTTCTCCTTTTGCATTAGGCTGCCCATAAAATGCGCGTATATCATCATACGTAATATCGTCGCGGTCGCGTCCAGATTTTTTATTATCGTATAAAAGTAGTGGCCATACGGATAACGATAGCGATGTCATGCGAGGATTACACTCAGCAATACCAACCTCCATACAATCCGCTGCATATTTTTGAAGCTCAGGATTTTCTCTCATGAGCTCGATAAGTCTTCGCTCTTTATCTCCTGCAATCATAAAATCTATTCCCACGTGGGCAGATTGTGTGCTATCGCCCAAGATACTACCAACCAATGCTGCTGAAAGTGCTTGCATATAGGCTTCATTTTGCTGTATATCTGCAAGCACTTCTTCATTTCCGGAGTTTTGTGAAGCCCCACCTACACAAGCACCATGCTCAATAAATTGCATCGTGACTGGTAGCGGAAATACATCTGCTCCATTTACATACACACCGACACTTGGACTTGAAGTTAGATCGACGTATCGGGTAACTTTATATTGCCCTCCCGTCTTGGCAACTATTTCATGTAACCGAGCCTCAGCGTCTTCAAAAATAGCATGCGTCTTTGTTTCTTTCTCTGCTAAAATTTCCCATCCACCAGATACTTGTCGCATTATGACCGTCCCGTAGCCCCCATCGCCCCCCATCTGCTGTACAACAACACCAACTGGGTATTCTGAGACTGAGGAATCGAATTGTGCAAATTGTCCATACATTTCTCTGGTAGATGCTAGGCTTTCGCTTATTACTGCGTCAATTTGGTCTGGATTTTCAATTGTTTTATAAGGCAAAACATTGGTTGGGTGCACGCTGTACTCTTCTGCGATGGGTTGTGTTGTTTCTCCCATTTCCATCACCGTATCGGCAAATGAAATTTTATTTTTAAGTTGAGCAGCTACCTCAGGATCTAAACCCCACATAGGCGCACCACCAAAAGTATCAGCAGAAAAATATGGTACAACGACGGCGCTGCTATCGGGTGCAAATGGAGATTGATCCATATCGGGCGATGTGACCACATATTCAACACCAAGATTTCTCTTCGCCCAGGTTAAGAGTGGGAGCATTTTATGCAGCGTTTTTTCAGTAGCGGGAACGCCTGCAATATCACCCGCGCGGGTCCCCATAAGTTGATGGAATGCTCTGGGGCCATAGTGCTGTCTGATTTTTTCTACTTCCTTTGGAGGAAGATCGAGCACCATATCTTCCACATTGTGACTAAGAAGTGCAATAGATGCGCCGCCAGTGTCCCCATCTGAATGAGTCGACCTCAATGGAGGCACTTCTCGACTACTAATGTGTCCCGATAGTGTTTCACTCATAGCTATATTAAAAATTGGCAACAAAAAAACCCGCCTCTTGGGCGGGTGTCTGTGCTTACACACTTCTTCCTCGCCCTAGATGGCGATAATAAGGAAGAAAATAATGAAAGCTGACACGTATTTCATAATTTAATTTTTTAGGATACCACAGTCCCCAAAAATATTCAAGAATAATGTATAATCGCATTATGGACCAACCTGCACTATTCGATCGCTATGCTCAATTGTTAAAAGAGTTTATTTCTTTACGAAGTATTTCTACTGATCCCAAATTCTCTGATGATATTCAAAAGACTGCGGATTGGATAAAAAAACTCCTTGAAGACAACGGGTTTAATGTGCAACTCATTACCGGCTTTGATAATCCTATTGTTCTTGCACATTATAAAAACGCTGAGAGCGTCGAAAACGGCGGAGGCGAAAGGAAAAAACATGTGCTCATTTATGGCCACTATGATGTGCAACCTGCTGCAAAAGAAGAAGGCTGGACAAATGACCCGTTTACGTTGACCGAAAAAGATGGTCGATTTCTTGCGCGAGGAGCTGTCGATAATAAGGGTCAAATCATGATTTACCTTGCGACAGTGATCGAATTAATAAAGCAGAAAAGTCTTGGGTATGATGTGTCATTTCTCATTGAGGGAAACGAAGAAACTGGTTCGGGTAAATTTGAAGAATTTATTCGTACATATAAAGAAGAATTGAAAGCGGATTTTTTGCTTGTTTCTGATGGCGAAATCACTGCCGGACATCCAGCTTTAGAGGTTGGGTTTCGCGGCATCGTTAACATTGCACTAACTCTCGAAACTTCGAAGAAAGATAACCATTCAGGGCTTTATGGCGGAATAATGCCGAATGCGGCCACAGAACTTGCGCTCCTTTTAGGAAAGCTATTTAACGAAAACTCAATGGAAGAAAGGATCGCAATTAAAGGTTTTTATGATAATGTTACTGAGCCAACCGTTGATGATATAAAAGCTAATGAGCTTATTCCATTTAGTGATGAGGATTTTAAAGAAACATCGGGAGCAAAAACTCATTTCGCGCGAAACGGCTGGAATATTTACACGCAATTAGGTTTCGCACCTTCTCTAGAAATTACGGGCATCCAGTCTGGCTATACAGGTATTGGATTTCGCAACAGTATCCCAGGGAGTGCGACAGTAAAAATGAATTTAAGGCTTGTCCACAATCAAAAACCCGAAGATATTGCTGAGAAATTTAAAGTGTTCGTGGAAGAAAATTTGCCAGAATATTGTACATATGTGCTCGATGCCACCGAAAGTTGTCCGCCCGTACATATTCCAACAGAAGGTCCCCTTTTTGAAAAAGCTATTGAGCTCATGGAAAATATCTATGGTCGCACAGTTATTAAAAAATTCTGTGGCGCGACCATTCCTATTGCGGTGCTCTTTGAAGAGCTGCTAAAAATCCCGCAGCTTTATATACCAATGGCAAACGAAGATTGCAACATGCACGGTGCAGATGAAAACTTTGATATCGAACTCGTAAAAAAGGGTCTATCCTTCGCTACCAAATTCCTAAGCTAACAAGACCAGGTCTTGTTAGCTTACTGCAGATATCCCAGCGGATTTTGAAGTACACCACCTTTGCGAATCTCGAAGTGCAAATGAGGTCCTGTTGAACGTCCAGTTGAACCAAGTGTTCCAATCTTTTCTCCCTGGCCTACATTTTGACCTGCATTTACATCAATGCGCGAAAGGTGGCCATAAAGCGTCTGGAAGCCATTTCCATGATCAATGATAACGTGACATCCGTATCCATAGCCTAGACATCCTGAGAATGAAACGGTTCCCGTATCTGAGGCTATAACAGG
>JAGOPR010000030.1:1299-3414 GCA_017991895.1 Minisyncoccota bacterium | reverse complement strand
GACGACCTTGTTATAGACATCATCAAAAAAGCGAAGCCGAGAGTAAAAGGACTAGCTGACTAACAAACAAAAAACCGCGAAAGCGGTTTTTTGTTTGTTTAAAATCTGATTTTTTCTCTACTTCTTCTTAGTACATGCTTCTGCAAACGCTCGAAATAGTGGATGAGGAGCAAGCGGTCGTGATTTAAATTCAGGATGAAACTGTGTACCGAGGAAAAATGGATGCTTATCTTTTGGAAGTTCAGCTATTTCCATAAGCGTGCCGTCTGGAGATTTTCCAGAGAATACCAAGCCAGCTTTTTCAATCTCGCCTATAAAAGCAGGATTTACTTCATATCGATGGCGATGGCGCTCAGACACCTGTTCTTTGCCATATGCAAGACGCGCTACTGTATCTTTTCCGATGTATGCGTCGTATGCACCCAGACGCATCGTGCCACCATAGTCTTTGTGCTCGAGCTTCTCTTTCTGAGATTCCATAACATCAATTACAAGATGTTTTGATTCTGGGTTTACTTCGCGTGTATTAGCATCAGTCCAACCCACAACATTACGTGAATATTCAATCACGGCAAGTTGCATTCCGTAGCAAAGCCCGAAGTATGGAATCTTGTTTTCACGAGCAAATTTGATTGCAGAAATTATTCCCTCGATACCACGCTTTCCAAATCCCCCCGGCACAAGTATCCCATCATAACTTGAAAGAGTCTTTACTTTACTTGGATCATTTTCAAAATCCATTGAGTTTATCCATGTAAGCACTGGGCGCTTTTTGAGCGAGTACACGGCGTGACGTACAGCTTCGATAACAGAAATATATGAGTCTGAAAGCACGTAGTCGCCTGTCTCAAAATACTTACCGACGACGGCAATCTTGATTTCGCCAGTTGGTGAGTGGATGTTTTTTGTAAATTCATCCCACGCCAAGGCAGAAGACGAACGAGAATTTTTGCATGTAAGGAAAAGTGTCTCGCAAAGAATTTCAGACATTCCTTCTTTTTCAAAGTTGGCAGGAATATCGTAAATACTGTCTACGTCTGGAGCAGAAATTACGCGAGATGGAGAAACATTACAGAAGAATGAAATCTTTTCTTTGCGTTTCTCGTCGAGCTTATCATCACTTCGTGCAACGATGATATCTGGCTGAATACCTGCGCCGTTTAAAGTACGCACGGCGTGTTGTGTCGGCTTTGTTTTCATTTCTCCCACCTTACTTGGCACAGGAAGATACGACACCATAACAAAAGCTACGTCGCGTGGACCTTCAATCTTCATCATGCGCGCCGCTTCGAGGAAAACAAGATTTTCGTATTCGCCGATAGTTCCTCCCACTTCAATCACTACAACATCAGCTTTTGCTTTTTGCTGTGCTCGCTTAATACGGTCGACGACTTCCATTGGAATATGAGGTACCACCTGCACACATCGTCCACCGTATTCAAGGTTGCGTTCCTTTTCAATAACAGAGCGGTACACACGACCAGTTGTCATGTAGTTTGTACTTGAAAGATCTACATTTAGGAATCTTTCGTAGTTTCCCATGTCCTGATCTGTTTCATCTCCATCATCAAGTACAAAAACTTCACCATGTTCTGTTGGATTCATGGTACCTGCGTCGATATTTACATATGGGTCGATTTTTATTGCCGTAACGGAGAGTCCGCGGTCTTGGAGAATTTTCGCAATCGAGCTTGTTGTGATCCCCTTGCCCACACCGGAGATGACACCGCCAACAACGAAAATATATTTTGGATTTGTTGTCTCTTTTTTACCAAACATAAAATACTATCCTACTACAGTAGCATACTTCGTAAACGTTTCAAAAAACTATGTTCGCAAGTAACGTCGTATCGCCAAAACACTAGAAATCGCACCCAATACCATGCCAAAACCAAGGAGAATTACTACGAAATCAAGGATATTCTTCATATAATACGAGAATAGATTGAGCCCTTGGAAAAAGTCGGTCATACGCGCTCCTAGCCACCATGTAATGGGGATAAAGATGATAAGAGTAATGATGGTCGCTACTATACCGTAAAGCGCTCCTTCCACGATAAATGGACCCTGAATATGAGCCTTACTTGCCCCCACTAGTCGCATCACTGATATCTC
>JAGOPR010000030.1:0-1199 GCA_017991895.1 Minisyncoccota bacterium | reverse complement strand
TAAATCATGTAACGGCCATCCTTGTCATCCCTCGCAACCCTGCCCTTCTCCAAAGTAATCACACGCTTGCCCACAGAATCAATCACTCCTCTATTGTGTGTCGTCAAAATCACAGTTGTACCGAGGTCATTTATCTTTTTTAAAATCTGCACAACTTCGTATGTATTTATAGGATCAAGATTTCCTGTTGGCTCATCAGCAATTATGAGTTCCGGCTGATTGATGATTGCGCGCGCAATAGCGAGACGTTGTTTTTCTCCACCAGAGAGCTGGTCAGGAAAATGACTCATCTTATCGAGCAAGTTCACCAAATCAAGCACATGTGGAACATCAGAAGCTATCTCCTCTTCTGTTTTCCCCGCCGCCTCCATAGCGAAGGCAATATTTTCATATGCAGTCTTGCTCGGAAGCAATTTAAAATCTTGAAACACAGTTCCGATACGTCGGCGAAGCTTTGTAAGGTCACGGCTTCCCAGACGATGTACGTCCTGAGACTCAAAAAACACCGAGCCGTCGGTCGGGTGTTCTTCGGCGAGTATAAGCTTTACAAGGGTTGTCTTCCCAGCACCAGAATGTCCGACAATAGATACAAATTCCCCAGCTCCGACAGATAGTGTTATATCCTCTAGAGCCGTAGAACCTTTAAAATATTCCTTTTTAACGTTGTTGAAGTAAATCATAAGGATGGTAAATAGAAAGTAGCTAGTAGTAAGTAGTGAAAATGCATGCATCTTTCTACTTTCTATTTTCTACTACCTACTTACTATCTTATTGTAGCACATTGAGAAAATCCCTTATGATTACTGGACATTTTTGGACGCTTCGACAAAGGCGTCCAAGTCGCCTTCTTCGAGTACTCCTTTGGTATCCGAGGTTTCTACACCGGTACGTAAGTCTTTTACAAGCTTGTACGGATGAAGAACATAGTTTCGTATCTGGTTACCCCACTCTATTTCAGTATTTTTTGTCGTATGCATACTATCAACAAGACTCTTGTGTTCGTCCTCGGCTTTTTTAAAAAGCTTCCCGCGAAGTATTTCCATTCCTCGTTCGCGGTTTTGCTCCTGAGAGCGCTCCTCACGTACAAGTATCGAAATTCCTGTTGGCTTATGCAAAATACGCACCGCCGTCTCACGCTTGTTCACATTTTGCCCTCCGGGGCCTCCCGCTCGTGCAAAATCTACTTCCACATCTCCTTC
>JAGOPR010000029.1 GCA_017991895.1 Minisyncoccota bacterium | reverse complement strand
ATAGCCATAAGGCAGATTTAAGATTAGAGATTCAAGATTTAAGAAAAAATCCGAATTCAAATACTAGTATTAAAAAATAAAAAACGACTTATAAAAAATAACGCACTAAGACAAGTGTAGCATGCTGCTACTCTAAAAAGTAAAACCGCCCAATGGGCGGTAATTACTTTACTTCTAATTTCTTGGTGACTGCAGCAAAACGAGTTTTACTCTTCTTCTCAAGATATTTTAGGTGTGTGCGGCGATCAGCAACCATTTTGAGGAGTCCACGGCGAGAGTGGTTATCTTTCTTGTGGGTCTTCAGGTGCTTTGCGAGTTCATCAATGCGCGTTGAAAGGATTGCTACTTGGACCTCGGGAGAACCCGTGTCCTTGTCGTGTACCTGGTGCTTTTTGATGACCGTTGCCTTCTTTTTTGTCTTAAGCATTACGTTTGTGATAGTAGCATAGATTTGATTTTCCCGCAAGACCTTCCCTGCCAAGCCCGTTTTAACGTCGGAAAATATTTTAGAGTATAATAAGTTCACTATGGCAGGTGAAATTGATCGATTAAAAAAGGAATTTTTGGAATACATGGAGATAGAACGCGGCACGAGCCTGCTCACTGTCCGCAATTATGACCACTATCTCTCTAAATTTATTGAGTTTGCGAAAATAAGTTCCGCCAAAGGTATTACGGATGACACTGTGCGCGAGTTCCGTCTTCATCTCAACCGCTCCCCTGGTGTACATGTAAAAGGACAAGTGCGTGGCACGATGAAAAAGAATACACAGAACTATCATCTCATTGCACTTCGGCGGTTTCTAAAATATTTAATGAAGCGTGGCGTAACTTCACTCGCTCCGGACAGGATTGAACTTGCCAAGGTGGGCCAGCGTCATCTTGATCTCATTTCCGGTACGGAACTTTCTCGACTTCTTTCAGCTCCGCTCTCTAGTGAAAAAACTACCGATCTCAAGTCACTTCGTGACAAGGCAATTCTAGAACTTTTCTTTTCTACTGGACTTCGTCTCGCCGAACTCTGTTCGCTTAACCGGGATATTGATCTTTCTAAAGATGAATTTCCTATTCGTGGTAAAGGAGAAAAAGTTCGCGTCGTATTTCTCTCTGATGCGGCAAAAGATGCAATTAAGAAGTATTTGGCCAATCGAAAGGATATGGATGAACCGCTCTTTGTGCAATATTCACGAAATGCGAAGGGGCAGGGAGCGCGGCTAACGCCACGCTCCATCGAACGCATGGTGAAACAGTATGCAATCAAAGCTGGCATCTCACGCAAAGTCACGCCACACGTCTTGCGCCATAGTTTCGCTACAGATCTTCTTGAAAATGGCGCCGATATCCGCAGTGTGCAAGTCATGCTCGGGCATGCAAATATTCAGACGACACAAATATATACCCATGTAACTGATAAGCAGCTAAAAGAAATTCACAAAAAATTCCACTCGAAAAAATAGTATTTAGTATACGGTATACAATATACAGTATGGGAAATTCACCAATTAAAAAGTTTAGTGACTTAATTGCTTGGAAGGAGGCACATAAAATTGTCCTTTTCATATATAAGGAAACAAAAAGTTTCCCAAATGATGAACGTTTCGGTTTAGTCGATCAAATGAGACGTGCTTCTATCTCTATAACCTCAAATATTGCAGAAGGCTTTGGTCGCAATACAGCAAAAGACAAAATAAATTTCTACACGATGGCAAAAACTTCTTTAGCTGAACTAGAAAATCAATGCATTGCCTCTCGTGACCTCGGATATATGCATGAAATTAAATTTAGAATTTTTGAGCAACAGGCTGAAACAGTAAATAAACTTATCTCCTCTCTTTTTAAAACTGCAATCGATAAGTAAGAGTATTTATACTGTATACCGTATATTAAATACTGTATACTTAACGTAGTGTCTTACGATAATCACCATAATTATTTTGCTCGCGCATATAAAACAGGAACCGATCACTGGTCGGGTATTCCGTTTAATCGAAAAGCAGAAGAACTTGTGCTCTATATTCCAAAAGGATCGATGGTCCTAGACCTTGGCACTGGCCGCGGCCGCTTACTCTTTAGCATGGCCGAGCTCGGTTTTAAAACGATCGGTCTTGAATATCACGAGGGCATGGTGAAAAAAGTGAATAGTGATATCAAAGAGCGCGGGCTCGAAAACACACTCCGCGCAATCAAAGGCGATGCTCTTGATATTCCCCTCTCTGATCAAGGTTTTGATGCACTTGTTGATATAGGTCTTCTCCAACACTTGAGTCCAAAGCATTACGAACAGTATGTAAAAGAAACTACACGTGTATTAAAACAAGGAGGATTTTTCTATTTAATTGCGCTTTCCATGAAAACGCCAAACCACCTTGCATGGCAGCCAAGCCGAACAGGCATTGCCGACTACGATGTGGAAGGAGTGAATTATCACTTTTTCACGGATGATGAAATTCGTAGCCTTTTCCAAAAAGATTTTGAAATAAAACAATTTGATTATGATATGCCGTATGGCCCAATGGGCACGATCTACTCCGTTGTGCTTATGAAGAAAAAATAAAAATAGGTTGCTCGATGTTTTGAGCAACCTATTTTTTAGATCCTGTGAAATTCGCCTATTTAAAGCTATTACCAGGGCTGTCCGTTTTATTAGGACCAGCATTCTTTTTAGCTACACTGTTACCTGCAGCTGCTCTCTTTGTGGCGCTGTTTATGGCGCCTTTTCTTTGTACTGCCAGTTCGTTACCGGCGTCTGCTTGCAAAAACAATTTCATAAAATGAAATTTTGAGCGTTAAAACTCTTAGCCCTGAAAAGGACCAGAAAATTACAAACTTGTTTGAAATGGTACGCTTCTGTTTTTTTTTGTCAATCGTTCACTAGACTGTTATAGTTCTGGTATGAAAATCATCTCTTGGAATACCAATGGCCTGCGCGCCACACTCCGCGACGATATGTTTTTCCCATTAATCAAGAAAGAAAAACCTGACATTCTATGTCTCCAAGAAACAAAATGCGATCCTTCCCAGCTTCCCGTCGAAGCTGTGAACATTCCTGGCTACCATTCCTATTTTGCTGTCTCCACCTATAAAAAAGGTTACAGCGGTGTAGCAGTCTATACAAAGGAAGAGCCGAAAAAAGTTGAATATGGTCTCGGTATTCCCCGCTTCGATGAACAAGGCCGCACGCTCGTTCTTTACTTCAAAGATTTTGTTTTTATAAACTGCTACTTCCCTAACGGCGGAGGTGCTCCGGAGAAATTGCAGTACAAACTCGATTTCTATGATGCCTTTCTTAAATTTACTGAAAAGCTCGCAAAAAAAATGCCGGTCTTAGTAACCGGTGATGTGAATGTGGCGCATGAAGAAATAGATCTCGCGCGACCGAAAGAAAATAAAACACATGTTGGGTTCTTGCCAGTGGAACGCGCATGGCTCGATGAG
>JAGOPR010000004.1:25711-50414 GCA_017991895.1 Minisyncoccota bacterium | reverse complement strand
TATTCAAGACCTCGATGTAAAAATCGAATCATTTAAATCTATCGACATAAATCAAGATGGTTCGCTCGCCTCACTTATTCGCACATATCTTGAAGATGCGATGAACGGACTTCGAAAAATATTTGTTAATGAGGTTCATACTGACATGCTTTGTGTTGGAACAACTTGTGTTACTGAATCACAGCTACAGAATCTTCTAAACCAATCATCTGGTGGAAGTAGTAGCGGAGGCTCGTCTGGCGGAGGATCTACACCGTCACCAGATCCAACTCCTGATCCAACACCGGATCCTTCTCCCACTCCAGACCCAACTCCTGAACCAACGCCAACTCCTAATCCAACACCGGATCCTTCTCCAGCTCCTGACCCAGAACCTACACCAGAACCTGCTCCGGAGCCAGACCCAACTCCGACTCCTGATCCAGAACCTACACCCTCGCCTGACCCTGCTCCTACCCCAGTAGAGGAATAATAGGAGTGTTTTGCTATGTTTTAACCCTCGTATTTTGAATAGAAATATGATATAATTAAGTATTACTAATATACATTTAGACCTTAGAAAATAAGGATATTTTAACCAAATGGCGGATAAGAAAAAACGAGCAGAAGGCTCATACAGTGCGGACGATATTTCAGTTTTGGAAGGTCTTGAACCGGTACGAAAGCGACCGGGAATGTATATCGGTGGTACTGGTATAGAGGGCTTGCACCACCTAGTCTGGGAAATTTTCGACAACTCACGCGACGAAGCGATGGGAGGATTTGCTAATGAAATTGAAGCAGTGCTTCTTCCGGGTAATCGTATTCGAATTTGTGATAACGGTCGTGGAATTCCAGTTGATGTACATTCAAAAACAAAAGTTTCTGCGCTTGAAACTGTGATGACTACGCTTCACGCCGGAGGAAAATTTGGCGGAGAAGGATATAAAGTGTCCGGAGGTCTTCACGGAGTCGGAGCTTCAGTTGTAAACGCACTTTCAATCTATACACAAGTCATGGTGCACCGCGATGGCGGAGTACACATGCAGGAATATTCGCAAGGAAAGAAAAAGGCGAAAGTTACAAAAATCCGTTCTTCAAAAGAGCACGGAACGATTGTTACATTCGAGCCTGATCAGGAAATTTTCAAAGATTTGCAATTTGATTTAAATACAATCATCAATCATTTCCGCGGACAGGCGTATCTCGTAAAGGGACTTCGTATCCGTGTGATTGATGCGCGTGGATATGCAGGAAAGATGAAGCTTGAAGATGTGTACTGGTTTTCTGAGCTTGAGCTTGATCTTCCAAATTACTCTTTCTATTTCGAAGGAGGACTTGTATCACTCGTAAAATATTACAATCTTTCTCAGAAGCCGATTCACGACAATATTTACTATATTGAAAAGGAACAAGATGGAGTTTTTGTAGAGCTTGCACTTCAATATACAGATGATGTTTCGGCGAAAATTGTTGCTTACGCAAACAATATTTACAATCCAGAAGGCGGTACTCACATCACTGGATTTAAAATGGCACTCACTCGTACACTCAACACGTACGCGAAAAAAGAAAATTATATTAAAGAATCTGATGGAGCATTCACCGGTGAAGATGTCCTCGAAGGACTCACTGTAGTCGTATCAGTAAAACTCCGAGAAATTCAATTTGAAGGACAGACAAAAGGAAAGCTAGGAAGTCCTGAAGCACAAGGAGCCGTGGCTACTGTGTTTGGTGATTCATTCGCATCTTTCCTAGAAGAACATCCAGATGACGCAAAAGCCATTGTGAATAAGGTTATTTTGGCAGTACGCGCTCGTAAGGCTGCGAAAGCTGCGAAAGATTCAGTGCTTCGCAAAGGCGCTATGGAAGGAATGACTCTTCCGGGAAAGCTTGCCGACTGTCAGACAAAGAGCGCCGAAGAAGCTGAAATCTTTATCGTTGAGGGAGACTCTGCGGGAGGTACAGCCAAGACTGGACGTGACCGACGTACTCAGGCAATTTTGCCACTACGTGGAAAAATCCTAAACATTGAACGTGCACGTCTCGATAAAATGCTTGCATCTGAGCAGATCAAAAATCTTGTCGTTGCCATGGGTACCGCTATTGGAGACACATTTGATATTTCAAAACTCCGATATCACAAAGTGGTTATCGCAACAGATGCCGACGTGGACGGAGCGCATATCCGTACACTTATTCTCACACTCTTCTATCGTTATTTCCGTCCGCTCATAGAAGGAGGATATATTTATATCGCGCAACCACCGCTATACAAGATTAAAAAAGGTAAAGAAGTTTTTTACTGCTACACTGACGAAGAAAAACTCAAAATTACTGGAGTACAAAATGAAGACCTCGATGAAATGATTCGCCGTGCTGAAGCTGACGGAGGAGGGGAAGAGGAAGGAGCTGAAACAGAAGAAGTGGAAGTTAAAGAAAAAGGTAAGACTGTAAAAATGCACATACAGCGTTATAAAGGTCTTGGAGAAATGAACGCCGAAGAGCTTTGGGAAACAACAATGGATCCAGCTCGACGTATCCTTTTGCAGGTTACAGTAGGCGATGCCGTAGAGGCTGATAAGGTTTTCGACATGCTCATGGGAAGTGATGTGGCGCCAAGAAAATCTTTCATTCAGACTTACGCAAAGACCGCCGATATCGATATATAACTTTCATATACGGCATATTTCGTTGTTGCTCGTTCATTTTTCTCCGTCAACGTACATTACGGTACGTCTCCGTCGCCAAACGAACTCGCGCCTAGAACTATGCTCGTCTATTAAAGTTCTAGTTATGTTTACATACGAAAAAATTAAAAAAGTTTCAGAAAGTGATTCTCAAACAATCACGGAGTTGGCTACGACCCTTCCGGGTTTTAAACCTAATCCAGAGTGGGATTACGATCTTTCTAGTTTACAGGAGGTATACATTGATTCTGGAGGAATGATTGAAGTTGCTAAGGAGAATGGGAAAATCGTTGGTTGTATTGCTGTAAAAAGAAACGAAGACGACATTGCCGAGCTTAAGAGATTAAGAGTATTTCCGGATTATCAAGGAAAGGGTATTGGCACAAACCTTTTTCAGGACGCGTTAGATTTTTGCAGTAAGGAAAATTTCGAAAAAATTATCGCAGATACTCAAAAAAATAACAAAAAAGCGATTTCATTACTTAAGAAATTCGGTTTTTTCCAAGTTAAAAAAGACGAAAAAAATCTCTATTTTGAAAAAAGAATTTAATCGTGAAGTCAAAAACTCCTGAGGTTTAACCTCAGGAGTTTTTGTTGACGTTTGTTACAATTAGCAGTATATTCGAGGTAATCAAAAACTAGAGCAATGAAAAAAGCATTCTTTTTATTCGTAATTCTCGGGATATTTTTTGTACAAGGTTGTACAAATCAGGCTAAAATTAGCTTTGTGGGTAAAAAATATTCGGATACTGTTATTAGCACTGCCGCTGTCATTCCAGATACAGGGCGTACTATGTACGTAAGTCGTAAAAACCATGAGCCATGGAGAGTTAACCCGTCGTACAATGAGTATCTTTTTGCGACTGATACTACATATGTAGTAGATGGTGACACTATTACAATCGCAGAAGCTGTGGTAAAAGAAAAATTTTAAACCGGATGAATTTAGGGACCTAAACAAAAAAAGACCTGTTTAGGTCTTTTTTTGTAATTAGTTCAATGTTTTTTCTTGGATTTCTTTTTCGAGTTTAGTGATGAAGTCTGTAAGTGTAATTCCTTCGATTTTTTCTCCGCGAGTTTCTACAGTGAGCGCGCCGGATTCTTTTTCCTTGTCACCGACGACTATGACATACGGCACTTTCATTGTCTTTGCATTTCGAATACGTTTACCGAGAGAATCTTTACCCATATCGAGTTTTGCTCGGATGCCTTTTTCTTTAAGAGTATTGAGGATTGATTTCCCATATTCTTCGTGATTTTCCAAAACCGGTACGATTGTGACTTGAGTAGGTGAGAGCCATACAGGGAAGTTGCCGGCAAGGTGTTCGATGAGGGTAGACATGAAGCGCTCAATCGAGCCCATGATAGCAGCGTGAATCATAACGATTTGTTCTTTTTCTCCTTTTTCATTAGTACAAGTAAGACCAAAGTTTTTTGGCTGATTGAAGTCGAGCTGGATTGTCGCTACTTGAAGCACGCGTCCAATTGAGTCGTGTGAAATGAAGTCTATTTTCGGTCCATAAAAAGCGGCTTCGCCGAGTCCATCGATCCAAGTAACACCTTTTCCTTCCATGAGTTTTTGAAGAGCGCCTTCTGCTTTTGCCCATACTTCAGCACCACCCAAATATTTTTCTGGAGTAGATGGGTCGTGTCTTGAGAAGCGAACTTTGAGTTCAAATCCAAAAGCTCCGTAGAATCTTTCTACAATATCCCAGATCGCGAGTGCTTCTGTTTCAATTTGGCTTTCACGACAAAATACATGAGCATCGTCTTGGGTGATAGAGAGCACGCGTGAGAGTCCAGAGAGTTCACCAGACTGCTCGTCACGATACACCATCGTTGTTTCCGCATAGCGCTGAGGCATGTCGCGGTAACTGCGAGGCTCGCTATCAAAAATCTGTGTGTGATGCGGACAGTTCATTGGCTTCATTGCGTAAAGGTGATCTTCACGCGTATGAATCTTGAAAAGGTCGTCAGCATATTTTGCCCAGTGGCCAGAAGTTTCGTAGAGTTCCTTTTTTGTGATGTGGGGGATAGTGACACGCTCGTAGCCGTAATTCTTGCGGAGTTCCCAAACATAGTCGTTGAGGAGTTCGCGAATCATAGTTCCACGTGGAGTCCAAAGCGGAAGTCCCGGACCGACGAGTTCTGAAAAAACAAAAAGCCCGAGTTCTTTTCCAAGTTTGCGGTGGTCACGCTTCTTTGCTTCTTCTTGCTGGAGAATATATGCATCAAGCGCTTCTCCGGACTCGAACGCAAGTCCGTAGATGCGAGTGAGCATTGGATTCTTTTCGCTTCCGCGCCAGTAAGCTCCAGCTACACGGTCGAGCTTGAATGAGTCAGAAGATATTTCAGTCGCTGGATGTTCTGCGTGTCCTCCGCGACATAGGTCTTCAAAACCTCCGCAAGAATACAAAGTTATTTTTTCGCCACGTCCCTCTATTTCTTCTATAAGTTCAGTTTTATATTTGTTGCCAGCGTAAATCTTTTTTGCTTCATCAAGAGACACTTCTCGGTGCGTAAATTCAACCCATTTTGATAGGTTTTTACGCATGAATTTTTGGAGGTCTTTTAGGGCTTCGTCACCGATTTTTTCAGTACCAAAGTCTATGTCGTAGTAGAAACCGTTGTCTACAGCAGGCCCGAGGGTAAGAAGGGCGTTTGGGTATTTGTCTTGTACTGCTTGGGCTAAAAGGTGCGCAAGAGTATGGCGGGCGTGAGAGAGTTGTTCCTGTGTCATAGGGAAATCCTATCATATTGGCAGAACGTCACCAAGCACATTATTTAGGCACTGTTTTAGTGAAATGTATTGTTTTGAGTGTCTAAACGAGCATAAAATATTTTTCTCACTTCTAAACATCTTACGTCAGGTGACGTAAGATGTTTAGAAGTTGCAATCGCAAATAGTATTATTTAGAAACTAAACAACCTTGGCCTTTTCTATGACGATACTCTTCTCGCCGTTGCGTTCAGAAACTCGAGCCTGAATAGCGATTACTGTTTCAGCAACAAGAATAGTTTGTAATTCTTGGAATGACTTTGTGAAAACGACTCCTTCGATTGAGCTTGTGAGGTCGGCGACTTTTACGAATGCCATACGCTCGTTTGATTTTGTAATGATGACTTTTACTTCTTCAACAATGCAGGCAAAAGTGACAGGGAAACCAGCTTTCATTTCCTCGCGGATTTTTTTGATTGAGTTACCGCTTTTTTCAATTTTGTCGCGGATGCGTTCGAGTGGATGTCCGGACACATACAGACCGAGCAATTCTTTTTCCCATTTGAGTTTTTCAATTTGTGGCATCGCAGGTGCTGGATTGAGAGTAAGTGGTGCGACATCTTCAGTCATTCCACCGAAGAGCGATTCTTGGGATCCAATATTTTGGCGTTCTTTGTTGTAGTCGAGAAGAGTCTCCATATTTGCGAGAAGCATTCCACGCTCACCAAAGCTATCCATCGCACCGCATTTTATTAGTGCCTCGAGAGATTTTTTATTTAGGTTTTTGTGCGTGATGCGTTCGAGGAAATCAGTAATTGTTTTAAACGGTCCGCGTTTTTTTCTTTCTTCAATAATTGCGTTTGCGATATCACTCCCGAAATTTTTTATTGTAAGGAGCCCAAAGCGAATTATTCCTTCGCCTTGCACGTTTGAATTATTTACGACAGTAAAATCTGCAACACTGGCGTTTATTTCTGGAGAGAGAACGGTGATACCCATTTTCTTACATTCGCCGATGATTTCAGAAATTTTATCAACGTCTCCGGATTCTGCAGTGAGAATGGCACACATGTATTCTACAGGGAAGTTGGCCTTCATGTAGGCAGTCTGGTACGCCACGCGTCCGTACGACGCAGCGTGCGCCTTGTTGAATCCGTACGCGGCGAATGGTTCGATAAGCGCCCAGAGCTCCTCTGCTTTTTTTTCTGAAAGCCCATGTTCGATAAAACCCTTGTGTAGGCTCGCTTTTTGCGCCTCCATTTCCTTTGGAATTTTCTTTCCCATAGCCTTACGAAGCTTGTCTGCATCGAGCCAAGAGTATCCACCAAGCTTTATTGCAATCATCATGACATCATCTTGGTAGGTGATAACTCCATATGATTGGTCGAGAATATCTTTCATGCGTGGATCAAGATATCGCACGAGAGAAGGATCTTCTTTACGTTTTATATATTCAGGAATCATTTCCATCGGACCCGGGCGATAGAGTGCAACCATGGCGTTTATATCGTGGATTGTTGTTGGTTTTAGCTGTTTGAGGTAGCTAGTCATACCACTGCCATTCAATTGGAAAAGCCCCATGGTTTCTCCACGTGCGAGCATTTCAAAAGTGAGCTTGTCTTCAAGTGGAACCTTGTCCAAGTTTACATCTATATCACGGAGTTCTTTTACAAGGCGTACGGCATCGGCAAGAATTGCGAGGTTTCGAATTCCGAGGAAGTCGAATTTTGGAAGCCCAACATCTTCGATGTAGTGCATGTCGTATTGAGTGATGATGCTTCCGCCTTTCGGGTCAAATTGTACGGGAGCAAATTCGTAGAGAGGCTTTGGTGCAATAACAACTCCGGCTGCGTGTACAGAAACGTGACGAACACAACCTTCCATTTTTTTTGCGAGGTTTATTATCTTCTTTGTGTCGAGATCTGATTCGTATGCGTCGTAAAGCTCGGGCACCATTTCAATAGCGCGCTCGATTGTCATGGGGAATCCTTGTGAACCCATTGGGATCATATTTGAAATCTTGTCGCCGACTGCGTATGGATATCCGAGTGCACGTGCTACATCGCGTACAGAACCGCGTGCCATCATCGTTCCAAACGTACCGATTTGAGCCACATGGTCTTCACCATATTTTTGTTTTGCATATTCAATCATTTCTCCACGACGGTTGTCGGCGTAGTCCATATCAATATCGGGAAGTGAAGGACGCTCTGGGTTTAGAAAACGCTCGAATGGAAGCTTGTAAGTAAGCGGGTCCACGTTTGTAATACCAATGAGATATGTAGTGAGCGAGCCGGCAACCGATCCTCGAATATTTGTGAGAATTCCATTTTCACGAGCGAAGCGAAGCAAGTCTCCTACGACAAGGAAGTATCCGGCGTAGCCTTTTTGTTTGATAACGCCGAGTTCGTATTCGAGACGGTCGATGTATGTTTTTTCTTGCGGAAGTTCGCGGAATTCAAATCCCGCGTATGCGAGCTCGCGGAGCTTGTCGTCTGTTGTAACACCTTTTGGAAGTGGGAAATCAGGGAAGTAGGCTTTTCCGAGTTCGATCTCATAATCTTCGCAGAGGTCGCTGACGAGCATTGTATTGTCTACAGCTTCTTCGCAATCAGAAAAATATTCTCGCGCAGTTTTTTCATCGATGAGAGAGAAGTCATCTTTAGAAAATTCCATCCCTTCCTTTCCGTCACCCTGAGTGTTTATTTTTAGAAGTGTTTTGTGGGCCTCGTGGTCGTCTTGGCAGGGGTAGTGAGAGTCCTGAGTAGCGACGATAGGCACGTTGTGTTTTTTTCCGAGAGCGATGAGCTCTTTGCGGAGCTTCGCATCATTCTCGACAGACGGGTGTGATTGTACTTCGATAAAATAATTTTCTTTTCCAAAAATATCTTGATATTCGGCAATGAGTTCGTCGGCTTTTTCCATATTGCCAGAAAGTACTGTCTGAGAAAGTTCTCCACCCATACAACCGGAAAGAGCAATGATGCCTTCGTGAAATTCACGCAGGATTTCCTTGTCCATACGAGGCTTGTAATAGTATCCTTCAAGATTTGCGCTTGTGACGAGGCGAATAAGATTTTTGTAACCCTTCAGATTTTTTGCAAGAAGTATCAGGTGATAGTAGCGCTTCTGTCCGGACTCAGAAGATTTTTCTCGACGTGAACCAGCCGTCATGTATGCCTCGACTCCAATGATGGGCTTGATGCCGGCTTTTTTGCAGGTTTTATAGAATTCAATCGCCCCGTACATATTGCCATGGTCGGTAAGAGCGATAGCAGGCATTTCTGCCTTTTTCGCTATTTCCACCATGTCTGTAAGCTTTGTGAGCCCATCAAGAAGAGAGTAGTGAGAATGGGTATGAAGATGGACGAATTTGGAGGACATTTGTGGGTGGATTATAACAGCCCGTCATGTTTAATGGAATGGTTGTAATTTGATACAATTATGTTGTGAAAGCAACGATAGGCATCGACGAAGTAGGGCGGGGGCCAATAGCGGGTCCAGTCGCTGTCGGGGCATTTTTGATATTCGATTCGTCGTTTGAAGAAGAAGTACGAAGTTTTGCTATTCCGCTTCGTGACTCAAAACAACTCTCAAAAATTCAGCGAGAAAAATGGTTTGAACAAATCGAATTCTGGCGCACTGAGGGCAAGTGCGATTTTCATGTTGCTATGGTTTCGGCAGGGGAAATCGATACACATGGAATATCCAAAGCAATTAAAAAATGTCTCGCAGAAACTCTTGAAGTGCTTGAGTGCGATAAAGAATGTTTGATACTTCTTGACGGCTCGCTTCATGCTCCAGACCAATTCAACAATCAAATTACGATAATTAAAGGTGATGAAAAGGAGCTCGCGATTTCGCTAGCCTCGATCGTGGCAAAAGTCACACGCGATAGACACATGACGAAACTTGCCGAGCGCTATCCAAAATATGGCTTCGAGCAACACTCAGGATACGGTACAAGTGCGCATTACGAAGCAATAAAAAAATATGGAATGACACCACTTCACCGCCGAAGCTTTTTAGGGTCGTTGATAAAAAGCAAAAATAGATAAAATATAAAGCAGTAGCAGTGCTAATCAGTGACTATTTTTCTTAACATCTTTAGACACCCGTCTAAAGATGTTAAGAAAGTTTTCCACTTTTTTAGCTTTTAATTACAAGCGGTAGGCGTACACTTTATATGGTATGTACTTCACACGAAAGTTCTGTGTGCAGTTTCTATTTGTCGTTGCCGTCTGTAGCATAGTTCCTTTTTCGTATGCAAACGCAGAAACTACCGTTACGGATGATATAACAGGAGACACGACTTGGGATGTAGCAAATAGCCCATATATTATTTTAAATCCAGTACAAGTTTCGGAAGACGCTACACTCACGGTTGAAGCGGGGGTTTTAGTGCAGTTTGATTATGGTACAGAAATCGCTGTAAACGGCGCCGTTGTTGCAAACGGAACTTCAGAAAATAGAATTCATATTACGTCGCTTGCTGATACGATGCACGGAGGTGGAGATCTCGATTATATTGATCTAGGTATTACCCCGACTACTGGAGACTACACAGGGTTTATTTTTGCCCCATCTTCGCACGGTACATTTGAAAACGTTCAGATTTCCTATTCCGACACTGCGATTTCGGGTGAAAATTCTTCGCTTTCTTTCAATAATTCTGAAATCATACATGTAAATAATGGGCTAAGTGTCATCGGTGGAAGCCTTTCTTTTTCAAGTAATATTTTTACAGATTCAGTCATTCCTATGATGATTGATTATCAAACTACGGCCACACATAGTGCGAATACGTTTTCTGGCAACGTATATGACGGAATTGGAATGTCGGGGGATATGTACGGTCAGGATTATACTTTTTCAGGCGGTGATGCACCTTATTATCTTTTTTCTGCAATATATGTAGGCGCAACAAATACTCTTAATATTATAAATGGCGCAAGGCTTATCGGAACAGAAGGGTATTTTGTAGGAACTCTAAACGCAGAAGGTGGAACAATAAATATAATCGGGACCCCAGAGTCTAAAATTTATTTAGAAGGAGTTATTACTCAGGCGTATGACGGTGCAAGTGTGCGGATTTCAAATACCGAAATAAAAAATATTATTAACCCACTCGTATTCTGGAATACAAACAATGTAATCCTTGATTCCGTTCAAATTGATGGAACCATTCAAGATGCTATCGTTATTTTTAATGAAGCTGAAGTTTTGATGCGTAATAGTACAATTTCAAATTTCGGAAGAGGTGGGGTTACGGTATTTAATGATTCTACTTTTACAATCGAAAACAGTACATTTGATAGTGGGTGGGAACCTGTTGTCGTTTTTAACGGAGGTAGGGTGGAAATGCATGATAGTACTATTTCAAATACTATAAATAGCGCGGTTACTATTTTTAATGACGCTGAATTTACAGCAGAAGACCTTGCCGTAGATAGTGGTATACAAGGAATAGTTGCGTTTAATCATGCAATGGTTGATTTAACACGAACTACTATTAAAAATTTTACCGAAGCCGGAATAATTACTTTTGGGACAGAAGAGTATGCAAATAGTAATTTAAAATTTCGTGACTCACTAATTACTGCGAATGAAAAAGGTTTTCTGCATAGTAGCTTTGCTGATTTTGATATAACAAATAATAGTATTTATGGAAATACCTCTGGAGTCATTATTGAAACAAGTGGTACATATAACTTTGTAAACAACTGGTGGGGAGACAGGTCTGGTCCATATAATGAAGTAAATAATCCTGAAGGAATTGGCAATCCAGTTTCTGATGGAGTCATCGTTTTCCCATGGATGAGACGTGACCCGAATGCTTCAAGGAGAACCCCCGTTTTGATTGTTCCCGGAGTTTTGGGAACGGAAATAATTAAACCAACAGATGATGGACCACTTAAATTGTGGCTGGATATTGCACACAATCTTACGGATATTGGTGACCAGTTTATGGATCCCTTGCAGTTCAATTCTGGGTTGGAGCCTGTTGACGACACTTTGGTTTTGGGGGAGGTGATAAGGAGAAAATCTGTGAGCGAAGATTTTGTACTTTTTAATTATAGTGAAGGTATTATAACTCAATTGGTATCACAGGGTTATATCGAGAATGAAGATTTATTTCTTTTTCCATATGATTGGCGATATGGAGTAAATGACGGAAATGTAGCCAGCCTAAAGCAAAAAATTGAGGATATTTTACTTCAAACAGGAAGCGAGGATTTGGATATAGTCGCACATAGTACAGGAGGGCTACTTATAAAAAAGTACATAAAAGAAAACGAGACCTCCCATCATGTTGGGAAAGCGGTTTTTGTTGGTGTTCCAAACGCTGGAGCACCGAAAGCGATAAAGGCATTAGTCGAGGGAGATTCATTTGGAGTAATGGTACTTGCTCAAAGTGAAATGAAAAAGATTGCAAAGAATTTGCCCGTGGTTTATGACCTTTCACCAAGTGAGTTTTACTATGATGTAAATAGGGGCTACGTAAAAATAATAGAGCAGGTTTCTTCTGCTTTCCGCAGTCGAGTTTTGGACTTTGAGGAAACAAAGGATTATTTACTAGAAGATTATGGTTTGAATCGCACTGCTTTTTTAAACGCCCACAATCTCCATTCTCGAGATTTTGATATGTACGACATGAGAAATGCCGGTGTTGATTTGTATGCGATAAATGGCTGTAAGGCTGGAACTATTGGAGCAATTGTCGAAGTAAGAACAAGAACCATTTTAGGCACATCATTTAACTCTCCAATACAAGTAGACGGTGATGGAACGGTACCATTTGGGAGTAGTACTCTTTTGCCGATAAATCCAGAAAATAAATATTACGCATTAAAGGCGAGTCACGCTGAAATGATGTCTCAAGAAGGCACGCGCCAACAAATACTGAATATTTTGACTGGAAGTGCTCTCTCGACCATGGATGAAGATGGGAAAGATTTGATTACTCAGGATATTTCAAAATGTGGTTTGAATGGGAGAATAATTTCAATATATAGTCCGCTTTCGATAGATGTTACCGATGAAGATGGTAATCACTCTGGATTTAGCACCGAAACAAACAGCATTGAAAATAAGATTCCGAATGCTTCATATGAGGTCATGGGCGATCATAAGTTTGTATACTTACCGGAAGATGATGGACAGGTGTATACAGTATCAATCAAGGGAACCGGCGAAGGCACGTTTACTCTAACCGATGCGAGTATTGGAAATAATTTAATGACAGGAATGAAAGTATTTAAAAATATTCCTGTTTCAACCTCGCTATCAGGAATTGTAAATCTTCTAGGTACGACCACGCTTTCAATCGATACGGACGGGGACACAACTCATGATAAAACTTTGTACCCAGATTTTACTTTAAATGCAGAAGACGCCTCGGAATTTAATCCGGTAGATTTACCTGCGGAAGAAGCTCCGAAGTCGGGCGGAGGAAGCTTTTTATACGTACCTCCACCTATTGAGGATAAGGAGAAAGAGATTGAACCACCAGAGCAAATTTTAGTGAAAGAAAATGACACTAAAATAGATGCGCCACAGGAAATTTTCAAAAGTATTGTATTTGAAACTTTACCTGAAGAAAAGACAGAGAATTTATTGAGTAAGGGTAAGCAAGATGCACCTGAGAATAATGTCATACCGCTTAGTGCTTCGGCGTCTGGTAGTAATATCAATTTTGGAACAAAGGCAATTTTAGCGAGCATTCTTGGTTTAGGCGGATTGGTTTTTATTGGGAGAAAATTTATTAGATGATAATATATTTGTATATGATATTCAGAAAATTAACCGTAAATATTCTCGTAATTGTTTGCTTCATTATTTCCCCACTTTACTGGTTGCGAATAAATCAATCTGATATAAGAATCGTTGAATCTATCCAACATGAGATACTAGTTTTAGTATTGCTAGGCGGTTTAGTTCTTACCTACCTCAACCATAAAAATCGCAAACAAGCTGAAACTAAAAAGTGGGTTTGGACTTTGTTTGAAATTGTTGGAATTTTGGGAATTCTTTATGGAGGGGGGATCCTACTCATACTGTATATTTTTAGAGATTGTTGTGGATTTTAATTCAGATTGTAACTGTTGCATTTTTTAAGGAAAGTGCTACTATAACCCCCGTATGGTTATTCGAATGCGTCACACACGTGCACATACGGCAAATCGCCGTAGCCACCACGCTCTCAAGAGCGCGAGTTTTTCTAAGTGCTCGCACTGTGGTACTCTTCGACCGCCTCATACAGTTTGCGCATCTTGCGGTTACTATCGTGATCGTAAAGTTATCGACGTAGTAAAGAAAGTCGAGAAAAAGGTGGCAAAAAAGAAGGCGACAGCTAAAAAGGCTAAATAAGCATACGGTTTTGTTCTGGTGATTAGTGATTAATTTCTATGATTTAGAAAGTAGCCACTAGCAACTGCTCTCATGGCAAACAGGCACCTTTCACGCTCAATAGTTCTCCAAACCCTCTTCGAATGGGATTTTAAAGGCTACCCAAACGAGGGGATTACAGACATGCTCGCGCGCAACGAGGGTGAATTTGCGCCCGGCAATGAAGACCTAAAGTTTATGGAGAAGATTCTTGGCTATGTTATAGAGAAGCGAGAAATCATCGACCAAATCATTGAAAAGGCTGCGCCTGAGTGGCCAATTCAAAAGATAAATGCTGTCGACCGAAATATTCTTCGTATGGGTCTCGGTGAGCTTCTTTTTGGAGATCACAATGAAGTGCCACCAAAAGTTGCAATCAACGAATCTATCGAGCTCGCGAAAACATTTGGAGGAGATAGCTCATCACGCTTTGTAAACGGAGTGCTTGGCGCTGTGTACAAGGAGATAGGCGAGCCCGGTAAAGATCAGACCTCGAAGCGTCAGAGAAAATTTGAGCAGGTAGACCTCACAAATATTCCGATTGAGCAGAAAGCCGGAGCTCTTGTATACGCATGGAAAGGCGAAGAACTTTACTTTGCACTTGTGCACGACATATTCGGCTACTGGACACTTTCAAAGGGTGGAGTTGATGAAGGTGAATCACCAGAAGAGGGGGCTGTTCGAGAAGTGAAAGAAGAAATCAATCTTGATATCGAAATTAAAGGCAAAGTTGGCGAGAGCGAATACATTGCTTCGCATCCTGAGAAGGGCAAAATCAAGAAGCATGTTACTTTTTTCCTCGGAGAGTCGCCATATGTTCCTGTTACACTTAAAAATGATTCTGGTGGTCTCGACGATGCACGATGGTTCTCTGTTGCTGAAATGTCTGAACTCAAAATGTATGATGATGTGACAGGCTACATGGCAAATGCTATTAGCCAGCTTACAGGAGGAGGCGCCGGAGACGAGCCAGCAAATTAGTTTTGTTTTAACTTAAATCTCTAATCTTAAATCTGCACATATGACTGAAAAAATTTCCCGAGACTGGAACGAATTTGAATCTCTTATTGGAGTGACTTTTAAAAATAAAGACTTGCTTACGCAAGCTTTTATTCACCGTTCCTTTTTGAATGAAAACCCTAACACTGGTTTTGAGCACAACGAACGCTTAGAATTTCTCGGTGATGCAGTGCTCGAGCTTGCAGTAACAGACTTTCTATACAAAGCATATCCTGAATCTCCAGAGGGAGAACTCACTTCATATCGTGCAGCTCTCGTAAATGCAAACACGATGGCTGAATTTGCAAATGAAGTAGGCATGAATGAATATCTTTTTCTTTCACGCGGTGAAGCAAAAGATACTGGCAAGGCACGTCTTTACATACTCGCAAATGCCATCGAAGCACTTATCGGTGCAATATATCTCGACCAAGGTTACAAAGTTGCCGAAGGATTTATCGACCGTTTCCTGCACAAGCGCGCTTCTGACGTAGTAAAGAAAAAATTGTGGCGCGACTCAAAATCTCTTGTGCAAGAAAAAGCGCAGGAATTTGTAGGCGTTACCCCGAGCTATAAGGTGCTAAAGGAAACTGGTCCAGACCATGACAAGCATTTTACAATCGGGATTTTCTTTGGAGAGGAGAAAGTCGCAGAAGGAAAAGGACATTCAAAACAAGAAGCTGAGCAAGACGCAGCACGCGCGGCAATCGAAGCCAAGAAGTGGCTCGACTAGTTTTCTTTGTTTTTTGTGACGTACATTAAACTGAGCTTTTTTATCTTCTAAACATCTTACGTCAGGTGACGTAAGATGTTTAGAAGAGATAGGCGAAAAAATGCGAGTTGTCTCTGGTGCTACTTTTGTACAACAAAAATTTTAACTTTGTCTTTTATTCCTAGCTTTTTAATGCGTTCAGAAAATTCTTTTGGAAGTGGCCCTGGGCCGAGCCAGAGACTTTGCTGAAGCATTACATAATTAAAAAGTTTTAGTTGACCGCGAAGCCAGTCACGCTTGATTCTGTCTTTTACTGGAATATCGAAAGAAACGATGCAATTTTTAATGTCATCATTTTTGAAGGGTGAGGGGATATAGTCAAAAATATTTTCCCTTTTACTTATTTTCTTTCCTATCTCGGTGAGCTGCCAACCTGCTTCCGTTTTTTCGATATACTTTTTATTTTTTAGTCGAGTTAAGGTGCTATTTACACTCGCAGCCTTATAACGTGTCTTTCCGCGTTCTCGTAATATTCTATGGAACTCGCGTGTGCTTCGCGCACTAGTAAGAAATGCGATGATAGTGTCGGTAAGTGTATGATATTCCCAATAATCAACCATATAGCAATATATTAACATCTCACGTCAGGTGACGTAAGATGTTAATATATTCTTTATCTTGATTTAGACTTCACTTTTTGACGTGATCGGACTCGAGCTGTAAGAATACGAAAAAAGTGTTATATTTATACTTGGATTGCTGAAATATACTGAACCGAAAATATACTCATGCTAAAAAAGATCGAAATCAGTGGGTTTAAATCATTTGCGAAGAAAACTACGCTGTCTTTTGATACGCCAGTGACGGCTATTGTCGGACCGAACGGGTCTGGAAAATCCAATGTGGTTGAGTCTATTCGTTTCGTACTTGGTGAACAGTCGATGAAGTCACTTCGCGGAAAGGGCGGGGGTGACCTTATTTGGAAGGGTTCGAAGCTACTTGGCGCTGGCTCAAAGGCGCGTGTGGCAATCTCTTTCGACAATCATGATCGTAAGTTTGCTTTTTCAAGCTCGAGTGGGGAAATATCCGATCTATCTTTCGATGAAATCACGCTCGGGCGTGAAGTTGCATCCGACGGTGGTTCAAACTATTTTATAAACGGCACGAATGTGCGCTTGAAAGATATCACTGAGCTTTTGGGTTCGGTGAATATTGGAGCATCAGGTCACCATATCATTTCCCAAGGTGAAGCAGACCGCTTGCTTACTGCAAGCCCGAAAGACCGTCGCGGAATGGTGGAAGAGGCTTTGGGGCTTAAGGTATACCAGACACGTATTCGCGACAGCGAACGCAAGCTTGAAAAGACAATGGCGAACATGAAGGAAGTGCAGTCGCTTCGTCGTGAGCTTGCTCCGCACCTTACATTTCTCGGGAAGCAAGTTGAGAAGATAAAAATGGCGGAGGAATTGCGACATGAATTTGCAGGACTTTTTTATGAGTACGCGACAAAGGAATCGAATGCAGTTAATTTTTCTGAAAAACATTTGGATGGCGAAGAACAAAAAATTCGACAAGAACTTTCAGGCATCGAGGATGTAGTTTCAAACGTGCAATCAAATAAATTTGAAGGGGAGCGCACTGAGCTCGTAAACGAGCTCCGCACAAAGGAATCTGAACAATCACGCCTATTTCGCGAACGTGATGATCTCGGACGTACTCTTGGACGTATTGAAGGAAAGCTGGATGCTCTCGCAACAGTAGAAGTCACGGAGGGAGCGACGAGCGTCGGGGCGGAGCAAGTAAAGTCGCTTTGCGCTGAGATTATTGAGGCAATCGATACAGTTACTACTATTGGTGATTTGGATGGAATACGCGGAGCGCTTTCTTCAATGCGCAGAAAAGTGCAGTCATTCACAGAGTCGCTTGAAGGAAAGACAAGGGAGATAGATTCAAGTGGCGTGCGTGATGCTATAGAGCAAGAGCGAGCTACGCTTGAGTCACGACTGAAAGGAATTGATTCTGTCATCGAACAAATTCGAAATGAGGCTATTTCAATAAAAGAAAAAATAACAAAAACTGAAGCCGAAATACGCGAAAACGAACGTAGCTCATACGCAGGCGTCGCACGTCGCGCGACGCTCGAAGGGCAAGTGCGTGAATGTGCGCTTCGCCGAGAAAATATTACTCGAAGAAAAATGGTACTTGAAGAAGAGATAAAAGAAGCTGAAGCTCTTCTTGGAATACTTATGCAGGCAATCAATCGATCTCACGCTGAGGAAGACACTCCGGAAAAATCGGCTGAACGCGAAACATTACACCGCAGAGTTGAGCGTATAAAAATAAAATTGGAAGATGTGGGAGCAGCGAGCGGAGCGGAAATACTTAAAGAATTTGAAGACACACAAAGTCGTGATGCCTTTCTTTCGCGCGAACTTGTCGATCTTGAGACAAGTATCACAAGTCTCCGTGCACTTATAAGCGAGCTTCGGGATACTATCGAGCGTACTTTTAAAGAGGGAATAGAAAAAATAAATACGCAGTTTAGCGAATTTTTCAAACAGATGTTTAATGGTGGATCGGCATTTCTTTCTATCATCGTAGAACACCGACGAGTACGTGAGGATGACGAGGAAGGGGACGAGTCTCTACCACTCGAGCATGGAATTGAAATCAATGTCACGCTTCCGCACAAAAAGGTGCGCGACCTAAATATGCTCTCAGGAGGTGAGCGCTCGCTTGTATCTATCGCACTTCTATTTGCGATGAGTCAGGTAAATCCACCACCATTTCTCGTGCTCGATGAGACAGATGCGGCGCTCGACGAAGCCAACTCACGCAGATATGGCGACATGCTCGACATGCTTTCAAAACACTCAAAGCTTATCGTCGTTACTCATAACCGCGAAACTATGTCTCGAGCACAGGTGCTCTATGGGGTTACGATGAGTATAGATGGCGCTTCAAAACTGCTTTCAATAAAATTTGACGAAGCGGTACAAATCGCCAAATAAGCCTTATAAAACAAGGACAAAAGAGCAGTAAACACCCCTTGACAAAGGGGTGTTTACTATGATATAATATACATCTAGTTAATTCTTTGAAAACTTGCCGTTTTTCCACACCAACGAGACCATTTTAGATTTAATCTAGTTGTTTGGTTGGTGTGAAAAAACACACTCGGGTAAGCTGAAAACCGACCAGAGTAGGCAAAACAATAAAACTAAAGTGATGAAAAAAATCATCGTAGGGTTCGTTGCGTCCCTGAGCTTAATCGCAAGCGTTCTTACCGTGTCCGCGCAGACGGTAAAAAAACTTTCAAACACGGAAATCGCGAATTTAGTCGCGGAATCCTGTAAGAAGGCCGGAACCGCCAATCCGGATGAATTAGCAATTGGTGAGACCTTTCCGATCTATTTCAATAGTGGGAAGGTAAAGTTAATTGTTGCGTGGGATGGCGCAACACGCTGGGGTATCGCCGATTCGATCGGCGGAATGCAGGATGATGATGCCGTCATAGGCATCGGAACCCCGTATGACACGGTTGAGCAGGCTGAACCATCAGACTCTGCTATCGAAGCAATTGCGTGGCAAAAGGCCGTGGACGAACGAAAAATTCCGATGAAGGACGACAAGTCTTTCGCAGGGATTCCAAACTGGTTGTGGGCAATTTTGTCGATGCTTGCTATTGTGATCCTTTTTGGGCTAATTTTTTACTACTTCAATTCTGCCTACAGCAAAAAAGAAGCAGAACGTAAGGAAGCAGAAAGCCGTCGCAGGGTTGCAGAAGAAGAAGAACGCCGCCGCCAAAACGATCCAGTTCTGGCAGGCCCCCCAATGTATCCAGGTGGGGTGAATCAAGATAATGCCTTAAGTGTGATGACTGACAATGCTCACCGGAATTTTCCGAGGCATAATGTACGCATTGCATTAATTGAGCATGGTTCGCTCGATTCACATGGTGTTCAAAAGGAAGTAGGGTACGGAGATCACCCGCGTTTGATGGTACTAAGGAATACCCCTGGAATCAGGGCAACAGTATTTCTTGACGATGCTATCGAACCTGTTTATGCGTTCTCCATATTGCAGTGTGGTAATGACATCCGCGCAGGCTATGGTATCCCTGCTGATGGCATAACTTTCACGCTGACGCCAAATGTTGAACCAATTTATGTTGCACCAGTACGGCAGATTGAGACCCGTAATGAACAGGCAACAGTAACGGCGGGAGGTTCGCAGATTGCGGCAGTTGTGGCAGGTTTGCCAGCTTTGGTGGACAAAGCTCTACAGGAAGGGGTTGCTTTAAAGCTCAATATCAATATTGATGCTGACGGTAGCCAGGACATGGAGTTAAACTTTTATGCTCCTTCCCAGAAGAAAGGGTAGTGCACGCATTTAATGTTTTATAAACATCTATCAAGTAGCCATCCACATCGGGTGGCTACTTCTTTTTTACCCAAAATCGAGTCTATTTACATCCGTTTCAATTGTGGTAGCATTCCCAATAACCTCCTGTCATTTTCTTAAACCGTCTTAACCTCATTTAAAATTTTTTTCAATTATGAAACGTAATCTTAAAAACGTATTGATTGTTGGTGGAATTGTTGTGGTTGCTGTAGGCTTTACTTCCTACTTTTCGCTCCAAACTATGGTGCCTTCTTCTGTTCCGCAATGGGTAGTTGCAGGTATTTCTGCTGTATTAGGTATTGCTGCCTCTGTGACTGCTACGGCTATGGTTTTTTCTCTCGATCAGGATTTGTTAAAAAAGACTGATTACAAAAGTATGGAGAAGAAACTTTATGTTGATGATGCAGATGGGAAGTGGTACACAAAGTACGTCAAAAAAAACAAAACAGTGGAAGAAGTTACTGCCAATTAAAGTATGTGATGATTGATTTGTGAAAATGAAGAGCCCGATAATTGTCGGGCTCGCTTTATTTTATATACTAGTTTTCAAGTGATGGAGCGAAGTTTTTGTCCAAGACCACTTGGTGTACTTTTGTGTCGATGATTTCTTTTCCTTTGAGCGTTGTTGCTACGAAAAGTCCCTTCATTGTTTCTTCAGAGAATGACTGGTCGAAAATGAAGTTGCCGAAACTATAAAATATTGGAGACCCTTTGTGTTCTCCGATATCTTGCGAAACGTGAGGATGGTGTCCGGCGACTGCTGTTGCGCCAGCATCTATTGCACGCTTTGCGAGCTCTTCTTGTCTTGTGTTGTGTACTTTTTTATATTCAACACCCCAGTGGAAAGATACGATGAGCGCATCTACATGAGAAGAGGCGTTTTTTATTATTGTGTCGTATTCAGGATCAGAAGCGAGAAGGAGTCCTGCTTTTGTTTCAGTTGCGGCGAGTCCTGTAGGTCCGACATCAGTGAAGCAAACAAATCCAATTTTGTATCCATCTTTTTCTAATACTGCAGGTTGTACCGCTTCTTTTTTATTCATACCCGCTCCACAAGGAATGATTCCAGTATCTTTAACGCGATTTAGCGTATCTATGAAAGCCTTTACTGTCCAATCTCCCATATGATTGTTTGCGAGTGAAAGTACATCGAATCCTTTTTCTTTGAGCAGGGGAAGTACAGCAGGATCCATGCGGAATGAATACAGATTGTGTATGTCAGAACCTTTGTCGCTGGCTGGACCCTCGAGATTTCCGAACATAATGTCGGGAGTTTTGAGAAAATCTGCATCGGCAAAAAGCATCGAGTAGTCTCCGCTAAAATTTTTCATAACTGAGTATTTTACACCACGGTCCATCATGATGTCTCCGACAAATCCGACAGTAACTTCTGGAGGCGTGTGTGGGGTAAGAGGAGTAAGACCTTCCGTATTTTGTTCTACTGGTATACCAAGAACACTAGCTGTGTTTATATCCAATTTTCCTGCAACAACAGGGCCGTAGCCTTCAAGACGTGCACCAATAAAGCTAGCGCAAGCGCCAACAAAAAGAAGAGCGAGGAGGATTTTTTTGTCTGGATATTTTTTCATTTTTCAGTATGTTAGTAAATATAGAATATAGTATCTTAGAAAAATACGAATTTCATTCCGCCTATTTTTTATCTCAGACTAACTCATAGTCAATTTGCCTCCTTTCGGGGTCGGCTTTGACTACACGTACTTTTATTGTATCACCGATTCGATATACTTTTCCAGATGTTCCACCAGAAAGTGTGGCGAGCTTTGGATTGAGTGTCCAAGCTTCATTTGGAAGTGTGCGCATTCCGACAAGCCCTTCAGCTGTAGTTTCTTTATCACGCACATACATGCCCCATTCGGCAATGCCGCTTATCATGCCTGTAATTTCTTGGCCGACTTTTGTTGCCATGTATTCTGTGAGTTTGAATTTTACACTTTCACGCTCAGCATCGGCGGCGCGGATTTCTGCCATTGAGCAGAGTCTAGCAATACGCTCGTATGATTTACGCATATTTGCGGGTGCGGGACGGCCTGCGAGTGCATAGCGAAGTAGGCGATGGATTACGAGGTCTGGGTAACGACGGATAGGGGAAGTGAAGTGTGTGTAGTGTTTGAATTGGAGACCGTAGTGTCCAATATTTTTTGTAGTGTAAATTGCCTTTGCCATTGAACGAATGACGAAAGTGAGAACTGTTTGCTTGAGGTCGCCATTTTCTAGTTTTGCGAGTACTGGGATGAGTGTCTTTGGATCAATGGAGCCGTCTTTGCGGAGCGTTATGGGATGGCCGATTGAGCGCATGAAAAATGCTAGGTCCTCGGCTTTTTCTGGAGATGGCTGGTCGTGAGTGCGGTAGATGACAGCATGTCCATCATCTTCCTGATTCTTACTTCTTGAATCTTGAATCTTTTTATTTTTTCCGCCACGTTCTAAAAATTCCGCAATGCGTCGGTTTGCAAGAAGCATGAGCTCTTCGATAAGAGTGTGGCTTTCTGTGCGAACTTTTTTTACGATTTTTGTTGGCTTGCCTGTTTCGTCAATGAGTACTTTTATTTCTTCTTGTTCGAGAACGAGCGCGCCTTCTTCGGCGCGGAGTTTGCCGAGGCCGCGCGCTATGCGCGCGGCCGTCATGAGCTCTTCTTTGTATTTATGTGGAGCACCATCGAGAACTTCCTGAGCAGACTCATATGTAAATCGCTGTGCGGAGTGGATGACAGTCGGTCCAAACCACGCGCCTTTTTCTACGCCGTCGGCGCCAAATGTTACAACAGTACTCATTGTGAGGCGGTCGACATTTGGAAGCAGGGAACAGAGATCGTCTGAAAGTACGCGTGGAAGCATGGGGATTGTGCGATCAACAAGATATACAGACGTACCGCGCTCGAGCGCTTCTTTGTCGAGCTCTGTTTTGAGTTGTACATAATGTGATACATCGGCAATGTGAATGCCGATTTCTGTATCACCGTTTGCGAGTTGCTCTACTGAGATAGCGTCGTCAAAATCTTTTGCATCGTAGGGGTCGATTGTGAAGGTGACAATTTTTCGGAAATCTCGGCGATCGCGCAAGTCTTGTTCTGTTATTCCACGAGCGTCGATAACTTTTGCTTCAGCTAGAACTTCATCTTGAAAATCTTCAGTAAATCCGCGCTCGAGCGCGATAGCTTCCATTTCAGTTTCGTGTTCGCCCGGTTTGCCTAATACTTTTATAACAGAGCCTTCTGGATTTACGCGAGCATTCTTCCAAGAATCCATGGCAACGTAAACGCGGTCTCCGTGTTTTGCTTCTCCGATTTTCGCTTTTGGTATTTCGATTGAGGCGTACATTTTTGGATCAGATGCCTTCAAAAAATATTTTCCGTTTTTCTCTACGAGTACGCCAGTGAATTCTGTTTTTGTGCGAAGGACGATTTTGGAAATACGGCCGACGGTTTCAGGCGCCCCGCCCGATATGCGGGCGGGGCGCTTTCCGGTAACTTCTACATTCACCTCATCTCCGTGAAGTGCCATGTTTACATTTTCTTCGTATACACGAATACCGTCTTTATATTCTTCGCATTTCACAATACCGCCACCTTTACCGAGCACAATAAAAGTGCCTTCAATTGATTTTGAATGGGTATCTTTATGTCGAGTTGGGTGATGGCCCCCAGACGTTTTTTTACTGGTCGGGGAGTGATGATCCTTCTTCGCGTGTCGGCTATTCTTAGAGGGTCCCTTTCGGTGAGGTTTAGGCATATTGTATGGACATAATACCATTGTTTTTCCTTGTAGGCTCGTATTACTTGATTTTTTATGGCTTTCTGGTAGGATAGCCGTTACATATGTTAATGATCCGAATGCAACGAATAGGTCGCAAAAACGAGGCGCATTTCCGCATCGTTTTGACTGACCACAAAAACGCAGCAAAATCTGGTAAATTCCAAGAAATTCTTGGTGCCTACAACCCGAAGTCGGGCGAGGTGACCATGCAGGATGACCGCATCAAGCACTGGATGAGTGTTGGCGCACAGCCTTCAGACACAGTTCGAAATTTCCTGATCACAAAAGGCATGCTTACTGGAAAGAAAGTGAATGTCCTCTCTCGAAAATCTCCAACAAAGAAACGAAAAGAACTTAAAGCAGCATAAACAAAAAAACATCTCAGTAATGAGATGTTTTTTTGTTTGCATGAAAATACATGTACGGTTATACTACTTCCTAATGCAGTCTCGTCGAAGTTACTGCACATTATATTTAGCTAATTCAGATAGAATAATATGGACGGAGATGTACAATTTCTAGAATATGTAGTGAAGGCACTTGTCGACAATCCTAACGATGTAAAAATCGAAAGAACAGTAGACGAAATGGGCGTACTTGTAAAACTAACAGTTTCTCCAGCGGATATGGGAAAGATTATCGGTCGCCAAGGAAATACAGCTAAGGCAATCCGAACTCTTCTCCGCGTTATCGGAATGAAGAACAATTCTCGCGTAAACCTTAAGATCAACGAACCAGAAGGGGGAACTAAGGCGGCAGGAGTTGAGGCTTCATTCGACGAAGCAATGGCAGAACTAAAAAATATGTAATTGAAAACTTTCTGGCTTGGCACACTGCTTGAGCTTCCCTCGATAATTTGTTCACCGTACGGAAAGTACGGCTCACAAATTCTTCTCAGTCCAGCTCTACGCATTGCATCCAACCAGACAAGTTTTCGGCACAAAAAAACCGCTTTGGCGGTTTTTTTGTGCCTATTTTAAAGGGGATTTAACAACGAAATGCTGTTCTGTACATATTGACAAGAGTATATAAATATGC
>JAGOPR010000004.1:0-25611 GCA_017991895.1 Minisyncoccota bacterium | reverse complement strand
ATTGCATCCAACCAGACAAGTTTTCGGCACAAAAAAACCGCTTTGGCGGTTTTTTTGTGCCTATTTTAAAGGGGATTTAACAACGAAATGCTGTTCTGTACATATTGACAAGAGTATATAAATATGCTATCATATAAATTGGGTTGTACCTTAAAAAAGGGAGGTTTTTGCGTTTGAGAATGGTTTTCAGAGGGGCTTTATGGCGTTTCTGAAAACCATTTATTAAACCAAACCAACCAACAAACGCGTATGAAAAGAATCGCAACCACAGCTGTAGCTGTAATCGCAATGTGGGCAAATACTTTTGCCCAAGAAGACACCACCAGAAACTCATTTGTTTTTTCTACAAACGAGCAGGTAAAAATTGATGATGGCCTCGAAAGTTTAGTTTATGCGGCCAGCACAAATATTTTTGACACTTTAGACTCGGAAGAGTATTTGAAGGTGAAAAAAGTAAATGAAAAAGATGGTGTCCATATTCTTGTTGTGACGCCAGATATTACTATTGATGCCACCATTCTTAAGAATGGCAGTACTCAAAAAATTACAGTTACTTCTACTGAAGGGGACCGTAGTCAGTACGTATGTCTTGTTCAGGGGCATTACGTAGTTAGCGAAGGTTATCTTTCAATGAGCGGTATTCATTCATTTGTTATTGATGCATTAAGAAGCGTGAATTACACGATTTCTTATTACATTAAAAACAATGTTTCAATCGCCTCGAGATAGATGAATTTTCAGCAAAATTATTAAGCTCACCAGCAAAAGCTCGGTGAGCTTTTGCATATTGCCAAATTGCTAAATCTATTGTAGAGTAAAAATCTAAATCTTTTAAAAATGAATGAAACTGAACCAGAAATACTCATGAATGCCGCAGCCGATTGGTGGGCAGGTTTTTTCCAAAATCCGGTTGTTGAACCTGGAATTACCGATGACCGTACAAGCTTGGGTTCGTTGCTCGGGATGTACATAAGCGTACAGAGTCAAATGTTTACAAATATTACTTCTGAACAGATTGTTAAATTTAAGGAGGGAGTAGTTGAGCATTTGAAAAAATACAAAACAGCGAAATATGCAACGATTGGTACTGACCACGCACCTGAATGGCCATTGTCGGAGATACTTAGGAATGCTGGAATACCAAATACGTATTTCCCGTCATTTACTACATTATTTGTAGATTTTGAAAATGGAGAAGTGCGTTATTCAAAAGTTCACGGCACTAGTGCCATAGTTTACCCTGTTCAAACGTAAGCATTTTATTTAAGCTCACCGAGCAAAAGCTCGGTGAGCTTTTGCATTTGTGTATTTCTAGAATTAGTGTTATTATTGAAGCACTAATCAGCCCGAAAGGGCTTCATTTTTATATATGGCTGACATCCGAAATATTGCAATTATTGCTCACGTGGACCACGGTAAGACAACTCTTACTGACGGTCTTTTGAAGTTTACCGGTGCTGTGGACGAGACAGCTTCTTCGATGGACTCAAATGATCTTGAAAAGGAGCGTGGAATCACTATTTACTCAAAAAACTGCTCACTAAACTATAAGGGTGTAAAAATCAACATCGTGGACACTCCCGGACACGCGGACTTCGGTTCTGAAGTGGAGCGCGTGCTTCGATCTATCGATACAGTGCTTCTTCTCGTTGATGCGCAGGAAGGTCCAATGCCACAAACACGTTTCGTTTTGAAAAAATCTCTTGAACTTGGACTTAAGCCTATCGTAGTTGTAAACAAAATCGACAAACCAGCTGCTGACCCAGCGCGATGTCATGAACAAGTGCTCGAGCTCTTTCTTGAACTTGGTGCGAGTGATGAGCAGATTGATTTCAAAACTGTATACGCTATCGGACGACAGGGAATTGCAAAACGTGAGCTTACTGATGATTCAAAAGATTTGTCACCGCTTCTAGATATGATTCTTGAAATCGTGCCATCAGCTACTCGCGACGTGAATGCACCGGCTGTTGCGCAAGCATTTAACCTTGCATATGACTCATTCCTCGGACGTCTTGCTATCGCACGTGTGTATGACGGAACAATCAAAGATGGCACTACTGTATTTGTAAAACATGGTGATACAACTCGTACTGCAAAAATAACAAAGCTCTTTTCATTTATCGGACAAAAACGTGAAGCAGTATCTGAGCTAGTGTCTGGAGATATTGGAATCATCGCAGGTATTTCTGATATATACATTGGAGAGACAATTGCAGGAAATGATTCTGTCACTCCGCTTCCAACTATTTCAATTGATGAGCCAACGATTACACTTTCATTCCTCGTCAACGATTCTCCTTTTGCCGGACGTGACGGAAAATTTGTTACAAGTCGCCAGATTCGCGAGCGTCTTGAACGTGAGCTTGAGGTCAACGTGGGACTTCGTGTGGATTTTGACTCTGAAGCAACATTTCAAGTATCAGGACGCGGAGAGCTTCACATTGCTGTACTTCTTGAACAAATGCGACGTGAAGGATTTGAAATGCAGGTGAGTCAGCCACGCGTAATCATAAAAGAAATTGATGGAGAAAAATGCGAACCGTTTGAAGAAGCGACAATAGATGTACCAAATGAATTTTCTGGTTCTGTAATTGAAACTCTTACAAAGCGCCGTGGACTCCTTACACACATGCAGGAAAAAAATGGAATCACGCGTATTCTTGTAGAGATTCCTACTCGCGGACTTCTTGGATACCGTAACCAGTTTGTTATTGATACGAAAGGTGAGGGAATTCTTGCGGCACGCGTGATTGGCTTCCGACCATACGCAGGTGAAATTAAAAAGAAAGAAGTGGGCGCGATGATTTCCATGGTTACCGGTGCGGCGGCAGGATTTTCTATCTGGAATCTTCAGGATCGCGGTGTGATGTATATTGTGCATAACACTGAAGTATACGAAGGAATGGTGGTAGGAAATACTTCAAAGGGTGAGGAAATGCAGGTGAACCCAATCAAAGGAAAGGCGCTTTCAAACGTGCGTGCGTCTGGACGTGATGAGGCGATGTATCTTAATCCTGCATGGGAGCTCACAATTGAACGTGGACTTGAAGTGATGAATGATGATGAATATCTTGAAATCACTCCACACTTTGTACGATTGCGAAAAAAATATCTTACTGATATTGATCGCGCACGAGCAGGACGAAGCTCATAAATTCTTTTTAGTTTTCTCGGGTTAAATTTCTGTGATAGAAAGCAGATTGTTTTTGAGCGTTAAAATGATAATATTTAAATACAAATGAAAAATAAAATTAATTCGGTAAAAGCATATTATGGTGAACATCCTAAGCGTTTTTGGGCAGTAGGTATAATACTTGCGCTTGTGCTTTTTGGTATTTTTACGCACAAACCAAAATCCAATATCACTGCACTTGAGATAAAACAGGCAGATCTTAAGCAGACAATTCTTGCGACAGGACAGGTGACGTCAGAGACAGACTTGAGTTTGTCTTTTTCGACTAGCGGACTTATTTCAAGTATTCCAGTAAAAGTGGGTGATAAAGTCTGGAAAGGTCAGGTGCTAGCAACTCTCGAAAATAGTAGCGAGTACGCGACACTTAAATCGGCAGAAGCGAATTATCGAAAGGTACAGGAAGGTGCTTCGACTGAAGAGGTAGCGGTAGCACAAGCTTCGCTTGTATCTGCTGAAAGTAGTCTTCTTAATACAAAAAAAGTACAGGATACTTTGGTTGAAAATGCACATCGTGAACTACTAAATACTGACCTTGATCCAATTTTGACGTCTGGTACTACTGGAAGCGATCCAGAGATTACTGGTTTTTATACTGGTGAAGCAGAAGGGGAATATAAAATAAATGTATTCCAAACAGGCAATGGAGCAGGGTTTAACATTGGTGGTATTGAAACTGGTGGGGGTTTTGCAAATACAAATGTTCCAGTTGCTCTCGGTACAAAAGGCTTGTATATAAAATTCCCATCGAGTATTGCCTCAAATTTAACTAATACTTGGACGGTGCTTCTTCCAAATAAAAAATCTTCAAACTATATTACGGACTTCAATGCGTATCAAAACGCTCTAAAAAATCGAGATAGTGCTATAGCTAGCGCAGAGAGCGCCGTGATTAAAGCCAAAGCAGATTTGGATTTGAAAAAAGCATCTGCACGTCCTGCTGATCTTGGTGTTGCAGAAGCGGAAGTGGGTGTCGCGAAAGCTTCATACGAAAAAACTGTTCTTCGTGCTCCAGCAAATGGAACAGTAGCTCATGTGGATGCAAAGGTTGGAGAGAGAGCTGATACGACGAAAAAAGTTGTATCGGTACAAGATGTTGGCAATGTTTATGTAGAAGCAAACATAAACGAGACGAGTATTGCTAAAGTTTCTTTTGGACTCCCTGTCTCGATGACGCTTGATGCATTTGGTCCTGAAGTATATTTTTCTGGAAACGTCATTCACATCGACCCATCCTCAACTACAACCGATGGCGTTGCAAACTATGTCATAAAAGCTTCAATTAATGATACTTCTGGTAAATATCAGATACGTCCCGGAATGAATGCGAATATGACTATCACTGCTTGGGATCATCCGAATGTGATCGCAATTCCTAAGGCGGGGATTACAACAAATGATGACGGTAGCTTTACGGTGAATGTCATTACTGACGAAAAGAAAAATAAGTACGAGGCGCGAGTAGTTACACTCGGTATGCTTGGAGATGGAAATCTTATCGAAGTACTTACTGGTCTATCGGCAGGAGAAAAAATTGCAGTAGTAACAAAGTAAAAGTCTCGTATGTCACAGAGAACAAAAATAGAAAATTCATTTTCACAAAACGTGAAAGTGGGATGGTTTCTCGCAAAGAGAGATATCAAACGCGCCAACAAATGGACGACGATGCTCATCGTCGCTGTGATGGCTTTTACATTTCTAAACCTTGTCGTTGTCTCCGGAATTCTTGTGGGGCTTATTCAGGGCTCTGAAGACGCGCAGAAAAAGTATGCCATCGGCGATATTGTTATTTCTTCATACATATACCGCTCATATATCGAGCGGACTCCAGAAGTGGCGAAAATCGTAACAACAATCCCTGGATACAAGAATCATACGGTTCGATACGGTGGAAGTGTGCGCGTTGAGTCAAACTATCGCACAACGATAAAGCCCGGTGAGAAGCGTGATGGTGCCGGAGCATCATTTCTTGGAATTGATCCAATCGCGGAAGAGAAATTTTCTGGTGTATCAAAATTTATAATGCGTGGCTCATATCTCACGCCTGACGACCAAGATAGTATTCTCATTGGTAAAAACTTGTTGTATGAATTTACCCCGATTGAAGCTCCCGGATTTCAAACACTTAAGGATGTGACTGTGGGCTCACGCATTCGTGTGACATCAGGCAATACTTCTAAGGAATATTATTTGAAAGGAATACTTTCATCGAAGGTAGATGAGTTTGATACCTCTGTGGTTGCTCTAAGTAGCGAAGTACGAAAGATGACAGGGCGTACGGATTTGAATGCCTCAACTATCGCAATTCAGCTTTTACCAAACACAGATGTTGCTGCTGCGAAAAAGTTTTTGCTCGATAGTGGAGTAGGTGATTATGCGCGAGTGCAAACAGCGGAGGAAGCTTTTCCTAAGTTTCTAAAAGACATTAAAAATACTTTCAATATTTTGGGTAATGCGATTTCGGGTATTGGACTTATCGTCGCTTCGATTACGATTTTCATCGTGATATTCGTAAATGCTATAACACGCCGACGTTTTATCGGTATTTTGAAAGGAATTGGAATCAATCGAAAGGCGATACTATACTCATATATGTATCAGGCATTTATCTACGCGATACTTGGAATTGCAATTGGTATGGCGCTCACGTTTATTCTTATCAAGCCATATTTTGCGGCAAACCCGATAAACTTCCCGTTTTCTGACGGAATACTTGTGGCGACACTCCCAGGTTCGATTGCTCGCGGAGCGATACTTCTTGTAACTACCATCATTGCAGGATACATTCCAGCCAAGATTGTTATCAAACAGAATACACTTTCCGCTATTCTTGGGCGTTAGGGTTTTCTACTAACTACTTACTACTATCTACTAACTAGCTCACTATGATAAAAGCAAAAGATTTAACCAAAATATTTATTTCAGGCGATCAGAAAATTGTCGCGCTTGATTCGCTGACTTTTTCTGTTCCAGAAGGACAGTTTCTTACAATCTCCGGTAAGTCTGGATCAGGAAAATCTACACTTTTGTATCAGCTCGGACTTCTCGATGTGCCTACGAGCGGGGAAGTGCTTATTGATGGAGTGGACATGGTACCGGTTTCTGAAAACGAGCGTACTACTACACGTTTGAATGATCTCGGTTATATATTCCAAGACTATGCTATTTTGCCTTCACTCACAGCACTTGAGAATACATTGGTGCCACTTTTGATGCAGGGCCATTCGAATGAGGTAGCTATGCAAAAGGCAAAGAAAGCTCTCGAGCGAGTTGGGCTTATTGACCGCATGAATAACCTGCCGAGCCAGCTATCTGGAGGACAGCAACAGCGTGTGGCTATTGCTCGCGCAATTGCACATGATCCAAAAATAATTTTTGCTGATGAGCCTACTGCAAACCTAGACTCTGAAACTTCTGACCAAGTAATAAAAACATTTTTGGATTTAAATAAAGAAGGTCAAACTATAATCATGGTTACGCACGAGCCGGAATATGCGAAGCTTGCTGATCGTACAATCATGATGGCAGATGGAAAGATTGTGAGCGATGTGATGAATAAGTAATTTTTCTAAACATCTTACGTCAGGTGACGTAAGATGTTTAGAGTTTTTGAGTTGCATGTTTTTGTTATACGCTATAAGCTAACAAAGAAATGCGCTAACCGGAAGTTGTAATATATGAATTTTCACGTAATAACACTATTCCCTGAAGCATTCGATTCCTATCTCAAGGAGTCTATTATTGGGCGGGCTATCAAGGAAAAACGTATTAAGGTTGCTTTTGTAAACCCACGTAAATTTGTAACTGGCAAGAAATACAAGCGTGTTTGGCCGGACGGGAATGTGTCACAGATTGTGGACGATAAGCCATATGGTGGAGGACCTGGCATGGTAATACGCGCAGAACCGACTCTACAAGCAGTAGAGTCGGTTCTGCGCAAAATAAAAAAGCAAAGAGAAAAGAGTAAAAAGAAAATTCAAAATCCAAAAATCAAAATTATAAATTTTTCTCCGAGTGGGGAAAAGTTTACTACGGAGTATGCAAAGACTTCGGCAAAAAAATATACTGACATTATTATGCTCTGCGGACGATATGAGGGGATTGATGCGCGTGTAGGGAAGATTCTTAAGGCTGAGGAAATTTCCATCGGCGATTATGTGCTTACTGGGGGAGAGCTACCAGCTATGGTACTTATTGACTCGATGGCTCGCCAGATAAAGGGGGTACTGGGTAAATTTGAATCGCTTGAGGAGGAGCGTGTTTCTTCCAGTGAATTTTATACTCGACCTGAAGTTTTGGAGCATAAAGGGAAAAAGTACAAAGTACCGCCTGTTCTACTTTCTGGAGATCATAAAAAAATCGAGGAGTGGAAGAAGAATAATATAAATAAATAGAACGGCACCATTTGGCGCCGTTCTTTTTATAAATAAATTTTTACATGGAATGAAATACAGCCATGTCGCTGGGTTTACCACCGTTTACGGGATAAACAATTGTCTTCATCTTCATTTTCAGTAGGTCAAATAACCATTTACCGATTTCACAATCGGTAAAAATAACAAAAGTTTTGTTCTCGATTTCTTTTTGAGGTTCTTCTATAAATCCAATAATTTCTTTCATGAAATTAATAATTTGAACAATCTCGTCTAAAAAATCTCTGACAGATATTTCTGGAGGATCGATCCTTCCGAAAATTACGTTGCTTGATACTACCGGTTTTGCTGGATGGTTTTCCATGAGCTCTGTTGCGGTAGCAAGGAATCGTTCGTGGCAGGTAACACTTTTGATATCTTTATAATTATTTAATATCGTACTGAATGAAGGGAGTTGGTGGCGAGACAAAACGCCATTGTCGGTAAAAATTACGATAACTTTTTTCATTTCAAATAACATTGATGAGGCACTTACTCTACCATTATTTTGTGTTTTGGCAAATAGCTAAAACACAAAAATAATTCTATTCTTTAAATATATGGAAATGAGGCAGTGCAGAAATTGTAATAAGGAATTCTCAATTGAAACAGACGATGCGTCTTTTTACGAGAAAATTAAAGTTCCGGCGCCGACTATGTGTCCGCACTGTCGTTTGATTCGACGGCTTGTATATCGTAATGAGCGTTCGTGGTACAAGCGTACGTGCGATGCAACAGGGAAGAGTATTCTTTCCATGTATCATCCAAGTATGCCTTTTAAGGTCTACGATGAAGGGTATTGGAAAAGTGATGCGTGGAACCCCCTTGATTATGGCCGTGATTTTGATTTTTCTCGACCGTTCTTTGAACAATTTTTCGAGCTCTTTGCAGATGTTCCGCATCCAAATCTTATTCAAAAAAATACGGTGGGAAGTCCATATACCAATTATGTTAGCGATTTAAAAAATTGCTACTTCTGTGCAAGCTCTGTTGAGTCTGAAGACAGCCTATATCTTTTTGGTTCCGTTACCCGCGTAAAAAACTCGATGGATATTCACTTTGGCATCGAAAGCGAATATTGTTACGAACTTATCGACTGTAAAAAATGTAATAGAACGGCATTTGCTCAAAATTGCGAAGGTACCGTGGACTCAATGTTTTTATACGACTGTCGCAACTGCACGGATTGTTTTGGCTGTGTAGGACTTCGAAGCGGGCAATATGTGATGTTCAATGAGCAACTTACAAAGGAGGAATACCAGAAGCAAATTGCCGAGTACAAAAATGGAAGTTACTCTGCTTTGCAATCTGCAATCGTGAGATTTAATGAGCTCAAGCTTGGATTCCCGCACAAGTACGCGATGATAATAAATGCAGAAAATGTTTCGGGTGATGATATTTGGAATAGCCGAAATTGCTTCCAGTCTTTTTCCATAAAAAATACTGTTGAGAATGTGAAATATTGCTACCGTGTTTGGGATAACTGTAAGGACGGCTGGGATGGAAATACTGTCTGGCATGGAGCAGAAATGTTTTACGATGTCATGAGTGTTTCTGGGCAACGTATTTATTTCTCAGGTTACATTTGGGGAGGTAATGACATTGAGTATTCATACAATTGTTTTGATTGTCATAATGTTTTCGCTTGTGTGGGACTTCGAAGCCAGTCATATTGTATTTTTAACAAGCAGTATTCAAAAGAAGAATACGAAGCGCTTATGGGGCAAATAAAAGAAGCGATGCGCGCGAGTGGGGAATACGGTGAATTTTTCCCGATGAAATACTCGCCGTTTGCTTACAATGAGACTATTGCTCAGGATTATTTCCCGATGACAAAAGATGAGGCTACTGTGAGCGGAATTGGTTGGCGTGAGCCTGAGGAAAAGAATTACTCAATTACAATGCCAGCAGAATCTATACCCGACTCAATCGCGGAGGTAACTGACGATATAACAAAGCAAACTCTTGGCTGTGAACACGGCGGGGCTTGTAATGAGCACTGCGCGACGGCATTTCGCATAACCGCTGATGAGCTACAATTTTATCGTAGATTTAAGCTTCCAATACCAAGACTTTGTCCAAACTGTCGCCACTACGGTCGTGTAAAAATGAAAACCCCACTCGCGCTTTGGCATCGAAAATGTATGCACGAAGGATGCGAAAATGAATTTGAAACAAGTTATGCTCCAGAACGACCAGAGATTATTTTCTGTGAATCATGTTACCAAAAGGAAGTACTTTGAGCAGTTAGTAGATAGTAGATAGTAGAAAATGCAAAACGAAACAAAAAATTGCCAAAATTGTAAAAGCGACTTTGTCATCGACACAGATGATTTTTCCTTTTATAAAAAAATGGATGTTCCGCCTCCGACGTTTTGTCCAGAGTGTCGAGCTATTCGTCGGCTGGCGCGAAGGAATGAGCGCACTTTGCACCGCCGTATGTGCGAAAAATGCGACAAATCTATTATTTCTGTATTTGCCGAAGATTCGGGAATTCATGTGTATTGTTCGCCGTGCTGGTGGAGTGATACTTGGGATGGTATGGAATATGAAGTTGATTTTGATCCGTCTCAAAATGTTCTCACTCAGCTTGATGCTTTGTACCACCGTGTGCCGATAATGAACCTTTATGGACTTTACACAACACTGGTGAATTCCGACTATACCAATATGGTGGGATGGCTGAAGAATTGTTACATGATGACATACTGCGACTACGGTGAAAATCTCATCTATGGCAGTTTTGTGAACCACAGTAAGGACAGCGTGGATAATCTTATGGGAAATAAAATTGAGCTCTCCTATGAGACGATCAACTGCAATCAGTGTTACAGCACATTTTTTTCTGTAGATTGCACGAGCTGTAACAATGTATTGTTTTCGAAAAATTGTGTCGGATGTAATAATTGTTTCGGATGTGTAAATCTTAAACAGAAGAGTTATCATATTTTCAACGAGCCATATAGCAAGGAAGAGTATGAAGAGAAAATGAAAGAACTGTATCCGTCGTCTCAACACAAGATAGAATCTGCGCAGGAAAAAGCGGAAGCACTTTGGAAACAGTTTCCTCAAAAATACATGCATGGCATCCGTACTGTGAACTCGACGGGGGATTATATAACTGACACAAAAAACGCTCGAGATTGTTTTATTGGTTTTAATATTGAAGACTCTCGATTTTGTAGTTTTGTAACAGGGAAGATGACAGATGCATACGACCACAATTCTTTCGGAGAAAGCTCGTCGCTCTTGTATGAGACACTGCAATCTGGAGATCAGAATGTAAATATCAGAATGTCACACTGGGTAATAACGAATTGTCAGAACGTGGAATATTCTATGTTTTGTATCAACTCGAAAGATCTTTTTTGTTGTGTGGGACTGAAGAAGAAACAATACTGTATATTCAATAAACAATACACGAAAGAGGAATACTTCAAATTGCGCGGGGAGATTATCGCTCACATGAATGAGAATCCGTATATCGACAATCTCGGCTTGGTCTATAAGTATGGAGAATTTTTCCCTATAGAGACTTGTCCATTCGGATATAACGAGACAACGGCGCAGGAATTTTTCCCACTCACAAAAGAACAGGCTCTCGCAAAAGGATATCCTTGGCGCGAGCAGGAAAAGCGTAATTATAAAATAACGATTGACGCGAATGACTTACCCGAGGAGATAGGGAGCGTGTCTGACGCAATAGTAAGCGAGATTATTGGCTGTGAACATGGAGGAACTTGCAATGATTCATGTACTGAAGCGTTCAAAATTGTAGGAGAAGAACTTAGTTTTTACCGCAGAATGAATCTTCCACTGCCACACCTTTGCCCAAATTGCAGGCATGCGAAACGCCTCCAGTTTCGAAATCCAATGAAACTTTGGCATCGAAAATGTATGCACGAAGGATGCGAAAATGAATTTGAAACAAGTTATGCTCCAGAGAGACCAGAGATTATATATTGTGAAAGTTGCTATCAGTCCGAAGTAAGTTAGTCTTTAGAAACACTCCAAACTACTTCAAACAACGCTCGCATTGAGGTGGAGAGGTCGGCGGACTCTACTATAAATCCGAATTGTTCTTTTGTTGCCATGAAAGCAACTTTTTTTCCATAAATAAAAATACTGTACGGCATTTTAAAACCCTTTGGTGCGTAGCGGACCTCACGCAAATTGCCCGCCTTTGTTCCGTAGAGGGGATAGTCGAGCTCGCTTTCTTCTACTCGGATACTTATTGAAGACATTTTTTTAGCAATGCGACGTTTGATCCATTCGTCGAGAAAATCTTTGCCGACTGCGTTGGTCAAATCTTTTACCGATGCGATGTAACGGAATGTTTCGCCAGTATCAAGAACATCTTCATATATTCCTTGCACGCCTTTTTCTCCGGTATATACCTTGAGTGATGGTTTTTCAGATTGAGTGTCCATTAGTGCTTGAAGCTCTGGCATCAGATTTTTGGCGAGCGCGTATGCATCGGCCGTATTTTTGAGTAGGGTGTTTGGATGCTCGGCGACATACAAAACCTTTTTGGCCTTTGGGAAAGTGGAGATGAGCCCCTTTTTGATGAGCTCGTCGAGTATTAAATAGCAGGTTGGGCGCTTGATGCCTGTCCGCTCGGAGAGGGCGAGGACGGAGAATTTACCCATTTCAAGGGCAGAAATATAGACTTTTGACTCCTTTTCTGTGAGCCCCATTTTTTCGAGCGATGTTTCTAGGGTATTTAGCATGTATCTATTGTAGGCTTTTTAGGCATAAATGTCAACTTTTCTGACAAACAATAATATATTAAATCAAGCCTTATTTATCAACATATATTTGATACACTAAATCAGGATTTTTGACGTATTACAAATCGATAGTACCATTTAGGTATGATAATAGTAATAATAATTTTAATAGCTATCGTAGTGCTTACATTTATTAAGCCTGGTAAGGATTCTGGGACTGTATATAAAAGACCAGAACTCCATTAGTCCGGAGGCAATTAATGATAAAGTATATATAGATATGGAAACCCGAAACTGTTTGAACTGCAAAAGTAATTTCAACATAGAAGCTGAGGATTTTGATTTTTACGAAAAAATCAAAGTTACTCCGCCGACTTGGTGTGTGGATTGTAGGCAACAGCGTCGCTATGCTTGGCGAAATGAGCGCACGCTCTACCGCAGGAATTGTGATTTGTGTGGAAAGAGTACGGTCACTATTTATTCTCCAAACAAGCAGTATAAAGTATATTGTCCGCCATGCTGGTGGGGTGATGGATGGGACTCTTCTGATTATGGACGAGACTTTGATTTCTCGCGCCCATTTTTCGAGCAATTTTCTGAACTCCAACATGATGTACCGCGTATAGCACTACTTACAAAAAATAGTGTTAAGTCTGAATACACGCATCACTCGCAAGATAATAAAAACGCATATCTTTCGTTTTCCTGTTTTGGTGGAGAAAATATTTTTTACTCATGTTTTATTATGCGCTCACGCGATTGCGTAGATTGCAGTTATATCTATGATGCAGGTGAGCGACTATGGGAGGCGATAGATACAAGAAAGAGCTATATGTGTCAGTGGAGCGCTCTTCTTAAAGACTGCTCAAATGTGCTGTATTGCTATGATTGCCACGGCTGTACAGACTGCTTTATGTCGAGCAATTTACGCAACAAGACAAATGTTTTTCGCAATGAGCAACTGACAAAGGAAGAATATAACGCAAGAATGGCAGAGATTAATCTTGCCTCATATGCTGTGCGTGAGAGACTAGCAGAAGAGTATTTGGATTTAGTACAAAACAAAACCTTTCATAAATTTGCCGTGACTGAACGCAATGCAAACAGCACGGGTAGTATGCTTTTTAATAGTAAAAATGCACATGGGTGTTTTGATGCGGATGGTCTCGAGGATTCAAAATATGTTTACTCAGCGCAACCATTCAAAACATGCATGGATATATATCATGCCGGCTTTAATATGGAGCTTTGTTATGAACTCCACGGGTGCACGCGTGTTTCCAACGGCCAGTTTTTGCATCTTTGTTATGACAATATGGATATTATGTATTCGGACTGCTGTCAGAATAGTCAGTTTGTTTTTGGGTGCGTGGGGGTGAAAAAAGGCGAGTATATGATACTTAATAAGAAGTATACAAAGGAATCCTTCGACGAGCTCAAGACAAGGATTGTCGAGCATATGAAAACAACGGGTGAGTATGGTGAATATTTTCCGCCATCGATTGCACCTGTTGCCTATAACGAAACTCAAGGTAATTTTTATATGCCTTTGACCAAAGACGAGACGCTTGCCCGAGGATGGCAATGGGAAGACAACTTGCCCGGAACATACGGCAAGGAAACAATACAGCCTGAGCAGATTCCGGACACGATTTCCGATACAAATGAGCTAATTCTTAAGGAGATTTTTAAATGTGTGGGTTGTGCAAAAAACTACAATATTATTCCTGACGAGTTTGCTTTTTATAAACGAGAACATATTCCGCTTCCGCGCCACTGCGCAGATTGTAGATATATGCGTCGCTTCAGTATGAGACCGCCACGAAAACTTTGGCATGGAAAGTGTATGAACGAGGGATGCGGAAATGAATTTGAAACTTCTTTTGCTCCCACCGCATCTTTTACTGTTTACTGTGAGTCATGTTATCAAAATGCAGTAATATGAGCAGTTAGTAAATAGTAGTAAGTAGTTAGTAGAAAATACAAAAAGCGAAATAACTATACTAAATTTTGCGCCACGGACCCCAGAGATCTATTTTGAAATAGATTGCTATGAGGCGAAGGATAAGCGCGGAAAGTATTATGCCGTATACGACGAGGGAGCTTCCGATGGAATTTTGAAATAGTACATACAAGATTCCGAGGAATATTGCGGGCGAGGCGTAAAAATCTTTGTAAAAAATTTGTGGAGTTTCAGCGATTGCAATATCGCGGAGTAAACCACCACCTACGGCAGAGATTGTGGCGAGGAAAATAATGCCGAATGCGCCGAGTCCTGCATAATACGCGCTACTTGCACCGATGAATGCGAATGTGACAAGACCGACAGCATCTACGATTAGCGCGAACTTATTTATTTTAGAGAATCTAGGAAATAACAAGATAGAAAAAATAATTCCGAGTACGAGGGCAAGCAAGTAATACATGTCGCTGAAGTAGGCAGGTGTCTGTTTAAGTAGTACGTCGCGAATAGTTCCGCCACCAACGGCCGTGAGGAATGCTACGACAAAAATTCCGAAAATATCAAACTTTCGACGAATGCCGACGTAGGTGCCGTAAAAGGCAAATGTGAAAGTGCCAAGAAGATCTAGGATGTATATTTCAGTACCCATACTTTGGATTGTATCACGGCATGTCTACAGGATTGACATTTAACCCACGCACTATAAGCTACTAGTATATGTATTGTCAGAAATGTGGAGTGAAGATAGAAGACGGGATTAAATTTTGCACGAGTTGCGGGGTGGAACAAAATGTACCCGCAGTAGTGAAAAGTAAAAGTGGCAGTAGAAAGTTTTTTATCGGGCCGACGATTCTTCTTTTTGCGGTCCTTATGATTTGGGGATTGGTAAATGTTTTACATCAAACATTTGGCGGTGGAGAATCCGTATTTTTTGATTTAATAAAAGTTTTGATGCCTATTATTATCATGGTTTTAGTTGTGCTTATTCCAGTCGGGATTGTCGTCGGATTGGTACGCACTTATAGTAAATAATTTTATATATATGTTTTGCCAAAAATGCGGAGGGGCTGTAGCTGAGGATGCGAAGTTTTGTAATGGGTGCGGGGAGGCAACGCCACTTGGTGCAAGCACTCTTGTTTCGAGTACAGGAATACCACTTATGCCAGCGAGCGTAGGAAAGAGAATAGGTAACTATTTCTTGGACTGGATTGGAACTTTTGTATTTGGTTTGATACTCATGGCAATATTTGTAGCACTCGGTCTTGAAGAGTCTACTGGTGCGAGTGTTATACTCGGAATTTTGTACACAGTAGGCTACTATATTTTCTTCGAAGCAATTTGGCAGAGAACTCCAGCGAAATGGATTACTGGAACGAAAGTTGTGCGCTACGACGGAAAGAAGCCAACATTTCCACAAATTTTGGGACGCTCATTTGCTCGCCTTATTCCATTTGAACCATTCTCATTTTTATTTGAAGCAAATCCAGTAGGATGGCACGATCGTTTGCCTAAAACACTTGTCGTACCAAGTAGCTTGACCGAAGAAGATGTGCAGAAATTTAAGCTTGAGGAGATAAAAAAGAAAAAGAATAGCACGGCATTAATAATCGTGATGTTTGTGGTGGTAGGTATTGCGGTGCTAGGTATATTGGCATCTATAATACTCGCATCGCTCGGAGCGGCACGCGATAAGGCGCAAGAAGCAAAGATGAAAGCCGAACAGTCATCTTATGATGCCCAAATGGATCTTTACGACGCGGATTATGCTGGATAATCTAGATAAGTCAATAAGGGGATAGCTAGTAGTTTACATTGCCTCTATCTAGTATAATGGTCTGGTACTAACTTTATTAAGGTAATCAGAAGTAAAAATATATGGCTGAGAAAAAAGCGAATTCTGCATTTATGAAACCAATGAAGGTCAGTGATGAATTGGCACTCGTTGTAGGTAAGGGCCCTATGCCACGCTCTGAAGTGGTAAAGGCTCTCTGGGTATACATCAAGAAGGCAGATCTTCAGGATCCAAAGAACAAGCGCAATATCAATGCTGATGCAAACTTGCTCGCAGTATTTGGTGGAAAGAAAGTTGTAAACATGTTTGAAATGACAAAGCTCGTTTCTAAGCACCTTTCGTAGTAACAGCTTCTAGCTTCTAGCTTCTAGGAAACCCCCGCTCGGCTTACGCCGAGCGGGGGTTTTCGGTGCAGGAGGAGGGAAATTTCATAGTATTGACAAAATCTCATAAAAGTATATAATACTATAAATTTTCTTGGTTAAAAAAAGCTCAGAGGCTTTATGGCACTTGAGCTTTTTTTAACCAAAACCAATTCCTAACAAAAAAACAGAAATGTTATGAGCAAACAAGCACAGCTTATTCTTGGCGCAGACGGCAAGACAGCACACATTAAATTCGCAAACGGAAAAGAAAGCGAAATTTTTGACAGCAAAAACCATGTTCTGCGGTCAATCCCGGGCATGATTGTAAAAGAAAAAATCACCGGTGAAGAAGCCGATGAAATTTCAAAAGCAGTGATGGCTGCTAAAGACCTGCCAAACAGGTCGGAAAGCGAAACAGGAGGACTACTCGACATGTTGATGGAAGCATTAGGTGGCGCAGGCGTTAGCGTGACTGTGGTCGAAGTATCTTCGAGGAGCTCGATACATGCTACATTCCCCGAAATATCGTCAGCAGATGATATCAAGGAACCAATGTTCCGTATGTGTGTATGTGGAGATAACCATGGCTGGCTTCTTTTTAAAGATGATAAAGGTGAAGTCCGTGGAAGTTCGCGGCTTGATTCAAAGTACGAAGCACTAAAAATTGTGCAAACGGCACAGAAAAAGTACGGCTTATCCGGTGAAGGCGCAGACAAGCTTGCAGCAGAAATTGAGGCATCGCCACTGCCAAAGTTTGCAGATGAAAAGGAAGAAAAGCAGGCAAAAGAAGAAGTAATGTAACATCGCCCAACACGGCAACAAAAGTTGCCCAACGTGTTTGGGCGATTTTTGTTTGTTTTGACATGTATCAATCTCGTGGTAGTGTGAAGAAAATTTCTAAACATCATTCCTGACCATACCTAAACGTTTATTGATAATGAGAAATAGTATTCTGTTAATTTTCGCACTGTGTATGGGATATACAGCAGTTGCGCAGACCGAGGAAGAATTGCACCTCGAAGCAAAGAAGAAGTGGCTAAATGCGCTTTATGTACTTTGTGAGAAAACCAATGACAGCGAAGCTTTTGCTGTGTATGAAATGCTTACAAGATCGGTAGCAGTAATGCCGGACGGAAAAAAATTGAAACGTCTTGAAACAAATGACAATCCGTACCCTGTTCTTTTTATTCCTGCACTGGCAACAGACACAAGCAACAAGTATCTTCTTGGATTTTTCTTGCACGACCAGCCATACATGAGAGCTTGTTTCTATTGGGACATGCTTTGTGTTCGCGACTATCAGCCGTGCAGTGAGTTTACAAGAGGAGCGCTTTTGCTACACGAAGGTAGTCATGCCATGCGTAAATATCGAACTTTTGATTTTGAAGACTACAATCGTGGTGAAGAAGAAATCAAAGCATATGAGCTCGAGTTTCGCGTGGAAGAAAAGTATTTAGGTGAGGCGTATGTTGCCGAATTGCAAAACGAAGTAAATCGATTTTGTGGACTGTTGGCGGAAACTGGAATGACTAAACTCGGTAGGGAATTTCATTCAAGTATTATTCAAAAAAAGTTGAGCTATCCGGAGCTTATTCCTATTTTTAACTGTCCAATGGATGTTGAAGAACTTGGGATGAGGGAGTATGCATTTTGGATAAACGCAGTATTTCGTTTTATTAAGGAAAATGCCGAACCTGAAGATGTACGAGGATTTCAGATTGATTTTATTTTGGAAATGCAAAGAGGGCTTGAAGATTGATATCACCGCCCAAACGAATGACGAGAATCGTCCGTTCGTTTGGGCGGTTTTTGTTTGCCTACCTCGCAAGGACCGTCCTTGCGAGGTAAAAATTAAACCCACCGCAAAGGGTGGGGGTTTAAAGGTTTTAAAATGATGGAGTAATTTTATCGCGAGATAAAATACTTTGTTTTTGTTAAGTGAATCGGGCTTTGATACCATGTCGCCTTGAATGGTGGTTCAAAACCTTTAAGACTCTCGCCAAAAATAAATATTGTATCTCCCGACGAGGTTTTCATTGGGAAACATAGCGGTGTTTCTGCCAGCTGGTTTTGCTGGTCTTGAGATAACGCGCTTGCTTCAACGTATGCGATTACTTTCGTAGTGTGTTTCTGCCACGGTAATATCGCGGCGCCAAGAATGATAGCTACAGCTATCCAAAATAAATTAGGATTTCTCATATTCAGATTTGTTTATGTGCGAGCACGGTTAAATTTATCTTCATTTTGCAAGTTTTTAGGCAAAAGTCAATGTAGCCAATTTTGGCAAAGTAAAAACCCTTAAACAAAAAGGCTTTTACTTTTTTGTTTAAGGGTTTTGGATTTATTCGTCAATGTATTTAATTAAGTCTCTCCAAAATGGTTTTTGGGGAAGAATCATTCCCATATGATGGGTTTGTTCAGGGTGGAAAAATACTTTGCCAGTGTTTTTCCATTTTTGATGAAATGCGCGAGAATAATCTATTGGTACGTCGACATCATGATGCCCATGAATAAGATGTACTTCACATTCGGGCTCGTAGGTCATAGGCGATAGGGAATCAAAATCTTTTTTCGATAGAGTACCGCTTCTGTTCATGTGTATAAAATTCCATACAGCATCATGGTCATCAGAGAGTAAGTCGACGTATCCTCTCCAAAGGTCAAGTACTCCTGCGAGGCTTACAATCATTTTGGGCATAATGATTTTTTTAGCTTTAGTTGGAAGCACCTCAAGTTCAGATCTCATACCGAGAAGTGTTCCAAGCTGGCCACCTGCAGAGTGTCCTACTACTATACGTGGTAACTCTGGATAGAAGCGGTTTGTAAAATCGTATGCTTTAAAAATACCCTTTACTACATCGCTTGCATGATGGTATGTCGTACCTCCAACGCGGGGATACTCTACATTTACCACAATATGATTTAGCTCGAATAAAAACTCGGCCAATTTTTCCATGAGGCTAAGATCAAATTTTTCTTTCCAAAATCCTCCATGGATAAGGAAAAATATTTTGGTCGAAGCAACTAACCTTTCGGGAGTATACACATATATATACTCTGACGGATGTTTTCCATATCGATACATTATTCTGTTTTTCAGTTTCATAGCTGTTTTTTTGAAGTGATTAAAACAAGGAAATCTATTCAAATTTGCTTGTTCTAATCACTTCGTTTTCAATGAAAGCATTGGCACCGATACTATCACCAATCTTTGACTAAATCAACAAAATGTATTATAGTTCATGCGAAAAAAATAAATTGAAAACCAAACCAAACACGTATAATTTATGAAGAAGATTGTGCTTACACTCGCTATGACATCTCTTTGTTGGGCCCCACTTTTTGCCCAGAAAGAGAAACAGGCTCAAGAGCCTGACAAGATAGAGATTCTTTTTAAGGGGAAAACCTATAGGTTGACACCTATAAACTCTGCGCCTAGAACAAAAAAGAAAAGTCATCTTGTCGTAAAAAAAGTAATCGAACAACCTGCACTGCCGGTGGATACTCTGCCTAAAAAACGAGTCACACATGAGAACGGATCCGTAACTGCGAAGTACGCTAACGGGAACGTCGTGATAAATGGAACGGTCACTGGAAGCGTGACGGTAAATGTAATTACATACAAGGGGGACACTGCGCCAAGAGTAACAATGTCGGTGGATTCAGGAAAAAATCAGAAAGCAATTTCTACGCCTGAAAATAATTTGCCGAGAACACTACCCGTTATTCGCACCCGAAGCTACATGGCCTTTTTGTCTGCAAGTAAGAATGAAAAAATTCGGGTTGCCGAATATGTCTACAAAGACTATGAAGCTACGACGAATTTTAGGCGATTAAAGAAACGGTTAAAGAAAGCGCTATACCCGCTAGAAAAAGCAGTGAGCGCAACAGAGTTTGTCCTAAGTGATGCGGGACAGACCTTGCTAAAAAAAGAGCGTGGACATCACAATGTATTCAACGTCCGGAATGCCGGAATTGTAGACATCTGTCTGAACAAAAACGGCGATGCCCTAATTGCCGATTTCAAAAAAGAGAGGTACTCCTCAACTGACTCAACAGGAAAAATGAGAATCTTCTATAGAAAATAAATATACCAACCTTATGAAAATTGACCCGCGGACATTCCGACGGGTCGATTCTATTTTAGGACGACTAGTGTGGCTTTTGCGTAAGGGGGCTCCTTGCTCAAAGGAAGATAACGATGCACGTTTTTATATGCAAAAAAACTAAACCCACCGCAAAGGGTGGGGTTTAAGATAAGATAAAATTTTTTTACTAAGTCATTTGGGGTACATGATTGTAACTTTACCCCTAGTCATTTCATTCAACTTTCTTCCAAGGTGCAATATCTCCATTGTGGGACTTTGTACCGTGTCATCGGAAGTATTTTCGACCGGATCAGAGAATCGTGGACTGTCGCGATGTTTTGTCTTTTTCACTGGTGATTTTTTCTTTGTTTTTTCCAGAATTTTTAAATTTATAATATGAAATTCTGGTGAGTAATCGAATTTTGGCTCGTGCCTAATTTTTGAGCAAAGCTCGCTAATGTCTTTTGCCAAATTCTCTTCTTGAATACTGAAAAGCGCACTATGAGCGATTTTCAAGTGGGCGAGGACTGATTCCTTATTGTTTGCGGTGTTGCCTGCAAAAAGGACATGTTCGCTTGCTCTTTCGTATAATTTCATTTTCGATGCCATAGGTTATTAAGTTTTGTGTGAGTTGATTGACTCAGATTATGCATCATTATTTTGAAATAGCAATGCGAACAGAGTAAGGGGGTTCCTTGTTAACATACAAATAGAAACCACCTTAGAAAACGGGTGGTTTTCTAAGGTGGCTGATTTTGTTTTTTAAACGCTAAGCTAGCTTATTTAATGTTCTTTGTAATACCTTATCCACGAAGCATCTTGGTCTTCGGGCAATGAATTTAGAACCACGCTTTTGATTTTGTCCTGTAAATTATTAGAACAAAGATTTAAGGTGTGCGAAATAATATCTACGCTATGATCGTAATCCATATACATCATGCCACGGTCAATTCTTTTAACTGGTTCTGGCATGCGGAATCGAACAGCTTCGTAGATAAGTTTGGCAGTCGAGTCAGTCCCCAAACCTTTTTCTAAGGTTTTAATCGCTAAAGCATAAAATACCGCCGGTGTGGAGAAGTACTTGTCGCGTACATTCGTACCGCGAGGTGATGATTGTACATTTCGTGAGGGAAGGTAATTGGTTGCGATTGTGATAGTTTTAGCGGTACTTTCTTTACTTTTTTTGCCTTTAATATACTTATGCATTGACATCGAATCACCATACATAATGTCATCGTAAAAAATGGCAAATGAACTGCTGTCCCAAGGGAATTCGTAATGGGAGACAAATTCAGCAGGGCTTGTATCTTCCTGCTCTGTACTTTCATTGCAACTCAAGAGGTTGCAGGCAATAATCGTGGCGCATATAAGCGCGAATAGTATCTTTTTCATTGTTATGGAGCCGTCGTTTTAAGGCGCGATAGAAACACTCTCGTGCGTCCATTGCGCCGTAAAACAGGCAGATTTAAAAGATACTAGTCAGAATATATAATACATATAAATCTGCAAAAGTCAAGTTTTGCAACTTGAAATTTGTTCTGTTACATCGTGAGGCTAAACCTCACGATGTACAAAAAAAAGGGGGGGGGTAAAACAAAAGCTCGTAAACGAGCTTTTGCTGTTTACGAGCTGATTACATTATTATTTACGGATTTTACACGCTCATCATTTTCCATAGGGGAGTTTTGCGCAAAGTGAGTGTCGGGTTTCCCTCCCCAAAACTAAATACCGTTTTATTTGAATCTTCAGTTATCACGCAGTAGCCGATTGTGTTATTAACCAGTGTCATTGCTACTTCAGGCTCGTTTGCGGTTTTTAAAACCACCTTCAGTTTTTCTATCAGCTCGTCCTCGCTTTCAAAAGTTCCGCCTTTTTGGCTTTTGAACGGGTAGAGTAGTAGGTTATCGATTACTGCATTTAATCCCTTCTCTTTTGTTTCGTCCATAGCTAAGCCAACGCGGACTTTTTGCAGCATTTCTGATTCAACAAGAATTGCAATAACTTTTTTCAATACGGATTTTTTGTCAGCAATCGCCTGAGTCAGGGAATCAATGACATCGCTTTTGGTCATTTTTAATGCATCTTCCCATTTTTTGGTCATGCACTTCTCCTTTTCGAAAAAGTGGAGAATTATAAATATAATTTCTTCCAGCTGTGTTTTCTGCACACTGGGGTCGCCTTTGAGGTACAGTTGGTACCTTAAGTATGAACGCATAAGACAAATTGATTATAAAGTTAAAGAAAAGGTTAAATTCAAAAATGTTATTAATTGTTACACTATAATATATTTGGGATAAGTCAATACAATGTATGGCAGGTTAAACCAAGAGACTCCACTTTACTAAACTAAAGTGGAGGGGGGGTGAGCAAGGTTAAACCTCGCTACCTAAGATATAAAAATACGACAGGTGTTGGTGACACCTGTCGCTTAAATAAGCTGAAGACTGTTATCTTACGGAAATTCTTCTTCGTTTATAAAGTAGCATTGCTAAAGTATAGGCTAAAGCAAAAAGCATTACAAAATAAACGACTTGCCCGTTACTGTTAAAATACCGCATCATAGCTATTACGCCGAATGCGAATGAAATAATTCCAGCGATTACAAAATTCTCCGCCTTCTTGTCTTTTGGGTTAGTACCGTACTTTACATTCTCGTAGTACGGTTTTGTCATTAAGCCTGAAGCTTTTAAAAAGCATACAAACGTAATTGCCAGAAAATACGATTCTGGTTTCGATAAAAAATCGAGCAATGAACTTAAAGGAAACTGCATAGTCTTAATAATTTAGCCCTGACCGGCGGAGCCACCGTTGTTTTGTTTCAGGTTACTACTTTTTGCTGATATATCAAGTAGCGAGTAATTTAGCCCAATCGGCACAAATGGGAGGAAATGAGCTCGTTGGTTGAAAGGAGTGACTTGGAAAGTTATGGGATTCCTCAGTATAAAAAATAACAGACCCGAATCAACGGGTCTGTTTTTGTATTTTTGTTAGAAAATAATTTGATTTAAATCTCAACTGTTAGGCTATGCGTTTTTGTCTGATGGTCGTAACGCTACCTTTTAGCTCTTCACCTTTTTCGAGTTTATCTGCACGAACAGTTACCTGTTCTATCCAAATTTTTTGTGTCGTACCGTCTTTTTTAATTAAATGCCTCCAATGCCCCCTGCGTATGTGGGGACTTTTTTCTCCAGACCCGTAGGAAATTTTTAACTTTTCACCCTTTCCTTCCTCTGACAAATATTCAATCCGAGTCATAGGGATTTCATTCCAAGGGATTCTTAAAGAGAAATCATTTCCTTCGCCTTCTTTTCCATTTTCAATAGGTTCAGTAACCCTCGGTTTTATCTCGGATAACGCGTAGCAGAAGCCATTTATGAATTCAAAGAAGAATCGTTCGAAACGTAATCTTTCTTTGATTTGGATAGCCTCTAACTGCGTTGATGGGATAAGCAGGTTGAGTCGCTTTTTAATTTTTCCATTTTTTTCCTCATAAAGAGAAGGGTTTAGACCAAAGATGTTTTTGTAAATTTTTACACACTGACCATCTTGATCGCCAACGGACATCATAAAAGAATAAGGCTGATCAATATGGAACGACATTAAAGTAAAATACACAGGCTCAGTTGTAATTTGAAGAGGACCTTCTTCTGTGGGTTTAATTCTAATATCGTCGCCCATACTCATTCTTTCAGCCAATGCGTTTAATCTTCTTATTTCACGTTCCCGTACATGTTTGTTCTTAATTAATTTTTCGATAAAATCTCGGTCATCTTGTTGCAGTGATTTTATTTCTACGTCATCAGGAATCCAGAATGTATCAACTAGGTTTCCCGTCCTAACAACAATACAGCATTTATATCTTTTAATAATCGGAAGGCTTTCCAGCTCAATTTCGAGTGGTTGCGTGAAATAAATCACGAATGAATCACAGGGAAGAAGGCTGAGAAAGTGTTTACGCGAAAAAAGATCACGAATGCTTACTTTTGCAGGATTAACTAAGGGAATAATTCCTGGGTCAACTTGGAATACTTTTTTTGTCTTCAGCCAGTTAGCGATTGCGTATGGGTAGAAAACAAGTGAACCGGCATCAATTGGGGCTGTTCGTGCGTAGTCGATCGGAGTTAGCCACCCAGCATCTTCGGGGGGCGGGGGAAGAAAACGAATAGGATTGATGTCTTCTTTTCCATACAATTGAGCGCGAAACTGTTCAGGCTGTTTAATTTTTTTAAGGTCGGGGAGTATTCTGAACGCAGACATTACCGCTTTAAGATTGAAATCTTTAGATATTACAGCTTTTTGACTCAAGCGTACTAAAAGAAATAAATCTTCCCAGAATATTAGCGAGTCCTCAAGTTCTTTAAGGATAAGTCTATTCTTTTTCATTTTTTTTGTTTTTGAGGTTATCAGAACAGGGAACTGACCCTACTCTGATAACCTCAAAAACAAGTTGTTAAAGGGCAAAGGCCTAAGTTATATTATAGCATATTGGGTGGTAAAAGTCAAGTAAAATAGCCCTATAGATAAGGCCATCCCGCCCAAGGCGGACAAGTTTGGTATAATTTGGGTATATGGCAGAGGAGGAAGTATCTATAGGAGAAGTATCAACCGAAGTCGTCTCGGCTTCGCCAGAAGCCGAGACGACTGTTCTTGAAATTCCAACCTCAACTGAGGCATCGATTTCACTGTCTCCAGAGCCCCAAAATCCGCCAGTTTCTGAAACCCCAACGGCTCAAGTACCGGTAGATGAGCCGTTGGCTCCAACAGTTGAGCCGTTGAAGCAAGTAGAAGTTACGGAAATACCAAAACAAGTTGAGGTTGTCACTGTTGCAAGTTTGTCGCGGTCACTTCTCACTAAAGCATGGGCGATGACTCAATCGCGCAAGAGAAAGAAACTTGATAAGGTGATGGGTTTGTTTGTGAAAAAAGCTACGGTGACGAATGATGATGTAGAAAAACTTTTGCATGTTTCTGACGCGACGGCGACGCGGTATCTTTCGATTTTGGAAAAGGAGGGGAAGATACAACAGACTGGAAAAACGGGGCGTGGGGTTTCGTATAAAAAAATTCA